>NZ_JBEYYI010000003.1:0-485108 GCF_040645495.1 Nocardia sp. NPDC046763 | reverse complement strand
GGCTTCCCGACCGTGTGGACAATTTCTCGGCTGACCGATGAGTTCCGGTGGCGGCCGTCGTACAAGTGGGTGCAAGGCACGAACCGATCGAAAGGAACCCCTTCGATGCCCACACCCCGCCCACACGACGACATCGAGACCGAGACGTTCGCTGAACGCGAGCGCATAGCAGCCCTGCTCGCCGACCTGACGCCTGACCAGTGGGGAGCCGATTCGCTGTGCCGGGGATGGCGCGTGCGAGAAGTCGTCGCCCATATGACGATGCCCTACCGGACCAAGCCGCTACCGATGCTGGTCGGCCTGGTGCGGGCGAGATTCTCCTTCGATCGCTACGCCGACCGTGCGGCACATCAGGACACACAAGCCATGACCGATGCCGACCTGCTCAATGTCTTCAGCGCCAACATCAACCACCCGTGGCGCCCGCCCGGTGGTGGCGTCGCCGGCGCGCTCAGCCATGATGTGATCCACGGCCTCGACATCACCGAACCGTTGGGGCTCCCCGCGCCGCCACCGGACCGGGTAGCCCTCGTCCTCAGTAATGCCGCAGCGCGCAATCTCGAGTACTTCGGCGTCAATCTTGGCGGTACGCGTCTGGTGGCTTCCGACGCCGATGTCGCCATCGGAGAGGGCCGCGAGGTGAAGCTGCCGGCCAAAGACCTGATTCTGATCATTACCGGCCGCAAACCTCTGCCCGCATGAAGACGCCGCTGCCACCACCCGCCGCGCCCACATCGAGACAGCCGCTGAACTGGCCGAGCAAGGACATGCGGTCACGCTGGTGTGCGATGGAGACCTGATGCCGTCACTGAGTGCACCGGGTCGCCGCTAGGTCGTGAAGTGGCTGTCCCGCCACGATGTCACGGTGGTCGAGGACAGCACGGTGACCGAGGTCCGGCCGGATGCGGTCGTCTTCGCCGGCGGTGTGGTGCGTCCGAGCGCACTCACCATCTGGACCACGGGTTTCGGTGTCGTGTTGCTTGTACAGAGTCTTTGTGGCAGTTCACAATTCGTGCGTCAAGATCGTTTTCGCCGTCCATGGGCGGCACGGGGAGACCATGAACGTCAAGAGCAAGCGAAGTTCCTGAGCAGCGGATCCGGAGGGTGCGTATCGAAAGCTCCGGCCCTGGACTACACACGGAAGTACCTCGAGCACCGGTCTGCTACTTGGAGGGCCGTCTCCAGCGCTCGGTGGCCTCGATCATTTCCCGGTGGTGGAACTCGAGGAATCGGCTCATCAGTTGCAGGCGTACTCCGGTTGGAGTGTCCGGGCGATAGACCTCGGCGCCCGCCCGGACAATACCCGCCCAGATGGCCAGGGACTCAGCCTGTTTGCGCCAGACAATGTCCCACACGTCGGCGTCGATGCTGTATCGCTCGCGCCGAGGCCGGTCCCCGCGTCGGCGGCGGACAAAGCCCAGTCGTTCGAGATGCCCGATCGCCTTGGAGATCGACGCGGGGCTGACCCGCAGGCGGTGGGCGAGTTCGGCGGCGGTGAGGTCGTCGGCATCGCTGGTGTACAAACAGATCAACACCCGTGCCATCATGCGCGGGAAGCCGGTCTCCAACATCATGGCGGCGAACCGGTCCTGGAATTCGCTCACCGCCGCCGGATCTCGTCCATAACGGTGGGCGTCGGAATCTGGTGGCGGGTAGTCCGGCATCGTTTCCCGTCGCCTCTTGGCTCGCAGCGTCGCCGCTCGACTCGCCACGTCGGGGCGGTACCGATTGTGTCCGCCATTGCGGTTCACCTCTCGGCTGACCGTGGAGGTCGGGCGCTGTAGTCGCCGCGCGATCTCCGCGTACCCCAGGCCGGCGGACAGTCCCGCGGCGATCTCCTGGCGGTCGTGCGATGTGAGACGGCCTTTCCTCACAGCCACACCTCTTTCGGCTCGACGCAACGCGGCACACTGCTTCTTTCCACTCATTATCGTTGCAACGAACATGCTCGGTACTGGCGGTTTTCTATTGCCGCCTGCGGAAACGCAACATAGCGTTCGGTTATGGAAACAACGTTCAGCAGCCTCACCCCGGCGCAGGAGTCACTGTTCCTGACCCTGTACTTGCGAGCACTGGACTGTGCGGCGCGCAATCCGATCCTCGGCGACACCGTGTCCGCGGAGATCGCCGAGAACATCGACTACGACTTCGGTCGCCAGCAGGTGAGCGGCAGTCTGGTGCTCGATCTGGCTTGCCGCACCAGAACTCTCGACGAGCTGGTCCGCTCCTACCTCGCTCAGCACCCGGACGCCGTGGTGCTCGACCTCGGCTGTGGAGTGGATCCACGGGTGCTACGCTGCGACCCGCCCGCAGGGGTCGACTGGTACGACATCGACTTTCCCGAGGTCATCGCCATCCGTGAGCGCTTCCTGCCCGCGGCGTCCCACACCATCCCGGCCGATCTGACCGCACCGGACTGGATGCACGCCATTCCCGCCGACAGGCCCACCATGATCGTGGCCGACGGTTTGATGGCCTTCCTCTCCGGCGAGGAGTATCGAGATCTGTCGCGGGCGCTCACCGCGCATTTCGCCCACGGCGAGTTCGCCTTCAACGCCTACACCCGACTGGTGCTGAAGCTCGGCAATTTCAGCCCCACGTTCAAAGCATTGGGCGCCCGCTCGTCCGGCGGCGGTATCGATGATCCCCATGAGCCGGAATCCTGGGGCGCCCGCCTCACCCTCACCGAAGAACTGCTCCTGGTGAATTCACCCGACATTGCGAAGTACCCGCAACCCTTGCGCGCCTTCACTCGCCTGTGCGCGCACAATACCTGGATCTCCAGACAGGGCAATCGAATCCTGCGCTACCGCTTCTGATCGCGCGACCGCCGCGCCGACTGAAAGGGTGCTGCCCGTAAGTCCCTCGGGGGTCAGTGCCCGAGGTAGAGGTCGTAGGCGCAATCGAGGGCTTCTCGGGGGCTGCCTGCGGTGAAGCCGGTGGGCAGGATCTGGTTGCAGTCCTTCGTTCCGTTCAAGCCAGGATGGATCGACATATGGCCCGATAACAGGCTGCCCTTGGACGAGGACATGATCGCCGTGGCTTCAGAGCCGAATTCCGACATCCCCAATGCGCCTAAGACCGTGTCTCACGTCGTCGTGATTCGTTTGCCGCGTGTCGTATTCGGTTGCGCGGCATGATGTCCGGCCGTGGTCGATGAGTTGTCGCGCCGGCTGGTGCCGGACGAGTTGTGGGCGCTGGCCGTTCTCGCGGTAGCGCCGTGCCTCGCGGTGTCGTGAAGTGCTCAGTACGGATGAACGTGCTCAGTCGTCACGCGACTCTGCCCCGCTCGATGGCCATGGGGCAGTTCTTCGGCCTGCGGTTGGAGCCGTTGGCGCAGACGCCGACGCCGCAGGAAGCGAGCCGAGCAGTGCGGCGGTGCACTCCTCGGCGAGGTCCTCGGCGTGGGCGGGGAGGGGGTCGCCAGCCCGGAGGTGGCGGCGGACCAGTGAGAGGGGCAGGTCGATCACGGCGAGCGCGACTCGCTCGGTGGCCTGCTGGCCTTCGGCGCCCAGGGCAGTGGCGAGGGAGTCGAGGGAGGCGCGCACGCGCTGGTTGCCGCGGTCCGCCCGCTGGAGGTGTTCCTCGGGCCAGTCGGCGCGCCCGAAGTCCTCGGCGCCGTAGAGGAGGAGAGCGGCCTCCTCCGGGTGGGCGCGACTCCAGGCGACGACATGGCGTGCCGCCGCACACCCCGCCTGCCGCGCGTCGACGCCTGCTTCGAGGGCCTTGAAGTAGCCCTCCTGGAAGCTCTCGACCGTCCGCAGCCACACCTCGGCGAGCAGCGCGACCCGTCCGGCGAACCGGTGGTACACCGAACCGCTCGGGGCGCCCACCTCCATGGCGACCGCGGACATCGTCACCGCGGCCGGGCCCCCTGCGGCGGCCAGTCGCACGGCGGCGTCGAGGAGCTGCTTCACATCGAAGCGGGGTGGTCTTGCCATGAACTAGAGAGTAATCTCCACAATATTAGAGATAACCCTCTAAAAAGAACCGGAGGAGGACGCATGGGCGTCTACAACGTGCACGAGCGCCTGCTGGCCGCGAAGCGAAGCGAGGTGGGAGCGCTGATAGACACCCTGGCGAGCAGTGACGACAAGCTATGGCCCCAGGGCAGCTGGCCGTCGATGGCGTTCGACCGCCCCCTGGCAACCGGGGCGATCGGCGGGCACGGCCCGGTCCGCTACACCGTCGCCGCACATGTCCCCTCGCAATGGGTGCGCTTCACCTTCAGCGGGCCGCGCGGCTTCCACGGATTCCACGAATACGCCGCCCTGGCCGTCGACGAGGAGCACACGCTACTGCGCCACACCCTCGCCATGGCCGCCCGCGGCCCAGCGCGCCTCACCTGGCCGCTCATCTTCCGCCCCCTCCATGACGCCTGCCTGGAGGACAGCCTGGACCGCGCCGAACTGGCCTGTTCGGGCGCGGTGACCCGCCCGGCTCACTGGAGCCGTTACGTACGGCTGCTGCGTGGCCTCATGCGCTGACCACCAGGCACGCGCGCTCACGTCCAGGCCGCACCACAGAGGGTCGACACAGGCGCGAGCGCGCTCGGCCCGTGTTCGGGCTTGATTCGAGCTTGGCGGTGATCTTGGCGTGTGCCGGGTAGGTCGATCGTCGGTGTCCGAGGGTGAGGATGAGGTACAGCTGTTTCACTGAGAGCCCTCTACGGCGGCGGTCAACGTCGGCCCCAACGCCTGAGCGATCCTGGCGTCGAGATCGGCGATCGCCGCTGTGGCGGCATCGACAAGGTTCAGATTCATTCCGACCAGATATCCGTGATGAGCGGTGAAACGCCCGGTCAGGGCCTCGGCCAGGGCGGGCACCGTTCAATCCGTCTTCGAGCAGTAGTAGAACGGCTTCCAGTAATCGCCCGTGGACTCCATCACCACGCAGGTGACCTGCTCGGCGATCAAATGCTCGCGCAGCGCGAGGATCTGGCTGCTCGTCGGACCTCAGGTCGTCACCGTCGTCTGCGTCGCCCGCCCGGCCCGCGCCCTGCACCCGTACGCACACCTTCGCGTCCTTCTTCGAAAGTCGATACCCGCGCACCGCGCATGCACGACCTCCACCGCGACCACCTCTCCCGCTCGAGTGAAATCCGTTGACAGGGTGCGCATCACGGGGAGACGGAAGACTACAGGAATTTCCTACACATGCTCGGGGCAACAATCCACGGACCCCGCGAAGGGCGAGAACCGCCCTGCCTCCACCACCACCTTTCCCACCGGGCTCACAGCACCGCAAAGCGTTCGGGGTCGGCCGTGACACGCACCCCTACAGCAGCCCCTTCGCAATCACGCCGGAACGCAAGAACCGCACACGATTTCAGCCTCCGCTCAGGGCCGCGAAGCCGCCCTGAGTCCTTTCCCAGGAAGCGGTTCTCGTCTTCCAATTCCCGGACACGGCGCTCCAATTCCTTCAACCGGGCATGTTCCGGCATCGACAAACCGGTGTCCGCTGCCGAGTTCGTGCGCTGGAACTGTTTCACCCAGTTCCGGATCGTCTGATCGGTCACCCCACAATCGCGCGCGACATCAGCGACCAGCCGAGACTTCTCGACCACCTCACGTGCCGCCGCTTCTCGGAACACCGGGCTGAACTGACGCGACTTCTTCTGTGCCACAAACAACTCCGTTCGTGGCCGATACGCGCTGCTGCCGATTTTGGTCTATGACCCGTTGCCGGTCAGATCCTTGCTCATGAAGATCGCGATCTCCCCTTCGGAGGGCGTCCCGCGATACAGCGATGTGTCGAGCCCGCAGAAGGTGAATCCCATACGGCGGTACGCGCGGATGGCAGGCGCGTTGATGTTGGTGACCTCGAGCCACAATGTGCGGGCACCCAGTTCGCACCCATGCGCGGCGGCGAGGTCGACCAGCCTGCGGCCCAGACCCCGGCCCCGACGGGTCGGGACGATTTTGATATCGGTGATGGTCAGGCGCCGGTTCCATTCCACATAGACGACGTCGATGGACCCGCAGATGTGGCCTTGCGGATCGATGGCGACGAATCGGACCGGTTCACCCTCTTCGTTGTCCGCATCGTCTGGGAAGTGTTTGACGATCGGCGGAGACACCGCAACCTCGCAGAGCACGAACCCCTCGTCCGTGTCTCGAACATCGACGATGGTGTCGGTGGTGAACGATCCATCGATCCGGTCCACCGCATCGTCGTCAGCACGGACACCCCGGCGGAAGGACACTGTCATCGCTTGTAACGCATGGCTTTCCCGGTGTTCGATCATCGCGACGATGCTTACACACCGCTCCGGTGTGTGCCACCGTGTCGTCATGCGACTGGCCGCGCTGTTTACTGCACGGGAAGTCGAGGGAATCGTTGAATGCCCACGATGAGGTAGCCCCCGGTCTCGAGCAGTCCCGCACGGGCGTATTCGCTTGTATGCTCTAGGGGTGGGTTATCACTTTCGCGACGACGTTGCCGAGACCGTGTATCTGCACGACGTCACGAAAGCCGAGGTCATGCAGGCCTTGGCGTATCCGCGGCGATGGCCGCAGCGAATCGAGTCGAAGGTCGACGCCCGGGTGCTCCAGATCTTCAGCCGCACGGCCGAAGGCCGCGCCGTCGCCGCGGTGGTGATCCAAGTAGATCGCCGGGATTGGTTGATCTACGCAGCTCGGCCCCTCGAGGTGGACGAGAACGCCGAATACACCGTTTGGGAGGCACAGCAATGAATATCGAACGCCGAATCGAGGAACTGACCGCGCAGGCCGACGACGCCGACCTGATGGGCGATTTCCTGGCCGGGCGGCTGGTCCGCAGCAGCGAACCCGCCGAGGTGTCCGAGCTGCCCGTGCCGGACGCCGTCGAAGTGGAGTCGGCGGGGCTGATACCGACCACGGTCCGATTCTCGCAAACACAGAAGGACAAGCTCACCGCACTGGCGAAGGCGCGCGGCACCGACGTGTCCAGCCTGCTGAGGGAATGGGTCGATCACCAACTCGACGCGACCGAGCACCCGGATCGGCAGCTGATCACCGTCGACGAGGCGATCCAGGCCTTGCGGAACCTTCCCCACTCCGCCTGAATCGCTCGTCAACTCTGGGCTGATCTTTGTTAGGAAGCGCATTGCTTCTGCGACCTCGATCCAACCTCGGCGAGGTCGCAGCGGAAAGCGGCAGGCTCGGGCCCGCCGGCGCGCCAGGTGGTGCCGCGGCGCTCATGCGCGAACAACTCCTGCACGGCGTGGGCGATCTGCGGACCCACTTCGCGCTCGAGCAGGTACAGGCCGCGATCGGGCCGGAGGTGACCCCGGCGGCGTTGAGCAGATCGGTCGCGAGGGAGGCGAACAGCCGCCGCAGTCGGTCGCTGAGGTCGTCCCAGTCGGCTTGGTGGCCAGCTGTGTTGGTCTCGGTTCGATGGCATTTCCTCGGTCCGGCGGATCGGCACCGAGGTGCCGGTGATCGGCCCGCGAGCCGATTGGCCGTTGGTGACACCGGTGGCATGGTCCAGGCAGACCCTTACAGGGCGCGGTTCTGACGCAGCGGCTCGCGCTGCGCCCAGGCCACGAGGTCCGGATCAATCGATTGTCGTAACCCTGATTCAGATGGCGAGCTGGTTCAGCAAGGTCAGGAACTCGTCGGTGGGGTGCAGCTCGAGAGATTCGTCGGCCGGCTGGACGTAGGTGACCAGCTCGATATGGCCGCCGTGCCATCGGTACAGGTGCGGACTGGTCGGCCATGGATCGTTCGCGAAGTGGTGCACAGCCAGTGAGGCCAGGATCTCCCCAGCCTCGAGCACGTCGATACCGTCGATCGGGGCGGCATAAATGCTGAGTTCGGCGGGAACGGTGAATAGTGCACCAGCGCGACCGATGACGTCGGGATAGTCGCCGAGCCACAGCGCATGCGCGCTGGTGTAGTCGTTGCCTTTGAGCAGAAACCAGGGCGGGGCGCCCTCGGGAAAGTCGGCCCGCTCGACATCCAGCGGCCCATCGGTACGTGTGTTCTGCTCACCGAGCGCGAACAAATCATCTTCATCGACATCCCATCTCGCCAGCAGCTGGTAGGTGACCGGCGAGATGGTGTGTACACCGTCGAGCACCACGCGCTGGGTCAGTCCAGGGGCCAGCGATCGGCAGACGCACGCAACTTGATCATGGGCGCTGTCGGGGTACAGCCGAGTGCGTACCAGTGCCTGCACCGCGGCGAACTCCATCGCCTCGAGCGGTTCGGTATCGCTGACCTCGTCGTGGCTCAGCCCGGTAGTGAGATGGTCGGAGACCAGCGCGGCCCAGTCCTGCGGTGGCGCCGCAGCGACTTCGCGTACCAAGTTCTCCAGGTAGTAGACCGTGGTGCCGGCCGGGCCGGTCACCGTCACCTCGCCGTCGGCGGTCACCCGCGCGGTGCAACCGTGCAACTCGGCGGCAGTGCAGAACAATTCCGTGACCTGCCCGCGAACGTCTCTCATCGCCCGTCCCTCCCAATTGTCAACGCAGGTTGGAGTTATCGAACCGGCCTGCCGGACCGAGCGTAGAGGCCGACCCGGACACAATCGCGGTCGAACAGCCGGACGGCAGGGCCAACGAACCCACCGTCGCTGTAGAAGTGGTTGAGCCGCAATATGTTTGACTGATCGAATCGGAGCCGACCACAGCGGCCGAGGACGGTCTCACCGAGGGTTCGTACGCGAAGTAGACACGAAAGCTGACTGCGGGGGATGGGCCTATTGTTCCGCGCCTGAAATACGTTGATCATTTGCAGGATTCGGCGGCGGCGAGGAGGGCGGCCGAGGTCGGGCGCCGGATTTGGTTGTGACCGAGGCTCGGCGTCGGGAGTTGGTGCGGGGTGTGCGGTCGGCGACGTCGACGCAGGCGTATGCGTTGCGGTGCCGGATCGTGCTGGCCTGCGCCGAGCCGGGTGCGTTCAACACCCATGTTGCGACCGAGGTGGGCGTGTCGGCGATGACGGTGTGTAAGTGGCGAGGCCGTTTCATCGAGTACGGGTTGGCGGGCTTGGCCGCGCGCGTCCATGCGCGAGCACGATGGCGGCCCGCCCCGTCATCACCCCGGATTGGTCACGCGCGCCAGCACGATGCCGCCGATGATCATGGACAGCGCCAGCACCCGGCTCACGCTCAGCGGATCCTTCTGCACCACAATGCCGAGGCCGATAGCGCCGACCGCGCCGATGCCGGTGAAGATCGCGTAGGCGGTGCCGACCGGCAGCGATCGCATGGCGTAGGACAGCAGGTACACCGCGACGGCCGCCAGCACGAAGCAGAGCAGGGTGGGCAGCGGCCTGGTGAAATTCTGCGTCGGCTTGATCGATTGCGACCACGCGATCTCGACCATCCCGGCCAAACCCAGGACGAGCCAGTTCATTTCAGTACTCCTTTCCGAGCCGACGGGCCATCGCGAGCGCGGCGGCGTAGGACGCCTCGTGCCGGTCGCGCAGGTGCGTCAGGGCCGGGTCCTGCCGCGAGTTGGCGAGTTCGGCGTTGATGAAGACCGAGTCCTCGACGGCGAAATGCCCGGCGAAGAAGTCGCGCAGGTAGCGCTCCTGGTAGTCGTAGCCTGCCTTGGGGGCACCCGGGCCGTAGCTTCCGCCGCGTGCGGTGGCGACCACGAACCGTTTGGGGGCCAGCGACATTCGGGGGAAGGTGATCTGGTCGAGCCAGGCTTTGAGGCTCGCCGGGATCGAATAGTTGTACATCGGCGTGGCGATGAGGATGACGTCGGCGGCGCGCGCCTCGGCCAGCAGTGGGCCCGCGATCGCCCAGGCCTGTTGCTGCGCAGGCGAATCGGCCAGCTCGCCGAGGCGGTCGAGGTCGGTGCTGCCGTGCGCGAGCACGCGGTCGCACAGTTCGGTCCAGCCCTCGCCGATGAACGGGATCGGGTCGGCGGTCAGGTCGCGGTGGACGTACGTACCGTCGGGGTGCTCCGCGCGCCAGGCCTCGATGAAGGCGGCGCTCAGCCCACGGCTGATCGAGTTCCGGCGGGCGCTGGCGTCAAGGTGCAGCAAGGCGGTCATCAGCAGATCTCCCATCAACTGGACATTGCGTCCGTTTACCGCCGTCACGGTAATGCTCAACCGGACAACTTGTCCACTTATTCTGCGGAGGTTACAGTGAGCTGCATGAATGCTCCCCGTCTGCCGCTTCTGAACGACGCGTCCGCGGCAGCGCCGGTCGAGCGTGCGGACGCGGCCCGCAATCGAGTCAAGGTGCTCGCCGCCGCGGCGGGACTGTTCGCCGACCGCGACCCGCGCACGGTCACCATGGACGACATCGCCAAGGCGGCCGGGGTCGGGCGCGGGACGCTGTATCGGCGATATCCGGACGTGGTGTCGATCGCGGTCGCGCTGCTCGACGAGCACGAACGGGCATTGCAGGAACGGCTGCTGCGCGGGGCGCCGCCGCTCGGGCCGGGCGCGCCGCCCGCGAAGCGGCTGGCCGCGTTCTATGCCGCCATGGTCGAATTGCTGGACGCGCACGCCAATCTGGTGCTCGGCACGGAGGTCGGGGGTATGCGCTTCGGGACCGGGGCCTATCAATTCTGGGCAGTGCACGTGCGGACGTTATTGACGGAAGCCGGTGTGGCCGATCCGGATTCGCTGGTAGATGCGCTCTTGGCCCCGCTCGCCGCCGAGGTGTATCAGCAGCAGCGGAGACGCGGCCTGGGGTCCACACAGATCGCGGCGGGGCTCGCCCGGGTCGCGCACGGCATCCTCGGCGGAGCACACGGCTCGACAGCCGACGACCGCTCACCCGGCGGATGAGCGGTCGTCGGTATTCGCTTGTCGCTCAGACCATGTCTCGACGCCGGATCAGCCACATCGCGTCTCTGGCGAACAGGGCGACGTAAAGGCCCCGGACCAACTGCCCGCAGCGCGAGCCTTGGCGGCGTTGTGCGCGTTGACGTCGTCGTAGTCACCCATCCAACGATGATGCGCCGCAAGCGATCTGACCCGCACCTACGCGCGCGCTTCGCCGCCTACCACCGTGCCGTTCGTCTCGTTCGCAGACTGAAATTTCACCGTGCGGAATTTGTTCGGCGGGGGTCACCGGAATCGTACGAGCTACCACCGCAGCCAAGACCTTGGTGGTTCCGAAAATAGGGTCGGTGATCTCGGTAATGGCGGGGTCGATCGCTTCGGTGACATCGTAGAAAGCCAGGTTCGGTGTCAACAGGGTCCCGAGACGCTCCGTTCAGGCTTCTAATATGCTGGTAGGCAAGGGATTACGATATCGGCCAGCCTGGCAGCGCTTCGGCGCTCCCACCATTACGAAATGATCCGCCAGAATGTGACTGTGCACGGGGCGTGTCCCCGCCGATGATGCGGTGGATGGTGGACCGGCTGACGCTATATTCGTCGGCGAGGTCGGCCGGGCTGGCGTCGTCATTGGGGTCGCGGTAGCGGCGGTGGATCGTTTTCCGTGCTGCGAGAGGCAGTTTCGGTTGTTTGCCCTCGAGTCGGCCTTTCGCGCGGGCTTTGGCCATGCCCTCGCGGGTGCGTAGGTGGTTGAGGTTGGCCTCGAATTCGGCGACCATGGCCAGGGTTCGCAGGAACAGCGTGCCGAAGGGGTCGGGCCAGTCGTAGATCGAGCTGGCCGAGCCCGAACAGCATGTCACGTTTGCGCAGGTCGGTGGGTATCTCTCCGGCTTCGGCCATGTTGCGTGTGAACCGATCGAACGGGGCTCAGCGAGATGGTTCGTGGAACACCTCTACGGAACACCCATGACCTGGTGCCCGACCTGCGCTGTCGGGTGTTCCGGTGGCGGATCGGCTTACCGAACACGGGCCAGCGGGTTACAGCGCTGGACTCTCCCTCTACGGGAGGGGCCATCATGATGACAGCGCCGTCCCCGCCGAGCGCGGGCGCCACCCGCGAGCGCGCGTGCGTGAGTCCTGTCCCGTCGGGCCTGCAAAGGCGCCGTTGGAAGAACTCATGAGGCGGCTGATCGTCTGAGTCGAGGAAGGCATGGCATGACCACGGTGATAGACGTTGATGCCTGCGGTATGCACCATTGTGAGACCACAGCCCTGGGAGTGCTGCTGCGGCATCAAGGACTCGAGCTGTCCGAGCCGATGCTCTTCGGCCTCGGCTCCGGTCTGTCCTTCGTCTACTGGGACAACAAGAGCATGGGTTTCCCCTTCCTCGGGGGACGGGTCAAGTCTTTCGAGCTCACCAGAAACCTGGTCACCGAACTTGGGCCAGAGCTCCTGGTCCAAGAGACCACGTCCCCCCGACGGGCTTGGGCGAACGTGGTCGCCTCCCTCGACGCGGGCCGTCCGGTCGGATTGCAGCTCGACAGCTACTATCTGGACTACTTCGGGTCGAAGGTGCACTTCGGTGGTCATGTCGTCGCCATGTACGGATACGACGACCACGACGCGTACATAGTGGACACCGACCAGCAGGGCGGGAAGGTGTCCACCAGCCTGATCAGCCTCGCCCAGGCCAGGGCCGCGCGCGGCCCGATGACCGCCAAGCACCGGTCCTTCACCCTCACCGTCGTGAAGAACCTGGCTTCCCCACGCAGCCGGATCGTTCCCGCTATCACCGCCTGTGCCAACGTGTTCCTCAACCCGCCTACCGCCGATATCGGTTACCGAGGCATCGAGAAGGCCGGCCAGTCGGTGCGAACATGGCTCCAACGGACCGACAACCCGCAGCGAGACCTACCGCAGGCTGCTGTCTTGATGGAGAGGGCCGGTACCGGCGGTGCCCTGTTCCGCAACTTCTACCGCGACTTTCTCGCCGAATGCACCCAACTGCTCGACAGCAGCCACCTGCGTATCGGCCACGGGCTCTACACCGGGGCGGCCCCCCTGTGGACCGAAGTCGCCGCGTTGATCACGAAGGCTGGTGAATCGGGCGATGCGCAGTGCCTCGCACAGGCGGGTACCCTCCTCTGCGACCTCTCACGCATCGAACGTGAGGCCATGCGGGCGCTGAGCTGTCTGGGGGCATGAAGTCCCGAATACCTCGGTCCAGCCCTGAGGTCCGGCAGCAGCCGCCGTTCGCAGCGTGTCGCGGTCGAGTGATTCACGCGAGGCGACCGCGGTGAACTCGGCGGTGAGGAAGTCCGTGATCGTGACAACCACGTGGTCACGGCGGCCGGTATATCGAATCGTCGCGAGGTGTTTCGGCGGGTTTGCACCTGTTCAACTGGCGGTCGTTGCAGTGTCGTCGCGCATGACGCCGAGGCGCATCAGCCACAGGCTGTAGCGGCTGATGCGGTGGGGTCTGCGAATCGAGCCGGTGAGCTCGAGTTCGGCGCGGTCCAGCAGCGATTCCAGGCAGTCGTCGTGCAGCCACCGCAGCATCGCGGGCCAGATCACCTTGGCCACTCCGGCCAGGCGGATGACCGTGGTGTGCCGCAGCTCGGTGGTGTCGTCATCGAGGGGCCGGATGGTGAATTCGTGGAAGCCGGTCAGGGCACCGGGGGCGAATTCGAAACGCAGCCACCGCTTGGGTTGGTAGCCGACGACCGTATAGCTGCCTCCGCCGTGCCCGCCGACCGCGCCGATGCCGAGTGGTCCGTGCAGACGCGCGATCGGGAAGGGCGCACCCGGCCAGATCCGATCGCCGGTGCTGCCGTAGGTCTCGACGAGCTCGCCCACACGGTCGGCGGGGACGGGCAGTAGGCGGGTGTGGATGTTGAGAACCGGCATCGCGCAATACCTTTCGAAGAGAGAGGTCGTTCTTTTCTGGTGGGACGCTCGTTTGTCAGTGCGACACAGCGATGTCCTGGCGGTTCAGCCAGCTGAACCATTCCCCGGCGTAGTGGGGGGGCCGTCTGCATCAAGGCGCCGAGCGTGTGCCCGACTCCGCACGCGGTGATGAGCCAACCAGCCCACTTGATCATCGATCTCGGCTGCCTGAGAGCGACTCGGTGTGCGGATGCGTGCGGTTGAGCCAGGCGCGTTCCCATTGGCGGGTCATCCCCGGGTAGACGAGGTAGTAGCGGAAGGGCTTGATTGCGGCCATGTAGAGGTAGCCGAACAGGCCGTTGGGTTTGACGAGGGCTGCCATTCGTAACTCGTACTCGCCGTTGTCGATTGGTACCCAGCTGAGGTGGCAGACGGTGTGGACGGTCTTGTTCGCCAGTTCCAGGGCGCATTCGTTGTCGATTTCGTAGACGCCCGTGAAGGGTGTGTTCGGCGGAGGGGTTCCGGCTGGGCATTCGCTGAGGTCGTCGGGCAGTTGCCGGCGCAGCGATCTGACCCGGGAGCCGAGGCTCTGACCGGGCTCGTCCCAGCCGAACAGGTCGCCGAGCCGCCAGCGCACCGCGAACAGGAACCGGCCGAGCAGTGGCTGCCCCGAAGGTCCGCCCGCCGCGCGCAGTGCGGCGAGCATGACGGGGAAATCGTCCGGCCCGGCGCCGGGCGTATGGAAAGCCCAGACGTCCTCGACGGCGAAGTCGGGAGCGATGTCGTGGATTCGCCACGGGCGGCGGGTGTGCTCGGTGACAGGGAGTCTCATCGTGGTGTCCTTCCCGGCGGTCGTCGGTTCGCCCCTGGGCGCACCGACTGATATACGGCGACGTATAACATGGAGGTTAAACCCGTTTATACGGTTCCGTATAGATGCGGAAGTGTGAGAGGAGTCATGCATGGCGGTAGCCCGCACACCACGCGAGGCGTGGATCGAGCAGGGCTTGCGGACACTGGCCGCCAGCGGTGTGGACGCGGTTCGCATCGAGGTGCTGGCGAAGGCGCTCGGCGTGACGAAGGGCGGGTTCTACGGGTACTTCGCCGACCGCGACGCGTTGCTGACCGCGATGCTGGACACGTGGGAGCGTGAGAGCGTCGACGAGGTGCTCGAGGCCGTGCAACGCGTGAGCGACCCCCGCGACAAGATGGCTCTGGCCGGGCGATTGACCCTGTCCAGTGACCGGATGCTCGGTGTCGACCTCGCGGTTCGCAACTGGGCACGCCACGACGAGGCCGTCGCCGCGCGACTGCGCCGGGTCGACAACGAGCGAATGAAGCTGGCCCGCGAGATGATCGGCACCTTCTGCTCCGACCCCGACGAGATCGAGGCCCGCAGTCTGCTCGCGTTCTGCCTGGCCATCGGAAACCAATTCCTCGCCGCCGACCACAACGGCCGCACCCGCGACGAGGTCCGTGCTCGCGCCTCGGCGATCGTGCTCGATCGGCCCTCGACACCGGCCTCGCAATGAGGCCCGCACCACACTCCAAACATCTATACGGCCCCGTATACATGGGGATACGCTGCGAGTTGTACGGAGCCGTATAGATCTGGGAGGTTGCGATGCAGCAGCGGTCGGGCGGGAATCAGATGATCGGATGGGCCGGCGGAATTCTCGCGTTCATCGGCGCCGGGCACCTCACCGTCGGGCTGCTGGCCAGCTCGGCCTACGTCGGGGACTGGCTGTCGCTACGGCTCTGGGGTCACTGGTGGGAGGACACCACGTGGGCGATGTCCTTCTGGGCGAACCCGGCCGGCTTCGGCCTGCCGCTGGCGCTCATCGGCGTGCTGGTGGTGTGGATGAACCGGAAGGGCATCGTTCCACCGGCCTTCCTGGCCTGGACGGTGCTGGCCTGGGCCGTGGTGTGCGCCTACATGGTCGAGCCGACCCCCGCGCCCGTGGTGGTGATCGCCGCCGCCCTGCTGCTGCGCGGCATCCACCGTGCCGCCGAGCACTCGGAGCCACAACGCTTTTCGGTTAGGTGATCGGGTTCGGCGCAGCGGGTTTCGGAGACCTTGTGCAGCGTCTCCGCGCGCTCGCCGACACAGCGGGCGAGGGCATCGATTGCGTCATTTTCCTGCGGGAAATCGGACCGCGTTGTCATTTCCCGCATTTCCTCAGGGCGGTAGGGACGTCGAGGTGATGGGTGGTGCGTCGCTGGTAGGCGTCACCGGCGCGCGGGACCGAGGATTCGTCGAAATGCCTGCCCGTGATGGACATCGACGGTGGCGTCCGCGCGCTGGACAGGCCGATCGGGACGGCGAGGGTCGGATGGCCGAGCGGGTTCCCATACGGAGTGTGCGGGGAGCCGAGGACATTCATCGGCGGGAGTTGGTCGATGGTGTCCAGGCGTGGGGCGCGGAGGTGGCCGGTGGGTGTGACGATCGGATCCACGAGGGCGAGCGGGTCGGCGACCCGCCGAACCTGTTGTGCCTGTCCATGATCCGCGCCGGAGCTGGCGGCGCCGGCGGCCAGGACGATCCGGGTCCCGCGGCCGTGGTCGGTCCGACACTCCACGAGATCGCGGCGGTGGCAGGCGTATCGGCGCCTGGGCACTGTCCGGATCGGAAGGGTCGTGACCTGGGATTTCACGCGCCGGCATGCAGGTTCCGCGGAATATTCAGTCCGCGCTCTCCGGCGGCAGCCCGATGAGTTTGCAATAGGCGTCGGCCACCGACGCCGGGTCCAGCGAGCCGTCCTGGTGATACCAGCGATGGCTTTCGCTGACCATGTTCAGAATCGCGAAGGTCAAGACCGAGGACGGCGCATCCGGCAGCTGCCCGAGGGCCTGGATCTTTTCGACCACATCGCGAACGGTTGCGACGAATTCGCGCTCGTGGAGCTGGACTTCCTCGGCGACCGCCGGCTCCAGCCAGCGCTGCTCGCTGCGATAGACCGCGAAGGTGAGATGGTTCGCGATCACCGCGTAGGTGAATCGAGTGATGATCGCCCGCAGTTGGGTGACCGGATCGCTGCCCGCCGCCAGGCCGTCGTGCAGCGCGGTCGTCATGTCTCGGTCCACCTGTAATGCGATCTCGCGCAACAGGTCTGCCTTCGCACCGACGTAGTGGTAGATCGAGGGCTGGCTCAGGTCGAGCTGAGCCGCGATCTCCTTGGTGGTGCCCTTGCTGTACCCGCGGGAGGAGAAGACGGTCGCGGCGCCGTCGAGGATGCGCCGTCGCTTGTCTTCCCAGGCCGATTCCCCCTCGGCCGGCAATGCCGCAGCCACGTGTGGGCCTCCCGCAGTAGTTCCTCCGAAGTCGAACACGTCAGCTTAGCCCGCGAGCGGGCCGTGCGATTTAGCCCGCGAGCGGGCCGTGCGAATCCGGCGGACCGTCGGCCGCCATCTTGCGCAGCGCCGGCACGTCGATCTTGTTCGCCGCCGTTTTCGGCAAATGCTCCACCACCCGGATGTCGCGAGGTTGTTTGTAGGGTGCCAGATTCGCCGCGCAATGGTCGGCCAGCGCCGCCCCCTCCAGGATCGCGCCGCGGTCGGTGACGACGAACGACACCGGACGCTCGCCCCGTCTCTCGTCGGGCACGCCCACCGTGGCGGCCTCGACGATCCCCGGATACGCGCACAGCGTCTCGTCGATTTCGCGGGGATAGACATTGAATCCGCCGACGATGATCATGTCCTTCTTGCGATCGACGATGAACAGATAGCCGTCCTCGTCGAGATGGCCGATATCCCCGGTATTGAGCCAGCCGTCGACGAAGGCCCCGTCCCCGTGCGCCGGGTCGTGGTAACCGATGGTCATATGGGGCGCTCGAACCTGTATCTCACCGGATTCGCCGACGGCCGCGAACCGGCCCGGATCGTCCAGATCGACCACCCGGACTTCGACCGAGACGGCGGGCACACCGACCGAACCCGGTCGTGGCTGCAGGTCCCACCGATTGCAGGCGATCGGCGCGAGCTCGGTCATCCCGAAGGCCTCGCGAATCTCCACGCCGGTCCGGCGCAGCCAGCGATCATGCAGTGCGGCAGCGAATCTCGATCCGCCGCCGGGGCAGACACGCAGGCTGGAAAGGTTCGCGCGAGTGGTGTGCGCGCTCGACAGCAGACCGGCGTAGATCTCGGCCGGGCCGCCGCCGAAGACGGTGACCCGGTGATCGCGGATCGCCGTGGCCACCGCGTCGGGTTTGAATCCCTGAGAAATCACCACTGTCGCGTGGCCGTAGACCGGGTTGAGGATGCCCATCAGCAAGCCCCAGATATGGAACGACGGCGCCACGTTCAGCCACACCTCGGCGCCGTGCCGGGTCGGCCAGCAGGACTCCATGCCGCGGACGGTGAGCATCAGGGTGTGGTGGGTGTGATCGACTCCCTTGGGCACGCCGGTGGTGCCGCCGGTGAACATCATGGTCGCCAGGCGATCCGATGCGGGCAGTTGGTCTTCGGCGATGACGAGTGTCTCGTCGTGGCACCACGAGTCGAGGGTCAGTTCGTCCGTGCCGATCGGGAGGAGCTCGAGACCGAGCGACTCGGCCGCGGCGGCGACTTCGGCGGCACCGGCCGCGGCGAGTACGACATTCGCACCGGACCGCTCGAGCAGCAGCCGCAGTTCGCGGCCGGTGAAATTGGGGTTCATCAGCGCCACCTGCGCGCCCGCCAGCCAGGCGGCGAAGATCGCGGCCGACAGTTCGGGCCCGTTCGGCATGAGGACCGCGACCGGCCGCCCATCGACGACCGAGCCGGACAATCGGCGTGCCAAACCCACCGCCGCCCGGCCCAATTCCGCGTACGACAGCGTTCGGTCGCCACACACGATCGCTGTGCGATCGGGCGACTCGGCCATCGCCCGGCGCAGGCATTCGACCACGCTGGCCGACGGCTCCCGGTCCGGGCCGGCCGTCTCCTCGGTAGTCACAGCGGCCACCACAACCTCCAGTAACGAGTCTTGTCGACGTTCTCGCACGGTGATCACCGCGCGATCGATGCCAGCGCCGCATCGTATTCGGCGGCGAGCGCGGAGACGACCTCGGCGACCGATTCCGTCGCACGGACCGCTCCGACGCCCTCACCGGCCGACCACACGTCCCGCCAGGCCTTGGAATCGGCGACAACGCCGGAGAAGTCGATGCCGGTCGGACCACCGGCCGGCCGGTGGCGGTGCAGGCTCTCGGTGAGCCAGTTCGCGGGCACCCCGGTCACACTGTCCGAGGTGGTGATGTCCGCAATCGTCGCGTCGATCACCATCCGGCGGTGTCCGTCGGCCGCGCGACTCTCGGCGGTCGCGAGCAGCCGGGTGCCGACGGTGACGAGGTCGGCGCCCAGAACGCGCATGGCGAGAATGCCCGCGCCCGAGGACACCGCGCCACCGGCGATCAGCGGTCCGTCCCAGAACTCCCGGATCGCGGCGATCAGCGCGAACGGGCTGTATCTCCCCGTGTGCCCGCCGGCCCCCGAGCAGACGGCGGCGAGGCCGTCAGCGCCCGCGGCAATGGCCCGCCGGGCCTGTTCGGGTGTGTTGATATCGGCGAAAATCAAACCACCCCAACCATGTACGGCCTCGAGCGCGCGCTGTGGGGTGCCGAGCGCGGTGATCACCAGGTCCGGTGCGGCCTCGCGCAGCAGCGCCAGTTCGGTGTCGAGCCGATCGTAGGTGCGGTGCACGATGAGATTGACACCCCATGCGCCTCCGTCGACGCCCTCGGTGATGCCGGCGATCATGGCGCTCAGGTCGTCGATGGTGCGCGCGTTGGCGGCGGGAAAGGTGCCGACGACCCCGGAACGCGCTGCGGCGGTCACCATTTCGGTCCCGGAGACCAGGAACATCGGGGCCGCCATGACCGGGATCTGCAGCGAGGCCAGGAGTGCGTCGAACCGTCGACTTCCGGATGTCATCGTGCCACCCCCATTTCCGGTCGATCCGCCGCCTCGAGCTCCCGGCGGGCGCGCCGTGCCAGATGCGCAGCGTCGATCGCCAGCATCGCCGTGGGCCGCCCGCCGCGGGTCCAGGTCACCGCCCGCCCGGAGCGTGTGTCGGTGCGGATCTCGACCGCATCGGCCCGGCCGTGGCGGCCGATGTAGTGCAGGCCGTGGCCGAGCTGGTGCGACCAGAAGTAGGGCAACGGATCGTAGGATTCGTTGGCGCCGAGGATGTTGCGAGCAGCCACGTGCGCGGAGTCCGCCGCGTGGTGCCAGTGTTCGAGGTGCATGTCGCATCCGTATCGGGACGAGCGCCAGGCGACCGCGTCGCCGGCCGCGTAGACGCCGGGCAGGCCGGTGCACAGGTGTTCGTCCACGGTGATGAACCCGGCCGGATCGAGCGCGACCACCGAGGCGTCCAGCCAGGAGGTCGCCGGTGACCCGCCGATCGCGGCGATCACCACATCCGCGGCACGATGGCCGGAGTCGCTGAGAAGCACTCCGGTGGAGGTGGTTTCGAGGACCCGCACACCGGTCGTCAGCCGGATGCCACATTCGTCGTACCACCCCCGGATCTCCGCCAGGACCGCGTCGGGAACCGCGGCCAGGGCGGGGCCGAGGTCGGGGCCGATCACGGAGACTCGGCAGCCCGCGGCGGCGGCCGCTGTCGCGACCTCCGCACCGATCAGGCCCGCGCCGACGATCAGAACACGCTGGCCCGCGACCAGCTCGGTACGCAGGCCGACTGCATCGGCCAGGGTGCGCAGGCCCCGTGCGGGTGCCGCGCCGGGGCCGCTCGGCAGTCGCCGAGCCTTCAGCCCGGGCGCCAGCAGGGCCGCCTCGAACGGGAATCTGCCTGCCGTGGTGAGGATTTCGCCGGCACGGATACCGACCGCGACGGTGTCGGTGTGAACCTGGACCTCGAGATCGGCGAGATCGGGGCTCAGCGTCGGCGTCAGCGCCTGCCCCGACAACAGTTCCTTCGACAGCGGCGGCCGGTCATAGGGCGCGGCCGGCTCCTGCGTGATCAGCGTGAGCCGACCGTGGAATCCGCAGGAGCGCAGGGTGACCGCCGCGGTGTGCCCGGCCAGACCACCGCCCACGACGACCACGCTGTCCGGCTTCGTACTCATGGTTTCTCCTCTCGGGCCGGGCGTGCGGCCGGCCGCCGTCCACGCACCTCCAGTCCGCCGTCGCTGGGAAAGACCGCGCCGGTGACGAACCCGGTGTCCGCGGGGCAGGCCAGCGAAACATAAAGACCCGCATGGTGTTCCGGCTCGCTGATGAATCCCAGCGGTATCGTCCGCGCGATCGCGTCGAGCAGTCGCGTCTCGTCCCGCAGGCGACGGTCGCCGCCGAGGGCCCCGACGCCGGTCAGGCCGGTGCGGGTGGCCCCGGGGGCGATGCCGTTGACGCGCACATCCGGTGCGAATTCGTAGGCCAGTTGCCGCACGAGCCCGACCACCGCGTGCTTGGACGCCACATACAGCGCACCGCCGCCGCCGGCGTAGGATCCGCTCGAGGAGCTGGTGAGAATGATCGAGCCTCGGTTGTCGCGCAACGCGGAGCTCGCCGCCCGGACTCCGAGCAGGTAGCCCAGCACATTGGTGGCGAAGAGCGCGTGGAAGTCGTCGGGCAATCGCGCGAGTTCCAGGTCGTCGAGCTTGGTGCCGAAGTCGTAGACCCCGACATTTCCCACATAGGTGTCCAGGCGTCCGAACATGTCGAGCGCGCATTCGGTGGCCGCGACGTGCGTGGCAGGATCGCGCGCATCGCCGATGACGGTGGCGACCCGGCCGAGATGCCGGTCGCGCACCGCATCGGCGAGCCGCTTGTCCCGCTCCAGCACAACGACTTTCGCGCCCTCGTGTACGTACCGTTCGACCACGGCCCTGCCGATGCCGTCGCCGCCGCCGGTGACGAGGGCGACCCGACCATCCATTCGTCCCATCGGAAACGTCCTCAGAAGAAGGTGTTGATGTTCTTGGCGGGCAAGGTGGCGTGACTCAGCACGACCTTTCGCGCCGCGATGCGCAGGCGCCCGTCGACGCGTCGCAGACGATCGATCCGCCGGCCGTACAGAATCGCCGAGTCGGTGCCGCCTTGGCCGCGGTAGTTCACGAAGACCGAGCGCACGGTCAGTTCGCCTGGCACCTCGCATGATTCGACCTCGATATTGGAGATGACATGCAGGTGCCGGGTCGCCGGGTCCTCGGCCCACGCCGTCGGCGCGGTGAATCGGTCCACCCGGTGCCGGAGATCGGCGACGGTGTCGTCGAAGTACGCCATGCGGTGTGGTGCGTGGGTGCCGGAATGGTCGTGGCGGCCGCGGTTCTCGATGCCGGGCACCCAGTACGTCGCGTCCTCGGTGAACAAGGCCAGCCATTCGGGATAGCGTTCTTCGTCGAGCAGTCGCGCTTCCCGCGCGGCGAATGCCACGACTTCGAAATAGCGCCCGGTGTCGACGGTTTCGGCCGGTCTGGGGTCAGCGGTCGGTGTCATCGCGAGGCCCTCTTGTCCAGGAGTTCGTCCCAGCCGGTCGAGGTCATCATCTTCGACCACTGGCGGTAGAACGCGCGTTGATTGGCGTCGTTGATCTGCCCGCGGTAGACATTGCCGGGCAGTTCGGGGTGATCCACCCGGCTGTCCAGGCCGAGGCCGTAATGCAGCGGCTGCTGGCGGGTCACGAATCCGCGATTGCTGTGCGTCGAGCCTTCCCAGTTCTCGCCGTCGTCCATTTCGAAGACGCCGGAGGGGGAGAAGGTCAGCATCGCGCCCTTCTTCCAGGCGTCCTTGACCTCTTGCGGCGCATTGCGGTTCACCAGCACCCAGGTGCGCAGCTCGGTCCGGTGCGGGCCGAGCGGCTGCCAGGTGCGGAAGGTGTTCTGGCCGGGCAGGAACGAGAAGTTGGGGAAGACATTGGCCGAGCCGACCGACCCCACCATCTTCGCCCGGGTCGCCCCGAGCCGGGCCTCGAACGCGCCGCGTTGCTCGCGCAGGTAGTTCACGATGCGTTTGTCGCCGAGCGTGGCGGCGTTGCCGACACCGTCGAGGTTGAATTCCCAGCAGTGGCCGTTGACATTGACGTGATAGCTCTCATTGGCCTCGTCGCCGAGGGTGGCCACCGGCCCGCCCAGCATCGCCTCGGCCCCCGACGCGTGGGTCCATCCGGCGTGCAGCGCGTCGCCGGCGAAGTTCTCGGCGGCGATCTTCCAGTTGCAGCCCAGGATCGAGGAGATGCAGCCGCCCGCGAATTCGGTGCCGCCCGGGTCGTTGTCGAGCATGACATCCAGGTAGAACGTGAAATCGCCGAGGAATTCGGTGAGCGGGGGAGCGCTCGGGTCGAAGGTCGCGAACAGCAAGCCCTTGTAGCTGTCGATCTGCGCCACCGGAGTCAGGCCCAGCGCCGAACGGTCGAAGGTCGGTTCGCGGTCGTAGGCGCCCGATTCGTGCATGCCGCGCAGTGACCCGTCCAGGCCGAAGGACCACCCGTGGTAGTTGCACACGAATCCGCGGGCGACCCCGACTTCCGCCGAGCAGACGCGGTTTCCGCGGTGCGGGCAGCTGTTGAGGAACGCCCCGACCCGGCCGTCGCGATTGCGGACGACGATGACCTCGTCCTCGCCGATCCTGGTCGTGAGGAACGAACCCGGCTGGGGGAGTTGGCTTTCGTGTGCGATGAACATCCAGGCGCGGGCGAAGATCCGCTCGAGCTCGAGCTGGTAGGTCTCCTCGGACCAGAAGATGTGGCGGGGCAGCCGGCCCTGGTCCAACAGACGCGGATCGACCGAGATCGATCGACTCATAGTTCGTCACTTCCCTTGTCGCTCGTCCGGTGCACGCGGATCCGGCCGTCCTCGACCCGGACCGCATAGGTCTCCAGGGCCCGGGTAGCGGGAAAGCACAGCGCCCGGCCGGTGCGGATATCGAATTCGGCCCAGTGCACCGGGCAGACGATCGTGTGCCCCTCCAGTTCGCCTTCGGCCAGCGAGGCGGTGGCGTGGGTGCAGGTATCGGCGGTCACGTAGATTTCGCCGTCGACGCGGTAGACCAGCAGCGGCGGCCATCCGTCCGGTGTCATGCGGACCATGTCCCGGCCGTCGAGCGCGTCCACCGGCCCCAGATCGCACGCGTCCGCGGTGCCGGTGGTCATGACGGGATCCGTTCCGCGGCCGGGTTCGGGACGAGTTCGGCGAAGCCGAGGCCGGTAATCCATTCCGGCACAGCCTCATAGGCGATGACAGTGCCGGTGCACGGCCCGACCGCGGTCATCGCGGCGAGGAAGTTCCGGATCTCCAGGCCGCCATTGCCGCCGTGCTCGAGAATGTAGTCATCGGTGAACGAGGCCAGGGTCTCCACATCACCGGCGACCACGAGGTCGAGGATCATGCGGTCGAATTGTTCGTTCACTCGGCCCATGTCGTCGGTGCCGACCCAGTGGCTGATGCCGCCGCTGCCGATGACGACGACCCGCTCGTCCGCGTCCCAGCTGTCCACGGCGGCCCTCAGGTTCTGCCCGATCTGCGCGGCCCGCCGCAGTGGCAGCAGCGGCTCGACGCCGCAGGCCAGATAGATCGGCACCACCGGGAGCTCGGCGTCGGCCCCGATCCGGAAATACGGGATGGCGATCGAATGGTCGACGGTCAGCGAATCGGCTACCGCCCAATCGATTCCGGTGCGATGTCCGTGGCCCACCAGATGGCGCGCCAGGGCCTTGTTGTCCGGGAACTGCCGTCTGCGCATGCCCGGCAGCCGTTCCAGCGGTCCGTCGACATCCCCGCTGCCGATCAGCGCCTGCGGCAGGCAGCCGGGGCCGAAGAGCAGATAGTGGTCGGTGCCGATGACGATCAATGTCGTGGCGTCGAGATCGGCTACCCGCCTTGCCACTTCGTCGTATGCCTGCGAGATGCGCACGCGGACCGACTCCGCCGGCGCGTCGGGGTCGGTGAGGACCATCGGGTCGTGCGGCACGAGGAAGCCGCCCACCAGCTCAGCCATTCTTGCGGTCCTTCCGGGTCGAGAGCGTCCGGCCGCCTTGGAGTTCGGCCAGATAGCCGGACAGGCTGCGATCGCCGAAGGTCGTCCAGATCCCCCACAGCAACATGGGATTCGCGCCGTGGTCGCGCAGCGCCGGCAGGTCGATGCCGCCCACGGCCGCACGCTCGTCGGGGTCGAGCCGGTACCGGTCGAGAAATCCGGAGCTGTCCGCGAGGAAGCCCTCGCGGGCCTGCCTGGCGGCCACGATGTCGTAGAGCGCCTTGTCCATTCCGGATCGGCTCATGACAGCCTGCCGAGGAAATCGCGTACCTCGCGAAGGAATTCGCCGGTTCGCTCCAGCTGCACCCAATGGCCGCACCGGGAGAACACCTTCAGGTCGGCGTTGGGGATGTGACGTGCGGCCCGCCAGGCGAGTTCGACCGGGATGACTCGATCCTCACGCCCGTGCAGGATCAGCGTCGGCTGGGTGATGGTGCGCAGTGATTCCTCCGGTACGCCCTTGACCGGCGTGCCCTCGGGACCGGGCTCGGGCATGAGGCGGCGGAAGGCGTCCTGCGCGCCCGGACGCGCGCTGGCCCGGTACCGCTCGCGGACCATATCGTCGGTGACCAGTGCGGGATCGTGCGCGAATATCCGCAGGATGCGGCGCATTTCGGCTTCGTCGGGTTCGTAGTGCCAGCCCGATCGCAGGCCCTCGGTCATCTCGAAGGTGCCCACCGGGGTGCCCAGCAGGACCAAGCCGTCGACGCGCTCCGGGTGCCGCAGCGTGGCGGCCAACGCCAGCCCGCCGCCGAAACTGTTGCCCAGCAATGTCGCCGAGGGTAGCGCGAGCGCGTCGAGCAGCTCGACGAGCTGCCGTACCCAGAGCTTGATCCCGTACGTGGTGCCCGCGGGCCCGATCGAGTCACCGAAGCCGGCGATATCGGGTGCGATCACCTGGAAGTCGCGGGCGAGCTGCCCGATCAGGCTGGACCAGTTCGCCTGCGCCGAGACTCCCGGGCCCGAACCGTGCAGCAACACGACGGGTCGCCCGGATCCCGCCACGAGGACCTTGGTCGGAATTCCGCCGACCTCGACCACGCGCGTTCGGATGACGTGACGGTCGGCAACGCTCTGCGGCATGTACTCGGCCCCTTCCGGTCGTTCGATTGATCAATTGATTGATTGATCGAACGATAGATCCGGACGCGGCGGGGCGTCAAGGGGTGGGGGAGACGTCAGCGGGAGTTCGACGACACCCGTTGCGCCAGCGCGGATTCCACACCGACCGCAGCGGCGCGGACCGGGCCGACGTGTTCGCCGGGGCGGAATCGCGAGGTGGGGCCGGTGATCGAGACCGCCGCCAGGGGGCGGCCGTCGGCGTCGAGAACGGGGGCGGCGATGCAGGCGATGCCGGTCGAGGACTCTTCGTACTCGAAGGCGACGCCCTCTGCCCGGACGCGGTCGAGCTGGGCGCGCAGCAGGCCCGGACCGACGAGGGTGCGCGGCGTGCGCCGGACCAGGCGGCCGGACAGGACGCGGTCGACGGTCGCGGGTTCGTCATGGGCGAGCAGGACCCTGCCGATCGCCGTGCAGTACAACGGCATTCGACCGCCGATCCGCGACGGCGCCGGCGCCTGGCGATGGCCGCCGATCTTGCTGAGGTAGACGACCTCGTCGCCGTCCGGCACGCCGAGGTGCACGGTTTCGCGGGTCCGCGTGTACAGGTCCTGCATGAAGGGGGCGGCGACCTCGAGCAGCGTGTGCTCGACGGAGGCGCGCAAGCCGAGTTCGAACAGCCCGCGGCCCAGGCTGTATCCCGGCGGCGACGGGGTGAGCAGGCGCGCGGC
Source organism: Nocardia sp. NPDC046763 (assembly GCF_040645495.1). Lineage (NCBI taxonomy): Bacteria > Bacillati > Actinomycetota > Actinomycetes > Mycobacteriales > Nocardiaceae > Nocardia > Nocardia sp. NPDC046763. The sequence continues at coordinate 458,725 of NZ_JBEYYI010000003.1, read as the reverse complement.
GACCAGGTCCTGGCACATGCGGTGCACGGTCGCCTTCGGCAGGCCGGTCCGCCGCGCCAGCTCGGACAGGCCGACGGCCCGATCGCCGACCTCGAACGCGTCGAGGATCAGCACGATCCGGCCGAGCACCGAGCGAGGGTCGAGGCTGGAAGTTGTGGGGCTCGAAGTCGTTGTGGGGCTCGAAGTCATTGAGAATGCCTCATTTTCCTGCGACCGGTCCACTCACCGGACCGGATTTACTGCGCGGGCCGCTATGGCCGAGGTGGACTGACGCCGCCCTCACAGTACGACACGAAAGGAGAATGTCGTGTCATCAGTTGTCCGGCCCGGTGTACCGCCGGTCGGCGAATCGATCGTCGACGCCGCGGCGCTACGCCTGGCCGAAGCCGCACTGACCGTCCGGCCCTGCGCGCCCCTGCGCGATCTGATCGACCCGGGCGATGTACACACCGCCTACCGAATCCAGCAGCGTTTCAATGCCTTCCGGGTCGGTGCGGGAGCCGAGGTGGTCGGCCGCAAGATCGGCGCGACCTCGGCGGCGGTCCAGCAGCAGCTCGGCGTGGACCAGCCCGATTTCGGAGTGCTGTTCTTCGACATGGCTTTCGGGCACGGCGATGCGATTCCGATGGAGCGGCTGCTGCAGCCGCGGGTGGAAGCGGAGATCGCCTTCTTCCTCGCCGACGATCTCGCCGACGGGCCGCTCGACGATGCGCAATGCCGCCGGGCCGTCGGCGCCGCGGCGGCCGCGGTCGAGATCGTCGACAGCCGAATCATCGACTGGGACGTCTCGATTGCCGACACCGTCGCCGACAACGCGTCCAGCGGTGTGTTCGTGCTGGGCGAGGAGCGCGTCACCCTCGATGGGCTGGAACCGGCCGCGGTGACCATGAGCATGGAGATCGACGGCGAGCCGGTGTCGGCCGGAACCGGGGCGGCGTGTCTGGGTGACCCGCTGCACGCACTGTCGTGGCTGGCTCGGCAGGCGCGGGCCTTCGGGGATCCGCTGCGGGCCGGGCAGGTGATCCTGTCCGGGGCGCTGGGGCCGATGCGGCCGGTCCACGCGGGCGCGGTCGTCGATGTACGCATCCCTGGACTCGGCCGGGTGTCGGCGTCCTTCGTCTGAAAGGTAATCGATTGAACGACAACACTGTTCGTACCAAGGTCGCGATCATCGGATCCGGGAACATCGGAACCGACCTGATGGTCAAGATCCTGCGGCGCTCCCCGTTCCTCGAGCCCGCCGCCATGGTCGGCATCGATCCGGAGTCCGACGGGCTCGCGCGGGCGGCGGCCCTGGATGTCCCGACGACCCACGAGGGTGTCGACAGGCTGCTGCGCATGCCCGGTTTCGGCGAGATCGACATCGTCTTCGACGCGACGTCCGCGAAGGCGCACGAGTACAACCACACTCGGCTCGCACCTTCGGGTAAACGCATGATCGATCTGACGCCGGCCGCGATCGGGCCGTTCGTCGTGCCCGCGGTCAACCTCGACGATCATCTCGAAGCCCCGAACGTGAACATGGTGACCTGCGGTGGGCAGGCCACGATTCCGATCGTGGCCGCCGTGTCGCGGGTGGTGCGCGTCGCGTACGCCGAGATCGTCGCCTCGATCGCGTCCCGGTCCGCGGGGCCGGGCACCCGGGCCAATATCGACGAGTTCACCGAAACCACCTCGCACGCGATCCACGCCGTCGGCGGTGCCGAGCGCGGGAAAGCGGTGATCATCCTCAATCCGGCCGAACCGCCGCTGATCATGCGCGACACGGTCTATTGCCTGGTGGACGCCCCCGACCCCGCTAGCCACGAACGGATTCGGGCGTCGATCGGGGTGATGGTCGAAGCGGTCGCGGCCTATGTGCCCGGGTATCGCCTCAAACAGGACGTTCAGATCGATCCGATTCCGTCCGGTGAGCCGGTGCACACCCTGCTGGCGGACGGGACGCGCGCGATGCCGACCCATCGCGTCTCGGTGTTCCTCGAGGTCGAGGGGGCCGCGGACCATCTGCCGGCCTACGCCGGGAACCTCGACATCATGACCTCGGCGGCCGTCCAGGTCGCGGAGCGAATCGCGCAGTCGCAGCAGGAGAATGCCCGATGAGCCCGACGCCTCTCCATATCCAGGACGTCACCCTGCGCGACGGCATGCACGCGGTCCGGCATCGGATCGCGCCCGCGGACGTCGGGCGGATCGTCGCCGCGCTCGACGCGGCGGGTGTGGACGCCATCGAGGTCGCCCACGGCGACGGGCTCGCGGGCGGATCGGTCAACTACGGTCCGGGCTCGCACAGCGACTGGCAATGGCTCGAGGCGGCCGCCGCGACCGTGCACCGTGCGCGGCTGACGACCCTGCTGCTGCCCGGCGTGGGCACGGTCGACGATCTGCGCCGCGCCCACGACCTCGGCGTCCGATCGGTGCGCATTGCCACGCACTGCACGGAGGCAGACGTTGCGGCCCAGCATATTTCGTCCGCCCGCGCGCTGGGGATGGATGTCGCGGGGTTCCTGATGATGAGCCACATGGCGCCCGCGCCGGAACTCGCCGCGCAGGCGAAGCTGATGGAAAGCTACGGCGCGCACTGCGTCTACGTCACCGATTCCGGTGGCAGGCTCACGATGGAGGATGTGCGTGAACGCGTCCGCGCCTACCGTGAAGTGCTCGACGAGGGGACCGAGATCGGCATCCACGCCCACGAGAACCTCTCGCTCTCGGTCGCCAACTCCGTCACCGCCGTCGAGCACGGCGCCGTCCGCGTCGACGCCTCGCTCGCCGGACACGGTGCGGGCGCCGGGAATACGCCGATCGAGGCGTTCATCGCGGTCGCGGACCTGCTCGAGTGGCGGCACGGCTGCGACCTGTTCGCCCTGCAGGACGCCGCCGACGATCTCGTCCGCCCGCTGCAGGACCGGCCGGTGCGGGTGGACCGGGAAACACTGACCCTGGGCTACGCCGGGGTGTACTCCAGCTTCCTGCGTCACGCCGAGACCGCCGGCGAGCGATACGGCATCGATGCCCGCACCTTGCTCATGGAGGCCGGGCGGCGGGGGTTGGTCGGCGGCCAGGAGGACATGATCGTCGATATCGCCCTGACCCTTCGGGGCGGGAACCGGCGATGAAATCTCTTGGTGTGCCGTTCGATCATCGGCGCTGAGGAATTCGACCGGCGAGCAGGGAGTCGACGGTGGGGTTACCGAGGGTGTCGCGCAGCAGGGATGTCATGTCGGGTGAGCGGCGCAGGTGAGCGCCGCCGTCGATGTTCAGGCTGGTGCCGGTGACCCAGCCGGATTCGGGGCCGGCGAGGTAACGGATGGCGGCGCCGATGTCGTGGGGAGTTCCGGTGCGGCCCAGCGGGGTTTGTTCGAGGAAGAGTTGTTCGCGGTCGCCTTCGAACAGGGCCCCGGTTTTGGGGTTGCCGGGAGCACGCACCAATCCCGGTCGTACGCAGTTGATTCGGACGCCGAGGTGGCCGATTTCGTCGGCCGCGGCGCGGACCAGGCCCTCGAGACCGGCCTTGCCGGCGCAGTAGCCGGACATGTAGGGGTAGGACTGTCGGGCGATCACCGAGGAGGTGAAGACCAGTGAGCCACCGCCGGCTTCGACCATGGCCGGCACACAGTATTTGATGGCGATGAACGCGGTGGTGATGTTGACGCGCAGTTCGTCGGTGAATCGGTCGGCGTCGTTGAGCAGCAGCGGCACGGTGTGGCCGCGGCCCACCGTGCTGACACAGATGTCGAGCGCGCCATCGTGACTCGCGTGGGCGACGGCGGCCTCGACATCGGGTTCGCATTGGGCGTCACCGGCGACGTAGGAAACGGTGGCGTCGGCCGATGTCTGTGGGGTCAGTTCGGCAGCGAAGGCGGCGAGCTTGGTTTCGTCGCGGCTGAACAAGGTGATCGAGGCGCCGTCGGCGAGCAGGGCCCGGGCGGCGGCGCCGCCGATGCCGCCCGCGCCGCCCATGATCAGTGCGGTTTTGCCTGCCAGTGCCTTGCCCATGCGGTGATTCCTCCGTAGTGATCTCGACTGTGAACCAGCTTGTGTCTCATACGGATTAAAAGGCCGATGTGGTCTCGGTCACCGGGAAAGGTGGTCGCGCCGCGTTCGATGTCGCGTCCAGCATCGAGGTATGAAATTCGCTGTGCTGCTGCCCCCCGCTTCTACTCGTTGCGCTGACCCCGGATGGATCGCGGGGTTCGCCCAGCATGCCGAGGCATGTGGATTCGAATCGCTCGTGGCGATCGAGCACACGGTGGTGATCGGTGGTTACCGCAGCACCTATCCCTACGACAGCTCGGGGAAGATGGAATTGGGCGACGACTGCCCGATTCCGGATCCGTTGGACCTGCTGGCGTTCCTGGCCGGGCGCACCAGCAGGATCGGATTGGCGACCGGGGTGCTGGTGCTGCCGAATCATCATCCGGTGGTGCTGGCCAAGCGGGCCGCGACGGTGGACGCCCTGTCCGGGGGACGGTTGCGGCTGTGCGTCGGAATGGGCTGGATGGCCGAGGAAATTCAGGCATGCGGCGTGGATTTCGATAGCCGTGGTCGGCGCGCGGACGAACAGCTCGAGGTGCTCGACAAACTGTGGAGTGCGGGCCCGGCCGACCACAGCGGCGAGTTCTTCGCCTTCGAGAAGGCCTTCAGCTACCCGAAACCTGCACGCGCCGACGGCATTCCCCTGCACTTCGGCGGTCACAGCATGGCCGCGGCCCGCCGCGCGGGCCGCTATGGCGCAGGACTGCAACCGCTGGGGGTCAGCGGCGATCGGCTGCATCGGCTCGTGGACGCCATGCATGCGGAGGCGGAATCGTGCGGACGCGATCCGCGCCGGTTGGAACTGACGCTGGGACATATGGTTTCGCGGATCACGCCGGAGCGCGCCCACGCGCTCGCCGAACTCGGTGCCGATCGCGTCATGCTCGCGCCCTCGCCCACCTCCGATCTCGACGTCGCGCTGGCCGAGCTCACCGCCTGCGCGCAGCGGCTGGAGCTCGAGCCGTGACCGTCGCGCCCGACCCCGACACCTACCGGCGCGACGACGGGCAGCGGCGAATCACGCACCGCGCCTGGAGCATCCGATGGATCGAGACGAGACCCGTACGCACAACAGCGTTGAAAGACCCGACGGAAGGCGAATAAAAATGGGTGTACTACAGGATAAATCAGCAATCGTCACTGGTGCCGGACAGGGGGTGGGGCAGGGGATCGCGCTCGCCTTGGCCGCCGAGGGCGCCAAGGTCGCGGTGGTGGATCTGAACCAGGACACCGCCAAGGACACCGTGACCCAGATCGAGAACCGCGGCGGGACGGCCACGGCGATCGTCTGCGATATCCGTGATTCGGCTCAGGTCGACGCGGCCGTGCTCCACACGGTCGACACGTTCGGCGGCGTCGACATCCTGGTCAACAACGCGATGGCGACGAAGTTCGGTGTGCCGATCGAGGAACTCACCGATGAGGACATCGAATTGTCCTACCGCACCGGCCCGATGGCGACGGCGTACTTCATGCGCGCCGCCTTCCCCTTCCTGCAGGGCGGTGGCCGCGTCATCAATATCCGGTCGGGTTCGGAGGTGGAAGGCATCGTCGGTTTCGGCGCCTACGTACCCGCCAAGGCAGCGGTCGGCGGACTGACCCGCACTGCCGCACGCGAATGGGGACGCAAGGGCGTCAACGTCAACGCCGTGTGCCCGTTCGTGCTCTCCCCGGCGGCCAAGCAGTACTACGCGACTCATCCCGAGGAGCTGGACTGGGCGATGAATCAGCTGTCCATTCCACGCGACGGCGACGCCGAGCACGATGTCGGCCGGGCCGTGGTGTTCCTCGCAGGCCCCGACGCCGGATTCGTCACCGGATGCACCATCATGGCCGACGGCGGCGGCTCGTTCATCGGTTGACCCCGAGCGTCACAGCCTGGGCCGACCGGGTCAGGAGGAGGCGGTGACACGGCGCGCGCGAGGTAACCTGCCGGTCGAGGTGACGAGTTTCGTCGGCCGCCGCGCCGAGTTGGCCGCCGCGAGATCGCTGTTGCAGACCACGCGCGTGCTGACATTGACCGGCCCGGGCGGCGTCGGGAAGTCACGACTGGCCCGGGAACTGGGCGCCGCCGTCGTGCGGGCCTTCCCCGATGGCGTGTGGCTGGTGGAATTGGCCGAGGTCCGTGACCCGGCTCTGGTCGCCGTCGCTGTCGCCGAGACACTCGAACTCCGTGACGACGCCGTCGTGCCTTCGACGCGGCTCACGGAGTTCCTCACCGGCCGGCGACTCGTGCTCGTCCTCGACAATTGCGAGCATCTGATACCGGCCTGCGCGGACCTGGTGACGCGAATCGTCAGCGCGACCACCGATGTCCGCATCGTGGCGACCAGTCGCCAGGTGATCGGTGTTCCCGGTGAGCGGGTCTTCGATGTGCCGCCGCTGTCCGTGCACGACGGCACCGGCGACGGCGACGCCGTGTCGCTGCTGATCGACCGAGCTACCGCGGCGGCCCCTGGACTGGCGGTCACGGGACCGGATCGCGCCACGCTGGCGGCCATCTGCGTGCGTGTGGACGGAATTCCCTTGGCCGTGGAGTTGGTGGCGCTGCGGCTGCGAGCCCTCACACCGGCGCAGGTGCTGGCTCTGCTCGACGATACGTTGGAGTTGCTGACCACCGGGCCGCGGACCGCGCCTCAGCGCCAGCGCACTCTCGAAGCCGCTGTCCGCTGGAGCTACGACCTCTGCGAGCCCGCCGAACAGCGAGTGTGGGAACAGCTTTCGGTCTTCGCCGGCGCTTTCGCTCTCGACGCCGCCGATGCCGTCAGTGAGCCCGTGCCCGGAGCGACGCTGCTGAGCGCACTGATCGGCCTGGTCGACAAGTCGGTGCTGACCTTGCATCGCGACACCGGCCGGTATTCGATGTTGGAACCCCTGCGCCAATTCGGGCGTCGTCGCCTGTCCGACCGTGGAGCCGAGCAACACACCCGTACGCGGCATCTGCGCTACTACCGTGACGTCGCGCTGCGCGGGCACATCGATTACGGCGGTCGTGGTGACCTCGATTGGTTCCGGGCGATCACCGACGAGCACCCGAATGTGCGTGCGGCGCTGCGGTATGCGTTGGATCACCACCACCCGGTGTGGGCGCTCGAGATGGCGGCGGCGTTGCGGCCGTTCTGGGAGCACAATCGCCACCTCTCGGAAGGGATGGGCTGGCTCACCGAAGCCTTGGCACGCAATCCGGACCCGAGCACAGCGCGCGCACGAGGTCTGGCGGTGGCCGCCTCGGTCGCTGCGATGCTGTCCCAACGCGCCGAAGCGGTCCGGCTGATCGACGAATGCCGCGCGCTCACCGCGGATCTCGGAGAAGCCGACCTACTGCCGGAGTTGGCGCTGGACCACGCCATGGTCGCGGTAGTGGATGCCGACGTAGCGCACGCGTTGGAATCCGCCGTCGCCGCCGCGGATCTCGCACGGCGATCCGCTCAGCCGACAATCGAGATGGACAGTCTGTCCCTCGCCATCGTGTGCGCCGTCGTCATGAACGATCCGGCGAGCAGACCATTAGTAGATCGTTTGATCGCATGTACCGCCGAACACGGGCCGCAGCTGCTCGGCGGACTCGCCGACTGGTGTGCCGGGATCGCGCAGTGGCGCAGCGGCCATGCCGACACCGCGGACATCTTCCTGCGCTGTGCCGTCGAACGGTTCTCGCGATTCGGCCGCTGCGTCTGGCTCGCTTCCGCTTTCGACGGCTTGGCTTGGACGGCGGTTTCACACGCCGAGTACGTGCGTGCTGCCACTCTGCTCGGCGCCGCCGAAACCTTGGACCGGAACGCCCTCACCATGGCCGACGCTCTCACCGGTGCCATCGGCGCCGATGTCCGCAGGCAATTGCGGAAGATGCTCACCCCCACCGCGTTCCGCGGCGCCTATGATCGAGGCGCTCGATTCGGATTGACCGAGGCGATCGACTACGCCCTCGGACGCACCGCCACATCCGCCTCCGACCAGCGACCGGACACCGCGCGCCAACCGGAGCACCGCGCGCTGACGCGGCGCGAACATCAGGTCGCACGTCTGGTGGCCACGGGCTACAGCAACAAACGCATCGCCGCCGAGCTCGTCGTGTCGGTGCGCACCGCCGAGACCCACGTCGAGCACATCCTCGTGAAGCTGGGTCTGACCTCCCGAATCCAGATAGCCATGTGGCTGCGCGACCAGCTGTGAGGCCGCTTGCTCGACACCGTCGGCCCAGGCTCTCGCGAAAGAACCTGGGCGGCAGCGATTGTCGTGGCGAGCAGATCGAAACAGGCCTACCGCTGCAGGAATTCGATGCTGATGCGTTCGAAGGCGTCCTTGGCTTCCACGAACACCCAGTGCCCGCAGTCGGACAGGACGTGCAGTTCCGCTCGAGGGATCAGCCGCAGCGGGAGCTGCGCCATGTCCAGTGGGCATTGGCGGTCGTCGGCTCCCCAGATCATCAGTGTCGGGCATTGCACGTTGTGCAGCATCGACCAGTACGGGGGAGTCTTGGATTGGGCCCGTGATTGTGCTTGCAGCGCAGCGGATTCCGAACCGTACATGGCCTGCAACGTCTGCAACGCGTCGGGCCGGGTGGCCGCCTGCCATCGTTCCTCGATCAGGTCCTCGGTGACCAACTTCGGATCGAACACCATGCAGTTCAGCCATCGCGTCAGGGCATCTCGGCTGGGGTTGTCGGCGAACTCGCGCAACAGTCTGGTTCCCTCGCTCGGTCCCGGGCTGAAGATGTTCGTTCCGACTCCGCCGATGGCGACCAGCTTGTCCACCCGGGACGGGTGGGCGAGGGCCACCATGACGCCGACCACTCCGCCCATCGAATTGCCGATCATCGCAGCGGATTCGATATCGAGGGCGTCCATGAACCGCACAACCGCGTCGACCGCGGTCATCACCGGGTGCAGACCGGGTACAGGGTCGCTCGCCCCGAATCCGGGGAACTCGAGGATGTAGCAGTGGAAATGCTCGGCGAAATCGGCCAGGTTCCCACCGAAGTTGCGCCAGCCGTTCACACCAATTCCGGAGCCGTGCAACAGGATCAGGGGCGGTCCCTCACCGGCTTCGTGGTATCGCAATACCCCCTTGTCGGTCAGGATGGTCTGAAGTGTGCTCTCGTACGTCACGTCCACTACGACAGGCTACGAACGGATTCCACGCAGATGCTCGCACAGTTCCGATGAGCGGTAACCGAAACCTCCTCGCCGATGCACGCGCTCGAAATTCTCAGCCGCCCGAGCGGACCACCAGGTACTCGACGAGGGTTACCAGCGCCCGCTTACAGGAGGCGCGATCGCGTGCGTCGCACAGCAGGATCGGGACCCGGTCGTCCAGGTCGAGGGCCTCGCGTACCTCCTCGGCGGTGTAGTACGGGGCGCCGTCGAAGATGTTGACGCCGACACAGAACCCGATGTGGCGACGTTCGAAGAAATCGATGGCGGCGAAGGAGGATTCGAGGCGGCGGGTGTCGGCGAGCACGACTGCGCCGAGCGCACCGCGGGCGAGTTCGTCCCACAGGAACCAGAAGCGATCTTGGCCGGGCGTGCCGAAAAGGTACAGCACCAGGCCGGGATCGATGCTGATGCGGCCGAAGTCGAGGGCGACGGTGGTGGTCGTCTTGCCCTCGACGCCGGTGAGATCGTCGATGCCGGTGGAGCTTTCGGTGATGACCTCTTCGGTGCGCAGCGGGGTGATCTCGCTGATCGCCGCCACCATGGTGGTTTTGCCGACCCCGAATCCGCCGGCGATGAGGATCTTGACCGATTGGGCGAGCGGCCCATCGGTTGTCGGCGCGAGTGTTTCATGGAACATGCGGCGGCTCAGCCGTTGTCTCGCCGGCGAGCGGTCGTGGACAGGAACGAGCCGACCCGCTGAACGGTCATGTTCATCTCGTAGGCGACCATGCCCAGATTGGCGTCCGCGCCGGCCTGCAGTGCCAGGCAGGCGTTGTCGCCGGCGGCAGTGACGAACAGGACTGCATGGTCGAGTTCGATGACCGCCTGGCGAACACGACCGCCATCGAAGCGATGGCCGGCGCTGCGAGACAACCCGTAGAGGGTGGAGGACATGGCGGAGAAATGCTCGGCATCCTCGCGGGGCATCCGGCCGGAGTACCCGAGCAGCAATCCGTCGGTGGAGTGCACCACTGCGTGGCGGACGCCTGCCAGTTTGTCGACGAGATCATCGAGCAGCCAGTTCAGATCAGTAGGGGAGGCGTTCACCGTCGTCTTTCTGTCCGTGTGTCGTTGGGAATCGTTGTGTGTCGGGATCGGTGCGGCGGCCTTGCCGGGTGCCGTTTTCGATGGCGGAGAACAGGTTTCGGGCCTGTTCGGCACTGCGTTCTCGAAGCGGCGGGGATGCGGGCCCTTCGACGGGTGTGTCCCGGGCGAGCTCCGGTGCCAGGCTGGCCTGCCGGCGACGCCGAGGCAGGGCCGGCTTTCCTGCTCGGGCGGGTCGAATGGTCGGCGGATGGTCGGCGGCGTGCTCGGTCACGGCGTGGTTGGACGGTTCCGTAGACGGTCGGTCCACCGCGGCCGGGACCGCGCGCTGGGTCGGTGTCGCGACCGCAGGGAATTCCCTTGGCGCATCGAGGTATTCGGCCCGGCCATTGCGCGGCCATCGCTGTGTCGGCGATTCGCCGCGGGCGACCTCGGCTGCGATGAGTGCGTCGGGTACCAGCACGATCGCGCGAATGCCGCCGTAATCGGATTCGGACAGCCGCACGGTGATTCCGTGGCGAGCGGCCAGCTGGGAGACCACGAACAGACCGAGTCTGGAGTCTGCGGACAGCGTGGTCACACCGAAGCCCGGTGGTGCGCTGAGCAGCGCGTTGATGCGCTCCAGTTCCGCGACCGGAATGCCCATTCCTTGATCGTCGATCTCCACGGCGACACCGCGGCCGACCGACGCCCCGGAGATTTCCACCCGAGACTGAGGCGGGGAGAAGGTCGTGGCGTTGTCGATGAGTTCGGCCAGTAGGTGAATGAGGTCGGCGACCGCGACGCCCGCGATGAAAGCGTCGGGGAGGCGGCCGGTTCGGACGCGGGTGTAGTCGAGGGTCTCGCCGACGGCGCTGCGTACCAGTTCCATGAGCGGCACCGGATTGCGCCACTGACGTCCCGGGCGGCCACCACCGAGAATGACGAGGTTCTCGGCATTGCGTCGTTCACGGGTGGCGAGATGGTCGAGCCGGAAGAACGTATCCAGCAGCTCTGGATCTTCCTGCCGAGACTGAGCCTGGTCGAGCAGTTCGAGCTGGCGGTGCATGACGATCTGGCTGCGATGAGCGATATTCAGGAACACCGCCTTCACACCCTCGCGGGTGCGGGCCTCGGTCACCGCCGCGGACACCGCCGCCGAGTGAGCATGTCCGAAAGCTTCTGCCACCTGCCCGATCTCATCGCGCCCGAAGTCCAGCCGAGGCGGTTCGGAACGATCCCCTATGTCTTCGCCGGCCGCGAGCCTGCGCATGGTCTCCGGCAGCTCTTCGTCGGCCAGCGCGAAGGTGCGATCACGTAACCGCGTGAGGCGGCGGATGATTCGGTTCGCGAGCGCGACGGCCACCACAATCGCGCCGAAGCTGACGATGAGCATGCCCGCCCCGGCGAGCATCGACTTGCGGGTGGTGTCCGAGGCCGCGGCGGAGGCGAGGCGCTGCGCCTCGGTGTTCTCCGACTGCCACAGGTCGGCCAGCGCCTGGTGGACATCGCCCGCGGCGGACTGCCACACCTCGACCGTCACCGGCAGCGCCGCGTGAGCATTCGTCGAGCCGTCCGTGCGCGACAACGCCTGCTGGGCCAGGGCCGTCTCCACCGCACCGAGTCGCTGCCATGCCTGGCCGGTCACAATGTCTTTCGCGGTGGCCGCATGCCGGGCGTTCTGGTCGGTGAGAATCCGCTCGACGCGATTGCGGTAGTAGCCGATCTGCTGAACGAACACCGCATTCAGCTCGGGGGTGAACCCGCTCCCGTCGATCAGTGCCGCCGCCAGCGCATTCGCGCGGCTCATCGCCTCGAGGCTCTGCAGCACCTCGGCCGAATCGGCGAGTTCGACAGCGGTGGCCGAATCCGGCGCCGTCTGTTCGGCGATCCGAATACCTGCCAGCATCAGTTCGGGCATCCCGCTGTAGAACTGGTAGACGTCACCGACCGAGATGGTCCGAGTGTCCACGCCGGTGCGGATCACCGCCAGCTGCCGGCTCAACGCGCCGAACGCATCGGTTCGGGCTCCCAGCGACTGTGGTCCGATCTGCGACAGCCGTGACTGCACCGGAGCGAGCCCGCGCAGCGCGGCATCGAGCCGAGTCCGCGCCGCCGCCAATTCCTGCGGATCGGTCCCGGCCCCGGCGACCCGCCACAGCGTGAGCTGCCGCTCCGCCTGCACCGCCTCGATCATCTCCCGTGCCGGAGCGATCCCCGCACGCAACTCGTCGGCCCAGGTCCGCGCCCGATCGGACCGGTCCACCAATGTCCCTGCCGCACCCACCCCGATGACCACCAACGCCAGGCTGGGCACGACGGCGATAGCCAATATTCGAGTCCGGACACCAAGCTTCGGTAAGCGCATGCGGCAATGTTGCCCATCGCCGCCCACGTGCGCACTGCGAGTCTTCTTGTATGGGAAGCGATTTGACACTGACACGCCGAATCCATACGGGGACTGCGACTCGGCTTCCGGTCTCGGTGAACGCCCCCAGCTATACCCCGAAAGAGGTTGAAGGACAACCTGATCAGCCGTGGACAGATACTACCGCCCAGTCAGCGGGCGAGGAATAGGTCACTCGCGGCGCCATGCCTACAGTCCGCGCATGTATATCCACACCTTCCCATTCGAGAGGCGACCATGATTCAAGAGTTGTCCTATGTCGGCATCGCCTCACCCCGCGCCGAGGAGTGGCGTTCCTACGGCACGGATTTCCTCGGTGCGATGCTCACCGAGGATGGGCCCGACGGTGCCGTGCGATTGGCCGTCGACGACATCAACTACCGAATAGCCATCCACCCCGGCACTGAAGACGAATTCCGTTACGCAGGATGGGGTTTGGCGAACGAGACCGATCTGCGCGCCTACGTCGATCAGCTGACCGAACAAGGTATCGATGTGCAGTGGGGCGATGCCCGACTGTGCCGGGAGCGGCAGGTCGCCGAGTTGGCCTGGTTCTGCGATCCATGGGGTCTGCGGCACGAATTGACCTGGGGCAAGGCCGCTCTGCCCTTGTCCTTCCGGCCGGGTCGAGCGATGAAGGGCCGCTTCGTCACCGGCGGCCAGGGCCTCGGGCATGTCGTATTCGAGGTGCCCGATATCGAGGCGGCCAACAAGTTCTATTCGAGCCTGCTCGGCTTCCGCCTGTCGGATCGGATCATCGGCGACAGCTTCCATGTGCGCTTCTATCACATCAACGGCCGACACCATTCCCTGGCGCTGTCGCAGAACCCCGGCCATATCGGGTTCAACCACATGATGCTCGAGTACGAGGAAATGGACGACCTCGGCACCGCAATCGACTTGCAGGCGGCACACGGCGTGGAAACCATGCAGACGCTCGGCCGCCACACCAACGATCTGATGACCTCGACCTATGTGGCCAGCCCGTCCGGTCTGCAGATCGAACTCGGCCACGGTGGCCTTGTCGTCGACGATCTGAGCTGGGTGGCCCGCACCTTCCACAAACCGAGCTACTGGGGCCACAAGAGACCGACCGGCCGTACTTCCCGACCCGGGATTCTGAAAGCCCTCGACTGACCCGATCGTCGAATCGATCCTGTGGGTGCTGCTCGCCGACTCGAGGCGATCGCGGGCAGGGTCGGATCGGGGGAGGAACCGGAACGGCGCCCATGGCTCGCAGGAGCCGACTCGTCGAGGCGCAGGTCCACGGCCGTGGGCTTGGGGGAGCGGGACCGGGCCGGTGCGCATGCCGCGAACGTCCATTTCCGTATTACCGCGTAATACCCGCTAGGCTGTGCAGGTGGCTATCGATTGGCACTATCGCCTCGCCTACCTGCTCGGTGTCACCGGAATCGACATCGACGAGGTCGTTGACGCTTTCTATATCTGGTCGCCGGACGGGCCCTGACCGGTGGCCGGCTCACCGACTTCGAAAAATGGGAGAACGCCAATGACTGAATTCAATGACCCCACCACGCCCGACGAGGTCAACGCCCTGCTGGATCGCCTCGAGTTCACCGACGACCCGGTCGAACTGCCCCTGGAGATCGGCCAGGACGAGTCGACGGAGCTGAAACCGCGATCGGTCAAGATGAGCGACGACATGAAGCGCCGGGGAAACGCCCGTGCCATCAATCTCGGTCTGTCGTTCTCGGCATACATTCGCTCACTCATGGAACGCGACCTCGCACAGGCCGAGCACAAGGGACCGGCCGCCGACCTGTCCCGGATCGCTGCCGAGCTCAGCCGCGCGGCGGCTGAACTCGACCACACCGCCACCGAACTCGGCCGCACCGCCTGATCGTCGGTACACACCCTGGATGTGCACCGACCCGACTCAGTGGTCTGGTGGGTGAAGGAGGCGACCAAGTGGGCGTAGCCGGGTTCATCGCCTCCGAGAGAACCGAACAATGGTGTGCCGCATGCCGTTTCCTGCCTCGGTCTCGAGGTCGGCGAGTCGTGGTTCTACAAGTGGAACAAAGTCCACATCAGACTCAAACGTCACAGTGACGAAACTGAACCATGAATGAGTATGCGGAGATATGAATCAAACACGGGCCAACACCCAGGTCTTCCTGGATTGCCGTGCATCGCCGAAGCACTCTCATGTCCCGCGGATTGCTCTCACCTTTTGCTGGAGCGAATAACCGTTGCCACACTGCGGGTTTCAAGATCAACTGCCCTGCCCGTAACCGCGCCGATAATCAACATTATGTCAAGTCGTGGAGATGTCGGGCCCTTTCCCCCGACGAGCTCATCCGCTGTTGGCAGACCCGCTCATGCCCAGAATGTCGGGGGCGCAGGGACGTTCCGGATTCGGCAGGCGTGCGTGCAGCGGTGAGGCGCCCGGGGCGACGAGGATGGTCAGTCCCAGACGAGGGTGAGGACGCGGTGACCGTCGGGAATGGCGGGGATGTCGCAGTAGGCGTCCTCGTCGTAGGACCAGCCCTCCCAGACCGGTTCCGCGTACAACTCCCCCACCTCGAGTCGGTTGTCGATGTCGCTGGGCGGCAATGACGTACAGATCGCCACCGATTCCGCCGCGATGCCGCCGTGCTCGTCGTCGAACATCTCCTCGTGCAGTTGCACCCGGATCCAGGCGACGGCGGGGTCGGCGTCGAGGGCGGTGAGGCGCGCCGCGATCTCGGCGAGGCCGGGGCGGCCCTCGCCGTACTGGTTGGGGGCGATGGCGTCTTCGAGGGTGTTGCCCTCGAAGAACTCTGCGACGGTCACCAGCGGGTATCGGTTGTCGTGACGGGCGGAGCGGGCGCGGATCTCGTCGCGGGTGATCATGGGTCGATGGTAGGGGCCCGCGCAGGGTGATCATTTTTTTCGGGCGCCGATCCGGCGCAAAGACTTGATTGATTCCAGAAAAAGGGGCAGACTTCGGGTTGTGCCCACGCCTACGGATTTCGAGCGCATGTTGCGCGGGGCCGCATTGCGTGTGACCGCACCGCGGCTGGCGGTGCTGACCGCGGTGCACACTCACCCGCACTCGGACACGGACTCGATCCTCGGGTTCGTGCGCGAGACGCTGGGTGGGGTTTCGCATCAGGCGGTGTACGACGTATTGAAGGCCCTGACCAGTGCGGGGCTGATTCGCCGGATTCAGCCGATGGGGTCCGTGGCGCTGTACGAGACGCGCGTCGGGGACAACCATCACCATGTGGTGTGCCGGTCGTGCGGCGTGATCGCCGATGTCGACTGCGCCGTGGGCGACGCGCCCTGCCTGACCGCCTCCGACGACAACGGTTTCGCGCTCGACGAGGCCGAGGTCATCTACTGGGGCCTGTGCCCCGAATGCTCGAAAACTGCTGCGACACAAGACAAGTAGCGGCCACAATCGTGGCCGACAGCTGATCACTCACTGAAAGGACACACCGTGCCTGATGAACACCCGCCCATCGGTGAAGCCAATACCGAACCCGCCGGTGGCTGCCCCGTCGCACATGGCCGGCTCAACGACCCGGCCGAGGGCGGTAACGCCAACCGTCAGTGGTGGCCCAACCAGCTGAACCTGAGCATCCTGCAGAAGAACCCGGCCGTCGCCAACCCCATGGACGAGGGTTACGACTACGCCGCCGAATTCAAGACCCTGGACCTGGCCGCGGTCAAGCAGGACATCGTCGAGGTCATGCGTACCTCGCAGGACTGGTGGCCGGCCGATTTCGGCCACTACGGCCCGTTCTTCATCCGCATGTCCTGGCACGCCGCGGGCACCTACCGCATCAACGACGGCCGCGGTGGAGCCGGTGCCGGCATGCAGCGTTTCGCTCCGCTGAACTCGTGGCCCGACAACGCCTCCCTCGACAAGGCGCGGCGTCTGCTGTGGCCGGTGAAGAAGAAGTACGGCAAGAAACTGTCGTGGGCCGACCTCATCGTCTACGCCGGCAATGTCGCCCTCGAGGACATGGGCTTCCAGACGTTCGGCTTCGGTGGCGGCCGCGTCGACCAGTGGGAGCCCGAGCAGGACGTGTACTGGGGTCCGGAGACCGAGTGGCTCGGCGACGCCCGCTACACCGGCGAGCGTGACCTCGAGAACCCGCTCGCCGCGGTCCAGATGGGTCTGATCTACGTCAATCCCGAAGGCCCCAACGGCAACCCGGATCCGCTGACCGCGGCCGTCGACATCCGCGAGACCTTCCGCCGGATGGCCATGAACGACGTCGAAACCGCGGCGCTCATCGTGGGTGGCCACACCTTCGGTAAGACCCACGGTGCGGGCCCGGCCGACAATGTCGGTCCCGAGCCCGAGGCCGCCCCGCTCGAGCAGCAGGGCCTGGGCTGGAAGTCCACGTTCGGCACCGGTGTCGGCAAGGACGCCATCACCTCCGGCATCGAGGTCACCTGGACCCCGACCCCGACCAAGTGGGACAACTCCTTCCTGGAGACCCTCTACGGCTACGAGTGGGAACTGTCCGAGTCGCCCGCCGGTGCGCACCAGTATGTCGCCAAGAACGCCGAGGAGATCATCCCCGACGCGTTCGACGGGTCCAAGAAGCACCTGCCGACCATGCTGACCACCGATCTGTCGCTGCGGATCGACCCGATCTACGAGCAGATCACTCGCCGCTGGCTCGACCACCCCGAAGAGCTGGCCGAGGAGTTCGCCAAGGCCTGGTACAAGCTGATCCACCGCGACATGGGTCCCAAGGTCCGCTACCTGGGCCCCGAGGTGCCGGCCGAGACCCTGCTGTGGCAGGACCCGATCCCGGCCGTCGAGCATGAACTCGTCGACGCCGCCGATGTCGCGGCGCTGAAGGCCAAGATCGCGGAGTCGGGTCTGACGGTGGCGCAGCTGGTGTCGACCGCGTGGGCGGCGGCCTCGTCGTTCCGCGGCTCGGACATGCGCGGCGGTGCCAACGGTGGCCGCATCCGCCTGCAACCGCAGGCCGGGTGGGAGGTCAACCAGCCCGACGAGCTGGCGCAGGTCATCCGGGTGCTCGAGGGCATCCAGGAGTCCTTCGGCAAGCCGGTCTCCTTCGCCGACCTGGTGGTGCTGGCCGGTAACGTCGGCGTCGAGCAGGGCGCCAAGGCCGCCGGTTTCGATGTCGAGGTGCCGTTCCGCGCCGGCCGTGGCGACGCCACCCAGGAGCTGACCGACGTGGAGTCCTTCTCCGCGCTCGAG
Source organism: Nocardia sp. NPDC046763 (assembly GCF_040645495.1). Taxonomy (NCBI): domain Bacteria; kingdom Bacillati; phylum Actinomycetota; class Actinomycetes; order Mycobacteriales; family Nocardiaceae; genus Nocardia; species Nocardia sp. NPDC046763. The sequence continues at coordinate 440,916 of NZ_JBEYYI010000003.1, read as the reverse complement.
CCGGCCGCCGATGGCTTCCGCAACTATGTCGGCAAGGGCACCCGCATCCCGGCGGAGTACCTGCTGCTGGACAAGGCCAACCTGCTGACCCTGTCGGCGCCGGAGATGACCGTCCTCGTCGGTGGTCTGCGCGTGCTGGGTGCGAACTACCAGGGTTCGCAGCTGGGTGTGTTCACCGACAAGCCGGGTGCGCTCACCACGGACTTCTTCGTGAACCTGCTCGACATGTCCACCAAGTGGGGCCCGTCGTCCGCCGATGACGGCACCTACGAGGGCAAGGACCGCGCCACCGGCAAGACCGTGTGGACCGGTTCCCGCGTCGACCTGGTGTTCGGCTCGAACTCGCAGCTGCGGGCCCTGGCCGAGGTGTACGCCGAGGACGACTCCAAGCAGAAGTTCGTCAACGACTTCGTGGCCGCCTGGACCAAGGTCATGGAGCTGGACCGCTTCGACCTGGCGTGATGACGACCGTCTGAACCAGTAGGACGATGCCCCCGAACCGACCGGTTCGGGGGCATCGTGCGTTTCGGGGAGGCGAAGGAGGCTAACCGGCGGACGTCTCGGTGCGGACGCGGCCGAGGAAGCGGCGGGCGATGTCGGTGCCATCGTGGTTGTAGGCGTTCATCAGGTCGGTCAGTTCCTCGACCAGCGCACGCAGCGCCGGAGTGTCGAAGCCGCCGGGGTCGGTGGCCCACCCGGGTGGGATATTGCCGACCGTGATGAGAATGCCTGCGTCGTAAGGGGTTTCAACGGTGTAGGTGAGCTGGTCGGGGGCATCGCGCAGGGCACTGCGGGTGGCGAGGTCGCCATCGCCGTCGGGCAGGGCGAGAATCCGGGCCAGGGCGATGTCCTCGCCGATCATGTCGGCGATGCGGGACAGGCTCGCGTGTCGGCCGGGACGATCGTGGCACGCACCGTAGGTGCGGTCTCCGGTCCGGCGCGCATCCCCGCCGGTCTTGCTCAGCAACCGGTCCAGCATGCGCTGTGCGGCCGCCCGCTCCGCCTGCCCGGTGCGCGGATGCTCGATGAGACCGCGCAGCCGCTGGATTCGGCCCATCATCGCCGTAGCCATGCCCTCCCCTTCCGACGCTGTCGACCCGATCATGCCAGCGGCAGCAGCCGTAAAGCCAGGCGCGGACACAGCCGCACCGCATCGCGAGCGGCGGGCAGATCCGCGCGCTCCAGCACCGGGTCGCGGTGATCGCGGGTCAGCGGGAACCCCCAGTCGTCGCGGGCGAAGGTGCCGGGCAGCAGTTCACTGCACACGCCCCGGCCGTCGCAGCGGGTCCAATCGATGTGCATGCGAAGCGGTTCGCTCATCGCAATGCTCCTGTCCGGGCCGGCGCAGCCGCTATACAGTGACCGTGCCGATGCCGAGCCACCTCGTCGGCGAACACCTCCGGCGCGGACCGCGCCATGCGCGCCGTCCCGTCGGGGTGATGGCAGGCTCCCCTGCCCTCGACCAGCCGGGCCGCCCGTGCGATCTCGGCGGTGACACGCAACCCGCACTCACCGTGAGGCAGTACCCGGACCACCCCCGCGCCGGGGACGGCATGCAGATGCCGTAGCCCCTTCGCCGACAACGCGGCTCCGGGCAGGGCCAACCCGGAAATCCAGGTGCCATGCCAGCCGCCGATCAGCACCGCACGCACCCGGGCCGGGTCGGTGCCGTCGAGACCGGCGACCACCTCCGGCAACTCGGCATCGGCCGCGACCTCGAAAACACCGGCGATTCTGGTCCCCGACAAGCTGATCAGCATCGTGTCCGGCTCCTCCCGGACACCGACCGAACGGAACCACGACGGGCCGTGCCGGGTGCCGACACTGTTCTGTCCTGGCTGTTCTTGTTCTTGTTCGCCACATGCAAACAACGTTTGTACATGCACATGTCTGCATGTGGACATTCATCATTGGGCGGACCTGGGCGTCTGCCGTCTAACCCGCGGCGACGACGGCGGCGAGCCGCTCGATATCGGCGGGCAGCACCCGGCAGCATCCACCGATGATGGACGCACCCAGCCCCGCCCACTCCTCCGCCAGGCCGGCCGGGAACCGCGCCTCCCCCACCCAGCACCGCTGTACGGCGTCCCACGTCTCCCCGCTGTTCGGATAGACGATCACCGGCTTCCCCGTCACCTCCCGGGCCAGAGCGATCGCGGGCGCGACATCGTCCGGCGCGCAACAGTTCACTCCCACCGCAACGATCTCCTGAACCCCCGCGGCGATCGCGAACGCGTCCCGCAGCGGCTGCCCGGCGCGGGTCCGGTCGCCGTGGATGGTGTAGCTGAGCCAGGCGGGCACACCACTGCCGTCGAGCAGCCCGGCCAGTGCCTCCGCCTCGTCGATATCCGGAATCGTCTCCAGCGCAAGCACATCCGCCCCGGAATCGGCGAGCACTGCCAGCCGCGGCAGGTGCCAGCGCTTCAGCTCGGTCAGGGAAAGCCCGTAGCGGCCACGGTATTCGGAACCGTCGGCCAGGGCCGCACCGTAGGGGCCGATCGAGGCGGCGATCCAGCGTTCACGGCCGTCGTCGATCTCGTCTCGCGCCGTGCGCGCGAGCTCGACACTGCGCCGCAGCAACCGGGCGGTCTGCTCACGATCGATCCCGCGCGCCGCGAATCCCCCGAACGAGGCCTGGTAACTCGCGGTGGTCGCGATGACCGCGCCCGCCCGGAAGAACGCGGTGTGCACGGCTCGGATCTCGTCGGGCGCGTCCACGAGCAGTCGCGCCGACCACAGCGCGTCGGACAGATCGTGCCCGCGCGCTTCGAGCGCGGTCGCCACTCCGCCGTCGGCGACCGTCACCTCGCCCACCGGGATTCCGAACTCGACCATCGGCCTCCAAAAATGAAACCTGTTCTACTGTGGGTGGCGTGGATGTCACCTATGAGAACACCCGACGCGAAATCGCCACCGACAAAGGCGTCCTGCGCTACCATGAGGCCGGCGACGGTCCTCCCCTGATTCTGCTGCACGGCTCCGGAATCGGCGTCAACGGCTGGCGCAACTTCCGCGACAACCTCGGCTTCTACGCCGACCACTTCCACTGCTACGTCCTGGAATTCCCGGGCTTCGGCGTCAGCGACCCGGTCCCCGGGCACCCGGTCCTCACCGCCGTCGACTCCGTCGTCCGCTTCATGGACACGTTGAACATCGACTCCGCAGCCATGATCGGCAACTCGATGGGCGGCGTCGTCGCGGTGAATGTCGCCATGCACCACCCGCAGCGGGTCGAGAAGATTGTCGCCATCGGCGGTGTCGGCCACAGCCTGCTGGCCGCCAACCCCAGCGAGGGCACCCGCCTGCTGTCGGAATTCGCCGACCACCCCAGCCGCGAGGGCCTGGAGCGCTGGCTGCGCTGCATGATCTACGACCCCAAGATGATCACCGACAGCATCATCGAGGAACGCTGGGCCGCCGCGACCGAACCAGCGGCCCAGGCCAGCCTCCAGGCCATGTACGGGTCCGAAGCGCTTGCGCTGCAACAACAGTTCCTGGACAACTCCCCCACCCCGCCCTACTGGTCCATGCTGCACAAGATCAAGAGCCCGGTGCTGATGACCTGGGGCGCCGACGACCGCCAATGCCCCACCGATATGGCGCTCATCCCGCTGCGGCAGATCCCCAACGCCGAGCTACACGTGTTCCCCAAGTGCGGACACTGGGTGATGTACGAGGCCAAGGAGGCCTTCGAACGCGTCACCCTCGAATTCCTGCACCGCTGAGCAGGATTCCCGGGTGGGCTCACCAGCCCACCCGGGCGGCGGGTCAGCGGCCGCCGAACACCGCCGCCTGGCAGGCGTTCAGCAGCGTCACCAGCTCCTCGCCCTCCTTGTCGTCGAGGACCGCGAACGCGGGCGCGATCAGATCCTCGGTGATCGACTCCGCCTGCATCCAACGGCCCTTCAGCTCCGCGGTGATCTCGTCGAATGGCTCCGGCCAGCCGAAATTGCGGGCCTGATCCGGTCCCGTCTTCAGCGGCGAGCCCGCGATCAGCACCGCCTGCAAAGGGGTCAGCCCACTACCCAGCACGCCGATAAGGTGCAGGCCGCCACGCAATTCCCGCAGTACATGGATCAGCTGCAGCACCAGGCCCGGCGAGTCCTCGGCCTGCGGCAGGGCACGCCAGCCCGCGAACAGCGGCGCGCCCACCGGATTCGCGGCCGCCACCACCCGCTGTAGCAGCTCGGCCAGGCGCCCGGAGTCCTCGAAGGAGGCCAGCTTCCGGCGCCCGAAGTCCTGGCACGCCCTGAGATACCCCTCGGCTGCTGCCGCGGCCGGCATCGAGGCCGTGGCCTCCCATGCCTCCCGGATCGCCTCGGGACGGAAGAAACCGAAGGCCGCGGTCACCACATCGGCGTCCACATCACCCAGGACGCCAGCGCGACCGCGGGTGTAGCCGGGCATGAAGCCGGGGACACCGGTGCTGTCGGCGAAGGCTCGGGCTTCCCGGGAGAACATGAATCCCCCACCGATCTGCTGGATCTGATCCTTCACCGCGGACGCTACCGACATGTCCGTTCCTCTCTGAGCGGAAAGCGCAATCGATCCGAGACTATTTCAGGCCGCCGACCGGCCGCACACGGGCCACCCGAATGTGACCGGGAGAGCGCTCCGCACACCAAACCGACTGTCCTGAAACATATTTGCCTCGCCCTACCGGAATCCGCTGCCCAGCACGGCCCCTCAGCGCACCACGCGGCCGAAAAGACCTGTCGGTTACATCCGCTAACCTTCAAGCGGTGCTAGGACATTCACATGCGACCAGTGGCGCGCTCGCCTGGTCGGCGGCGGCCGCGGCGCTACCGTTCACCGTCTTGACCTATCCCGCAGTTCAATCCGGGGCCATCGGCTCCGTCGATCTGGTGATGGGCACCTTCCTCACCGCGGGCGCCGCGCTGCTGCCCGATGCCGATCACCCCTCCGGCACCATTTCCCATGTGCTGGGGCCGATCTCGCACTACGCGTGCAAGTTCATCTCGTGGATCTCCGGCGGCCACCGCCACGGCACCCACTCCTTCGCCTTCGTCGCCGCCGTCACCTACGGCACCTGGGCCGGGGAACACCTGCTCGGCCGCTACTTCACGCTCTCGCTGGTGTTCTTCCTGCTCGCCCTCGCCATCAAGGCGCTCGGCTTCGCGCCCACCGGTGACGGACTCAAATCCTGGGGCACAGTCGTCGTCCTCGCCATCTGCGGCACCTTCGCCATCGACCACTGGATCAGCGACAAACCCGCCTGGCTGCCCTTCTCCGTCGGACTCGGCGCCCTCGCCCACCTCATCGGCGACTGCCTCACCGACCGCGGCTGCCGGCTGCTGTGGCCACTGAAGATCCGCACCCGCATCCCGATCATCGACCACACCGGCAACAAGATGGAGACCATGGTGCTGGTCCCCCTCTTCGCCCTCGGCACCCTCGCCCTGCTCTGGTACACCCTCACCCACCATCCGTGAGCCCAACGGGTCGCCGGACCGGGCAACGACCGGCAACTCGGCTCGTATGATCCGAAGACCACCGCAGCAGGCAGAACGGAGTCGGGCATGAGCGATCGCGAGGAACTGAGCTGGGAGCTGTTCGGGGACGCCAGCCGCGAACTATCCCAGGCCATCGCCGACGACGGCTTCGAACCCGACCTCATCCTGTCGATCGCCCGCGGCGGGCTCTTCGTCGCCGGCGCCCTCGGCTACGCCCTCGACGTCAAGAACCTCCACGTCATGAACGTGGAGTTCTACACCGGCGTCGACCAGCGCCTCGCCATGCCGGTCATGCTGCCGCCCGTCCCCAGCGCCGTCGACCTCACCGGCGCGACCGTCCTGGTCGCCGACGACGTCGCCGACACCGGCAAGACCCTGAAACTCGTGCGCGACTTCTGCTCCCACCACGTCGCCGAGGTGCGCTGCGCGGTCATCTACCAGAAGCCGCACTCCGAGGTCGACTGCGAATACGTATGGAAACGCACCGACAAGTGGATCAACTTCCCCTGGTCCGTGCTCCCGCCCGTGGTCGAACGCAAGGCCCGCGTCCTCGACGCCTGACCCGAAACCCGCTACGCGGCAACGACAACGGCCCGGAACCATTCGGTTCCGGGCCGTTCGTTCAGATGCCGCGGGGACTGATCAGATCAGTTCGGCGGACAGGATGGTGATCGGCTCGACCGGCACATCCTGGTGGCCGGCCTTGTTGCCGGTGCGCACACCCTCGATGGCGTCCACGACGGCCGCACCATCGACGACCTTGCCGAACACCGCGTACCCGAAGCCGTCCTGGCCCGGGTAGTTCAGGAAGGCGTTGTTGCTGGTGTTGATGAAGAACTGCGCGCTGGCCGAGTGCGGGGCCGAGGTGCGCGCCATGGCGACGGTGTACTTGTCGTTCTTGAGGCCGTTGGCGGCCTCGTTCTCGACCGTCTGCTTGGCAGCCTTCTGCTGCATGTCGGCGGTCAGGCCGCCACCCTGGATCATGAAGTTCGGGATCACCCGGTGAAAGACGGTGTCCGCGTAGTGGCCCGCCTTGACGTAGTCGACGAAGTTGGCGACGGTCTTGGGTGCCTTGGCCTCGTCAAGTTCCAGGGTGATGTCCCCGGCGGAGGTCTTCAGGAGCACTTTGGTCATGTGGACCATCGTATGGGAGCCCCCAACCCAGCGACCGAGCGGCATCGAATAGCCGCTCCCCTCTTCGAGGTTGGGTGGTGATGGGTGTGGTCAGGAAGGTGTGCGCGGTCGTGAGTGTCGGGGTTTGTTCGACACAGAGCCACATGCGTAGATGCGCATATTTCCATTTCTTGATGTTCCATTGGACGACCTCCGACGGAGGCGCTGACCTCAGGCTTCATACAGCTCCAGCGGCAGATCATCCGGATCAGCGAAGAACACGAACCGCTTCCCCGTGTACTCATCAACCCGTACCTCCTCCACCACCACTCCCCTGCCGCGTAGCTCGGCCACCGCCGCCCCCACATCCGTCACCGAGAACGCCAGATGCCGCAACCCGGCAGCTTCAGGCCTCGACGGCCGTGCCGGTGGTTCCGGAAATGAGAACAACTCCACCTGCCCACCATTGGGCAACGCGAGATCCAGCTTGTACGAACATCTTTCGGCCCGATAGTTCTCCGCAATCACCCGCAATCCCAGCACCTCGGTATAGAACGCCTTCGACCGCTCATAGTCCGAGGCAATGATCGCGACATGATGAACCCGCAGCAGCTCCACTCCCCCGACGCTAGCCGACCGCCCTTCCGTGATGACGGCGGCACAGCGGGTGCGGCCGGGCGGTGGTTCCGTGAGTTCGATGAACTTCGCATCATCAATATGCCTCGGCCGGGGTCGACACCGGCCGGGCCGACAAGAAATAGCAACAGCGACAACCACTTTCGTTATATCCGGGGTCACTACTGCGTCGCCGCCGGACTCCCACCGCCTGCACCCGGGCCCCATTCCCCCAACACAGGCGCACAGCTACCCCGCCAGCGCCGAGGCCGCTGCGGCCAGCAGCATCCCGCGATACGAGCCACCGAACAGCACCACATGCACCAGCAGCGGGTGTAATTGATGGAGTGGGATCCGTTGCCGCCAGCCTGAACTCGGGGGAGTGACTTCCTGGTAGGCGGCCAGGATGCGGTCGAGGTGGGGTGCGCCGAACAAGGCGAGCATGGCCAGATCCGTCTCGCGGTGCCCGCCGTGCGCGGCCGGGTCGACGAGGACGGCGCGGCCGCCCGACCACAAGATGTTGCCCGACCAGAGGTCGCCGTGGATGCGGGCGGGTGGTTCGGGTGGGCCGGCGAGGTCGTCGATGCGGTCCATGACGCGGTCGAGGAGGCGGGTGCCGTCGCGGCCGAGTTCGGGGGCGGCGGCGGACATGTAGGGGGCCAGGCGGTGTTCGGCGTACCAGGGACCCCAGTCGCCGGTGGTCGGGGTGTTGTTCAGGGGGAGGGTGGCGATGTAGCCGTCCCAGGGGGCGCCGTAGGTGGGCGGGGTGGCGGTGTGGAGGGTGGCGAGGTCACGGCCGAGGTGTTCGGCGGCGGTGGGGGTGGCGGGTTCGGGTGGCTGCCAGGGCAGGACGAGCATGTGGGGGTCGGCGGCGACGACGGGTGGCACGAGAGTGGGGTGGCCGACGGCCAGCCAGCGGAGGCCGGCGGCTTCGGCGGTGAGGACGGCGGAGGCGGTGTCATTCTGGACGGCTTTGACGAAGAGGGTGCGGCCGTCGGCGGTGTGGGCGCGGTGGAGGGTCCAGGCGTGGCGGTTGCCGAGGTGGTCGATGCGGGTGATGGGTGCGCCGGTGAGGTGGGTGAGGTGCGCGGGCACGTCCATGGAATCTCATTGTGGGGTATCGACCGGCCCGCGCGGACCGACTAGCTGGATCGAGTTGTGGGGGTCAGTTTCCCGGGACGGTGAGGCGGTCGCGGAGGTGGGCGGCCGTGGCCGCATCGGCGGGGAGGAAGGCTTCGATGGCGAGTTCGGCGACGGTGACGTTCATGGGTGTGCCGAAAACCGTGGTGACGCTGAGGAAGGCGAGTTCGTGGCCGTCGAGGCGCACGCGCAGGGGGACGACGGCCTGGTCGGGTTCGGGCAGGCCGGGTGATTCCTCGCCGCCGGGGTAGGCGCGCAATTCGTCGAGCAGCGCGGTGAGTTCGGGCGATCCGGTCACCTCGATCTGGCGTTGCAGGCGTTCGAAGAGGTGTCCACGCCATTCGGCGAGGTTGATGATGCGGGCGGCGAAGCCGTCGGGGTGCAGGGTCAGGCGCAGGGCGTTGACGGGCGGCGCCAGCAGGGCGGGGTCGATGCCGTCGAGGAACAGTCCGATACCGGCGTTGGCGTCGACCATGGTCCAGTTCGCGTCGATGGCGAGGGCGGGGTGCGGTTCGAGGCCGGTGAGAATCCGACGGAGGGCGTCGCGGACGGATTGCATGGCGGGGGTGTCGAGTTCGGGTTCGGCGTAGACGGGGGCGTATCCGGCGGCCAGGAGCATGCGGTTGCGTTCCCGCAGGGGGATGTCGAGTTCGTCGGAGAGGTGCAGCAGCATCTGGCGGCTGGGGGTGGCACGGCCGGTTTCGATGAAGCTGAGGTGGCGGGTCGAGGTTTCGGCGCGGCCGGCGAGTTCGAGCTGGCTGAGCCGCCGGGTAGTGCGCCAGTGCCGGAGTAGGTCGCCTGCCGTGTGTGTCGCCATGAGGCGATCGTACGAATGATCAACCACTGCAATCCATTACTCGGCAGGTAATCGTCTCCGCGCCTGGAGAGCAATCGATCAGATCGAAACTGTATCTGTTCATTCGCACACGACTCTGTTAGAAATGTGGGGTGGATGCCGGTGAACGGTTGGATGTGACGCTGCGCCTGGTGCAGGGCGCCGAGCGGGCGGCAGTGGCGGAATTGGCGCAGCGTCTCGGTGTTTCGGAGATGACCGTGCGCCGCGACCTGGACGCGCTCGAGCAGCGCGGCCTGGTCCGGCGAGTGCACGGCGGGGCGGTGGCGACGCGGGCGCGGACCGAGGCAGGCGGGTTCGCCGATCGCGCGGGCTGGTCGGCCGCGACCAAGGATCGGCTGGGCGCGGCCGTCGCGGACCTCATCCCCCTCGGGTCGCGGGTGCTGCTGGACGCGGGCACGACGACCGTGCATGTGGCCCGGGCGCTGGCCGAGCGCGGCCCGTTGACGGTGACCGCGCTGAGCCTGCAGACGGCTGTGTGCCTGGCCGACCGTCCCGGGATCGAGTTGCTGGTGGCGGGTGGGCGTTCCCGGCCGGGTGAGCAGTCCCTGGTCGGCCCGTTGGCTTTGCGGGCGGTGGAGTCACTCGCATTCGACGTGTTCGTGATGTCGATCGGCGGGGTGCATGCCGAGTACGGCTGGTCGGAGTTCTGTCTCGACGATGCCGCGGTCAAGCAGGCCGGGATCGCCCAGTCGGCCCGGGTGCTGGCGGTCGCTGATGCGACCAAGCTCGGGGTGCGGGCCTTCAGCCAGGTGGCGGCGCTGGGCGCGGCGCACGACTTCGTCACCGACCGCTCCGCGGCCGACCCGGCGATCCATCCGGCCGGACCGCAGACCCTCGATGCCCTGCGTGAGGCGGGCGTCGTTCTCCATACGGCGTGAACCGAATTGGCGTATCAACCGATGATCGAAGGAGCTACCGTGTCGAATTCTCAGATGATCCTGGTCGCGGGCCCGTACCGCTCGGGTACCGGTGATGATCCGGTCAAGTTGGCGGCGAACGTGCGCGCCATGAACGAGACGGCCCTGACCCTCTTCCGCGCCGGGCACCTCCCGGTCACCGGTGAGGCACTGGCGCTGCCGCTGCTCGAGACCGCCGGCAGTACGCGCCCGGGTGACCCGCTCTACGACGAGATCTTCCATCCCGTCGCCGAGCAGCTGCTCTCCCGCTGTGACGCGGTGCTGCGCATCGGCGGTCCGTCCGAGGGTGCCGATCGGATGGTGGCGCAGGCGCGCGCGGAGGGCAAGCGAATCTATCTGAGCCTGAGCGAGATTCCCGCCGCGGTCTGACCGTCCCGAAGTCGGACAGCGGTTCGGTTCCGGAGGCACGGCTCGGCGTGCCGCGACAGTGTGACGGGGGTGTGGCAGGCTGGCCGGGCATGAAGACCATGCTGATCACGGGGGCCACGTCGGGCATCGGATTGGCGGCGGCGGGGCAGCTCGCGACGGCCGGGCACCGTGTCATCCTGGTCGGCCGCAATCCCGGAAAGCTCAGCGCCGCTACCGAGCTGGTGCGTGCGACCGCGACCGCCCCGGTCGATGCCATCGAATGCGACCTCTCCTCCCTGGATGCGGTACGGCGGCTTGCCGGCACCGTCGCCGCTCGATACGACCGGCTCGACGTACTGGCCAACAATGCGGGCGCATTCCACATGTCGCGCACCGAAACCGGGGACGGCCTGGAGGCCACCTTCGCGGTGAACCATCTCGCCGGATTCCTGCTCACCGAACTGCTGCTGGATCTGCTGCGCCGCAGTGCCCCGGCGCGGATCCTGTTCACCTCGTCGGTCATGCACTACGGCAATGCCCTCGACTTCGAGAACCTGCAGCTGCGGTACGGCTACAGGGGCGCCACCGCATACGGCCGCGCCAAGCTCGCCAACATCCTCTACACGCGCGACTTGGCCCGGCGGCTGGATGGAACCCGGGTGACCGCCAACGCCTTCCACCCCGGGGTCGTCGCCACGGGCATCTGGGACGCCGCACCCTGGTTCGCCAGGCCCGCGCTGGCACTCGGCAAACGCCTGTTCATGACCGACGCCGGCACGGCCGCGCAGACCCTCACCTACCTGGCGACCAACCCCGACGTCTCCTGCGTATCCGGCTGCTACTTCGAGCGCAACCGTGTCAAGGCGCCCTCCCCCGCCGCCCAGGACGATGCGGCCGCCACCCGCCTGCATCGGTTGTGCGCCGAACTGGCCGGCCTGCCCGAATGAAGTCGCGCCGGATCGGCTTCACAGCGGCCTGATCACCCGCGCGGGATTGCCTGCGGCGAACACCTTTTCGGGCAGGTCGCGCGTGACGACGCTACCCGCCCCGACCACTGCGTTCGGGCCGATGCTCACTCCCGGGCAGACGATGACCCCGCCGCCGAGCCATACATTGTCGCCGATGGTGATGGGCGCGGCCGTCTCCCACCGGTCCCGGCGCAGCGCGTGATCGTCCATCGGGTGCAGGGCGGTGAGCAGCTGGGCGCGCGGGCCGATCGAGACGTCGTCGCCGATGGTGACCGGCGCACAGTCCATGACGATGGCGTCGTAGTTGAGGAAACTGTTGCGCCCCAATCGGATCAGATACCCGTAGTCGCATTGGAAGCGCGGCATGATCCAGGACCCCTCCCCGATCTCGCCGAGCAGCTCCTCGAGGATGCTTCGACGCTGGACGTCCTGACCGGCGCGGGTGGCGTTGAACCGGTCGAGCAGCCCCTGGCAGCGGAGACGTTCGGCGACGAGTTCGGGGTCGTTGTCGCGGTACGGCTCTCCGGCGAGCATGCGGTCCTTGTGTTCTCCCATCCCGCCCATCCTGTCCGCGATCCCCCGGCCGGATGTGATCGCGTGTCTGGTATCACCGAAAGGGTGAAAATCGGCTTCGCTCTTCCTCAGCATGGTTCACAGGCCCGCGAGGGCGCGCGGGTGGCGCACTACGCCACCACCCTGGAGCAGGCGGGGGCCGACAGTCTCTGGGTGGGTGAGCGGCTCATCGCCGCCACCAACCCGAAGGTCGGCTACGCGGGCAAGGACACCATCCCCGACGAGTTCAACTCGGTGCTCGACCCGCTGCTACTGCTCGGGATCGCGGCCGCGGTGACCGAGCGGGTCGCCCTCGGCGCGAATGTGCTGATCGCGCCGCTGTATCGGCCCGCGCAGCTGGCCCGCGCGCTCACCACGGTCGACGTGGTCAGCAACGGCCGGCTGATTCCCGGCTTCGGCATCGGGTGGTCGCCGGAGGAGTACGAGGCCGCCGAGGTCCCCTTCACCCATCGTGGCGCGCGGTTGGATGAGACCCTCGATGCGCTGGAAGCCATCTGGACCACCGACCCCGCCGGATATCGGGGCCGCTATGTGTCGGTGCCCGAACATCGCAGCGAGCTCAAGCCCGTGCAGCGGCCGCGGCCGCCGATCTATCTGGGCGCGTTCAGCCCGGCCGGACTGGCTCGCATCGGCCGCCGCGGCGACGGCTGGCTGCCCGTGGTGCCGGTGCCGGGCCCGCCCGCCTGGGGTCGGCAGCTGGTGAAGCTGCGCGGCGTCATCGACGAGGCCGCGGTCGCCGCGGGCCGCGATCCGAAGGACATCGGCACCGTGCTGCGGGTGAACGTCGCCGCGGGCACCGACCTCGAACTCGTCGCCTCCACCATCGAGAAGGTCGCCGCCGACACCGGTTTCGACGACTTCTTCATCGACCTGCTCTACGTCACGGACTCCCTCGACGGCATGCTCGACGCCGCCCTGCAACTGCTGGCCCGGCTGCGCGGCTGAACCGGCCACGCGGTCCGGCCCGCCGCCGACCCGGGCCACTCTCCGGCAGCGACGCGACGCCATCCGCAGCGACGCGACGCCATCCGCTCAGCACTGCCGGATGCGCCGGTCCCCTACCGGCTCATCGGCGATATCTCTGCCCGCTGGCCGCCCGGCGCGCCGGCGATCAAGCCGGTTCCGGCGAGACCTGAGCCGGGTGGGCGAATCGGGCGGCCACCGGGCATACTCGATCCCGTTGTGCCGCAGGGCCGCCGGGCGACACCGCCCGGAACACCGGCCCCGGCGATGTGCTGAAGGGAGTCCGGGCCGGTGGGGTTGCGGAATCCGGTCGTGCTGGCCGGAGTCGTCGGAGTCGGAGTACCGGTCCTGGCGGCGGGGGTGGTCGCGGCGCTCACCATCAAAACCGGTGAGAGCGGCGCGGACTCGGCGACGACCGACACGACGACGGCCCCCGCGACAGCCACGACCACCGGGCCGGCCTCGATGCCGCCCGGCACCACCGAGGCCGCAGCGCCGGATCCGGTCGGCTTCCAACCGGATTCGATCACCTTCATCTCCGCCGACGAAGGCTGGGTGCTGGGCCGGACCTATCCGTGCACGAGCGAACCGTGCCTGACGCTGCAGCACACCACCGACGGCGGGCAGACATGGCAGCAGGCCCCGCTCCCGGCCCCGCTGCGCGATCCCGGGTCCAAGGGCCCTTGGCTGAAGTTCGCCGACGCCCGCAATGGCTGGATCCGGGCCGGCGACAAGCTGTTCGCCACCCACGACGGCGGAAAGACCTGGCGTGAGATCGATCTCGACATCGATCCGTCCGTCGACGTCTGGTCGTTCACGATTTCCGACGACAGCGTGTACATCGCCACCGTGCAGCCCGGTGAACGGACCGTGTTGTTCACCAGCCCCGTCACCCGTGATGCATGGACCGGTCCCACCGAGATCCCGGTACCCGGCAGCGGCGGCCCGGACCCCTCGGCCGCTGTCACCGTTCTCGGCAGCCGGGCCTGGATGGTCGTCACCAACCGGGGCGAGGATGGTGCCCGATTGGTCGACGGCACCTGGACACCGTGGAAACTGCCCTGCGGCGGCAACGGTCCCGCCGACTGGCACCCCTTCTCCGAGAAGCGGCTCATCGCACTGTGTGGCCGATCCGGCCCGTACTCCGACGGCGGCACCGCCACCCGGCTCATGACCTCCACCGACAGCGGAGCCACCTTCACCGAGACCGGGCAGCTGTCGCCGACGCTGTCTGCCGGTGCCGCGCTCATCCCCGCCGACCCCACCCATCTGGTCGCCGCTCTCGACGACCACCTGCTCACCTCGGCCGACGGCGGCGCAACATGGACCACGACCTACCGCGCACCCGCCCAGGGTTGGCGCGAGAGCTCGGGCCATTTCGTCACCGAGACAACCGGTTTCGTGATCCTGTCGCAGGCCGGGTCCAAGCACCTGGCCACGACGATGCTCGCCACCCAGGACGCGGGGCGCACCTGGACCCCGGTCAGCTTCGGCTCCTGATCACCTCAGCTTCGGCTTCTGATCACCGACGGGCCGTGGCACGCGCGTAGTTCCAGCCTGGCTCAGGTGCGGCGGGCGCAGGCGGGTGGTCGTCGGGAGAGGGTGCGGCGGAAGGGTTTTCGGGCATGGCAAGCCCTCCGATAGGTGTGCGGGAGCGACCCCGGAACGCGGGGCGCTGCGAGTTATGGATGGGGGGTGAGGGTCAGGAAGCGGGGAGGGTGATGCGGATGCGGGAGCCGGGGGCGGCGACGGCGATGGTGCCGCCGTGCAGGTCGACGATCCAGCGGGCGATGGCCAGGCCGAGACCGGTGCCGCCGCCGGTGGCGCGGCCGCCGCGGGTGAAGCGTTCGAAGACGCGGGCCCGGTCGGTGATCGGGATGCCGGGGCCGTCGTCGGAGACATCGATGACAGTGCCGGTGTGGTCGGCGTGGGCGTGGATGCGGACCTCACCGCTGGCGGGTCCGTGACGGGTGGCGTTGTCCAGGAGATTGAGCAGGACCTGGTGCAGGCGGGCACGATCGGCGTGCACGGTGAGGTCGGGGGCGGTGACCATGGTGAAGCGGACGGGCCGGTCGACCGCGGCCGCCATCACCTCCGCTTCGGCGACAACCTCTTTCAGCAGCGGCTCCACGGCGACGGGTTCGCGGTCCAGCGCCACCGCGCCCGCCTCGACGCTCGACAGTGCCAGCAGCTCCGACACCAGCAGGCTCAGCCGCTCGGTCTGGGCGAGGGCGGTGCGCAGGGTCGCCGGATCGGGTTCGGCCACACCGTCGACCAGGTTCTCCAGCACCGCCCCCAGCGCCGCGATGGGGGTGCGCAGTTCGTGTGACACATTGGCGATGAACTCGCGCCGTTGCTGATCGGCGGCGGCCAGATCGGCGGCCATCTGATTGAACGCCGCCGCCAGCTGCCCCACCTCGTCCCGGGAGGTGGCGCGCACCCGCCGCGAATAGTCCCCCTGCGCCATGCGTTTGGCGGCGGCGGTCATCTCCCGCAGCGGCAGGGTCATGCCGTGGGCGAGTGCCTGCGAGAAGAGCAGCGCGAGCAGTGTGGCCGCGATGGTGGTGCGCGGCGGCAGCCATCCGATGCGTGAGGCGAAGAACCCGAACGCGACCGCGCCCGAGCCGACCATGAGGATGGCCAGCTTCAGCTTGATCGACCGCACCCGGTCCAGCGGCCGCGGCAGCCACGCCGCCGCCCGATTCCCGGCCGCCCGCAACCCGTCTCGCACGCTCACCGCTCCTTCGCCGATCCGCGCCCATCGCCGTTCATCGAGCCTCCAGCGCGTACCCCACGCCGTGCACGGTGCGGATCAGGTCCGCGCCGAGCTTGCGGCGCAGCGCCTTGATGTGGCTGTCGACGGCGCGGGTACCCGAGGCATCGGCCCAGCCCCACACCTCGCTGAGTAGTCGCTCCCGGGCCAGCACGGTGCGCGGCCGGCGGGCCAGGTGCACCAGCAGCTCGAATTCCAGTGGGGTGAGCTGGGTTTCGGCGTCGCCGCGCCACACCCGCCGCTGGTCGGTGTCGATGCGCAGATCACCGACCACGATGGCGGCGACCGGGGCGGTGGTGCGGTGCACGCGGCGCAGCAGGGCGTGCACGCGGGCGGTGAGCACGCGCATGGAGAACGGTTTCGTCAGATAGTCGTCTGCGCCGACCCCGAGGCCGACGAGCATGTCGGTTTCGTCGGTGCGGGCGGTCAGCATGAGCACCGGCACCGGCCGGCGGGCCTGGATGCGGCGGCAGACCTCGAGCCCGTCGAAGCCGGGCAGCATGACGTCCAGCACCACCAGATCCGGGTCCCCGGCCGCGTCGGCCGTCACGGCCGCGGGCCCGTCGTGCGCGATGTCGACTGCGTATCCCTCGGCGCGCAGGCGGGCGGCGAGGGATTCCGCGATGGTCGGCTCGTCCTCGACGACGAGGATCCGGCGCGCACTGGTTTCCATGCAGGTGACATTAGGCAACCGCCGTGGAGAGGGTTCGCGTCGAATGTGAAGGTCCTGTGGAGACGCTGGTCATACCACGCGGACCCGACCCGGTAGCGAGCCCGGAGGCCGCGGAGACCCCGCGCACATTGCTGCGCGACCTGGCGGTCGAACTCGACGTGCACGTAGCCGCACAACGAAAAACCGCCCGCGAGAGCTGTTGCTACGCAGGCAGTTCCGTTGCGAGGAAAATGCCGGCTAGCCCGAGATGCTGGGGAGCGGGCAGCCCGCGCTCCCGGTGGAGGTGGAGGGGCTGACCTGTTCGGTCAGCGGGGTCAGGGCGACCGCGCTGGAACCCATGGTCGCGGTGAGGACGTGCTGTCCGGCGGTCTTGGGCGTCCACGACACCTTCGCGGGTCCCGGGATCAGACTCTCACTGATCTTTCCGGTGCCGATGGTGGCCCCGTTGTCGAAAAAGGTGACAGGCTGCCCGTTCAGGGTGCTGCTCCCGCCACCCACCAGATCGCCGCTGGTCAGCGTGTAGCTGCACCCGACCTGCGGATTCGCACTGCCTTCGATCGCCACGTTGCCGAATCCGGTGTCGGCCGCGGCGCTGGGCATCAGGGCCAGCAAGACCGCACCGGCCCCCGCGACCACCGTGGCACCGAGCCCGGCGCTACGCATCCGAGGAGTTGTCATGAGATACCTTCCACTGCGAAATGCCCGTGCCCGCACGGACATTCGGGCGTGATCCGAAGATCACCTCGACCAAGTGAAATTATCATGCTTCAAATTGGCCCGATGTCGGATCGACCGACGAACGATGGGCATGGTGGCCGCCTGACAGTCGGTGGCACGCCCGAGCGTTCAGGGTGACGGCGACACTCGAAGCATCGTCTGCGACACGGCGTCGTAGAATGGCCCGGTGCGCTCACCGACGGATCACACCGCGCGCCTGCGCGGCGCTGCCGTCGGCGCATCCTCCGGCGCGGTGGCGATTCTCGCGCACGGACTGGGCGGTGGCGCGACCCTGCTCGACGGTTCCGCGCTCGCCCTGCTGTTCGCGGCGTGCACGCTGATCGGGGTCGTGGTGGCGACCCTGCGCCCCCGCTACGGGATCGCCGGAACCATGGCCATGCTGGCGGCCGGGCAGTCCATCGGGCATGCGGCGCTGTCGATGTCGCCGGGCCACCACCATCACGGCTCCTCACCGTCCACGCTGCTGGCCCACCTGGTCGCAATTCCGGTGGGCGCGCTCGTGATTCGCGCCGCCGAGGCCGGCATGCGCCGGGCCATCACCAGCGTGCGGCGGTTCATCCTCGCGCTGGGTTCGATCCTGCGGCCGCCCGCGGCGCGCCTGCGCCCGTGCCTCGCCGACGATCGCGCCGAGGCGCGACGCCTGCTCGTCAGTCCCGGGATAGGGCGTCGTGGCCCGCCCCGGGCCGACGCACCGTTCTCACACCTCGCTCCGGCATAGATCCGCGACGCATGCCCGCGCAGAGCCGAATCAGGCCTGCGCCGAACGGGTGTCGCCGTGAACGGTCCGGGGTGACCTCCCTTCCCCTGACACACGGAGTCCGTTTCCCATGTCCCAGATGCCCTCCTGCCACAGCTTCCGCCTGCGCACCGGCGGATTCGCGCGCCGCGTCGGCGCGGCCGCCGCCGTCGCGACCCTGGCGCTGCTGCCCGTCGCCTGCTCCTCCTCGCAGACCGCCTCGGACGCCGCCGGCAAGGCCGCCGACCAGATCACCATGACCGATCAGTGGATCAAGGCCGCCGACAGCGGCATGTCCGCCGCCTTCGGCACCCTCGCGAACACCTCCGACAAGCCGATCAACCTGGTCGCGGCCACCAGCCCGGCCTCGGCGACCGTGGAGATCCACGAGGTCGTTCCCGACGGGGCCGGAGAGAAGACCATGCGACCCAAGGCCGGTGGCATCGTCATCCCCGCCCACGGCAGCGCGACCCTGAAGCCCGGCGGCGACCACCTCATGTTCATGGGGTTGAAGGCCCCGCTGCGCACCGGCGCGGACACCCCCATCACGCTGACCTTCTCCGACGGCTCCAGCACCACCGTCACCGCGCAGGTACGCGACTTCGCGGGCGGCAAGGAGAACTACCAGCCCTCCGGCGACAACGCCGCCCACGGTGGCTGACCGGCCGCAACCGCACCCCCGCCTGTCCCGGCGCCGACTGCTCGGCGGCGGCGCCGCCGTGGCGGGCGCCGCCGGGGCCGCCGGAATCGGCTGGGGCGCGGCCACACTCACCCACCGCGACCACGACCGCGATCCCGCGCTGGACACGGTCGCCTTCCACGGCCCTCATCAGGCGGGCATCGCGACGGATCCGCCGCTCCACGCGGCCTTCGTCGCCTTCGACCTGGTGGCGGGTGCACAGCGCGAGGACATCATCGGCCTGCTCGAGATCTGGACCGACGACGCCTCCCGGCTCACCCAGGGCAAACCGGCACTTGCGGACACCGAACCGGAACTGGCCGCCCGGCCCGCCCGGCTCACCGTCACCGTCGGATTCGGGCCGCGGCTGTTCACGGTCGCCGGACTCGAGGACCAGCGCCCGCACTGGCTGAAACCGTTGCCACCCTTCGGCATCGACCAACTCGACGCCGCCTGGTGCGGGGGTGATCTGCTACTGCAGATCTGCGCCGACGAGGCCACCACGGTCTCGCACGCGGTGCGGGTGCTGTCCAAGCATGTGAAATCGCTGGTCACGGTGAAATGGGTGCAGCGCGGGTTCCGCAATGCCGCTCGCGGCCGGACCATGCGCAATCTCATGGGCTCGGTGGACGGCACGGTCAATATCGCGCCCGGGACAACCGATTTCGATCGCCTCGTGTGGGACGACGGATCGGTGCGGCCGTGGCTGGCCGGGGGCACCTCGATGGTGTTGCGGCGCATCGCCATGAACCTCGAGACCTGGGACGAACTCGACGCCGACGGGCGCGCCATCACCGTCGGCCGGACCGTCGAGCACGGGGCGCCCCTGTCGGGCACCCGGGAATTCGACGAACCCGACTTCGCGGCCGTGGACCAGTACGGCATCCCGAAGATCCCGCCGTCCTCCCACATCGCCCGCGCCCACCACGCCCACGCCGGGGAGCGGTTCCTGCGCCGCGGCTACAACTACGACGACGCGCCCGCCCCCGGGCACCTCTCCAACTCGGGCCTGCTGTTCGCGTCCTTCCAGCGTGACATCGACGCCCAGTACCTGCCGGTGCAGCAGCGACTGGCCGACTTCGACGCCCTCAACCAATGGACCACACCGGTCGGCTCGGCGGTCTTCGCCGTCCCGCCCGGCGTGCCCGGCCCGGGCGGCTACCTCGGACAGCAACTGTTCGGGAGCGTCGACGCCCAACGATGACCGGTCCGGTCGAACCGCACCCGGGGCGGTCCGACCGGACACCGGCCACGGACTCTAGGGTGGGCTGCCATGACCGTCTTGCGATCGATCGTGCTCTTCGGGCTGGCAGCCGTCGCCGAAATCGGTGGCGCGTGGCTGATCTGGCAGGGAGTGCGCGAGCACCGCGGCTGGCTGTGGATGGGGGCGGGCGTGGTGGCACTCGGCTGCTACGGGTTCGTGGCCACCCTGCAACCCGACGCCCACTTCGGGCGCATCCTCGCCGCCTACGGTGGCGTCTTCGTGGCGGGGTCGCTGCTGTGGGGCATGGCGCTGGACGGCTTCCGGCCCGACCGCTGGGATGTGATCGGCGCACTGGTGTGCCTGGCCGGGGTCGGGCTCATCATGTACGCGCCACGCTCGGCGTGAGACACGCGGGAGCAGGATACGCGGGAGCGTTGCTCCACGTGAAACCGGCTGCGCCCGAACTGCATTCACGCATGCCACGCAGAACGGCGGGATGACCGCACCCTTGCAGTCGATGCAGAATTGCGGTGCGAGAACAGAATACGGGTTTGCGCCGGTCACGGCCACGATCAGCGTTCGAGCGTCGACCCGAGCAGCCCCTCGACGATGGCTCGGGCGGTGGGCAGGGCGGTGTCGTCACCCATCCGCGCGGCCGTATTCGCCGCCGCCACCACCGCATCCGGCTGGAACGCGACGATGTGCGGGTCCAGCCCGGCCAGATAGCCCTGCTCCTGCGCGCGGCCGATCTCCTTCTCCAGCACCGCGAACCAGTCGTCGCGGTCGGCCGCCAGGGCGTCGCGCACCGGGCCCGGGCGGCTGTCGAACTCGGGCACGCTCGCGCAACGGAAGCAGCCGCCGAACAGCGTCGCCACCCCCGACTTGCTAACCCCCAGATCCCCGGCGAGCCGGCCGAGACTCAGCCCGGTCAATCCCTCGACCGAGGCCACGTCGGCGGCATGACGGGCGATGGTCGCGCGGGCACGCGCCCCCTCGAGCCGCCGCTGATCGGAAATCTCCTGTGTCGCCGACCGCCACGACGCCATCCTCACCGAATTCTGGGACCACCCGGCGCGACTGCGCCCCGACTGGCTCTCCGCCGATCTCATCCACCTGACCATGGCCGGGCACGCGGTGGTCGCCGCCGAAATCGCCAAGAACCTGGCCCGCCACACCGCCCGCGAACTCCCGCCCGAGCTGGTGCGGCACCCCTGAGCCGGGACCCGCGAACGCCCGATGCCGCACACGGTGCAGTCATGCACCCTGTGCGGCATCGCCTTTCACGCAGGAAAACGCTATGCGGTTGTCGCGCTCACGGTTTCACGCCCGGTCACTTCCACAGCGCCGCGATGAAGACGTTCAGGATCGCCAGCCCGCCGGCCGCGTGGGTCATCCACGCCACCTCCTTGCCGCGCTTGGCGTCCGCGCGCCCCATTTCCGCGAAGGCCGCGACCAGCACCGCCACCACGAGTTTGGTGATCATCTTCGCCATATTGGGGTCCTTGCCCAGCGAATGGATCGACTCGGCCATGCCGAGCAGGATCACCCCGGTGAGGATCTGCACACGCGCGCCCCACACCATCAGTTCCGACACACGCGGCTGAGAGGCGACGTACCCGCCGACCACCGCCGCCATACCGAGCAGATGAGCCGTGACCATGAGGTTGTAGACGACCGTCATGACTGCACACGGTAATCCATCCACCCGCGACAACGACAGCCGGTAGTACCCGCGGTTTTCCGCCGTCGCACGGACCGGTCCCCAGGGTTTCACCCCCGTACAGGCCGGGTAGTCCTCACGCAAAGGTCCCCGCACGTCCGGTGGCGGACCGCAGCGTCGTGGGCAGCGTGGCCGGCTAGGAGAATTCAGGTGGCGGTTGTACTAGTGCTGCGAGCACGTGGATTGAGTGATCTCCTCACCGCCGTTCCCGCGCTGCGCGCCCTGCGCCGGGCCCGGCCCGGCGACCACATCGCACTGGCAGCACCCCATCGCCTGAAACCGATCGTCGACCTCATCGCCTCCGTCGACGAAATGGTCCCGGTCTACGACACCGTCGGACTGCGCTGGGACGGCGAATCGCCGGCCCTGGCCGTCAACCTCGACGGCGCGGGCGCCGAGGGCATCGTCGAACTCTCCCGCACCAAACCCGAACGCATTCTCACCTACCGCAATCCGGCCTTCCCCGACCTGCCCGGCCCGGACTGGCAGCCCGACATGCACGACGTGGACCGCTGGTGCCATCTGCTCGAATTCGACGGCATCGCCGCCGACCGCCGCAACCTCGGCCTGGTGCCGCCGGTGGCCACCACCAGCCACCGCGACGCCGTGGTCGTGCACATCGGAGCCGGCGCGGCCGCCCGGCGCTGGCCGGCCGACCGGTTCGCCGCCGTGGTCCGGCATCTGCTGGTACAGGATCGCGACGTCGTAGTGACCGGTGACGAATCCGAACGCGAGACCGCGCTCGGCGTCGCCACCCGTGCAGGACTCTCATCGGCGCGAGTCCTCGCGGGCCAGCAGAACCTCATCGAACTGGCCGCCACCGTCGCCGAAGCCGCCCTCGTAGTGTGCGGCGACACCGGCGTCGCCCACCTGGCCACCGCCTTCGGCACCCGCACCGTCCTGCTCTTCGGCCCCAACCCGCCCAGCCGCAGCGGCCCGCCCCCGCACCTGCTCGGCCGCCACGCGGTGCTCTGGGCCGGGCAGACCGGCGATCCGGACGCCGACGACATCGACCCGGGACTGCTGAAAATCGGTGTGCCCGAGGTCGCCAACGCCGTCGACAAGCAACTGCGCAAACGCCCCTGGCCCGGCACCGGGTTGGACCGCCGCGCCCAGCAGACCTACCGGCGCGTGGGGTGAGTCCGGTTCTCTGAGCTCTCGGGGGGTTCGCCCGGCGAACCCGCTGAGATCACGCCCGCGTTCATTCCCGCGATTCGGACGGTCGCGCGTTCCCACGTAACCGCGGACGGCTATTGCGTTGCGTCGCACTGAGAGTCAGGGCCACCATCACCAGCGCGATGCCCGCGAGTTCGGGGACAGCGGGCCGCTGGGCCAGCGCGACCGCGCCGATCACGGCCGCGGTGGCCGGGAGCAGGGCCAGCAGCAAGGCGAAACGGGCGCGGCCGACCGTACGCAGGACCAGCTGGTCGAGGGCATAGGGGACAGCACTGGACAGGACGCCGACACCGACGCCCAGCAGCCAGGTGCCCGGGTCCGCGAAAGCGGCTGGGGCGAGCACACATTGGCGGGTCACCAGGATCGGGGCCAGCAGGAGTGCGGCGGCGGCCATGCCGACGGCCAGGGCGTCCAGGCCCGAACCGGCATCGGCCACCCGCTTGCCGAGCAGGATGTAACCCGCCCACAGCGCCGCCGCCAGCAAGGCGAACGCGACACCGGCCGGCCGGGCATCGGACGAGACACCCGCCAGCAGGACGACACCGGCGACCACCAGGGCGACAGCGAGAAGATCGCGGGCGCGGCGCGACCCGAGAGTGGCCACCGCGACCGGTCCCAGGAATTCGATGGCGACCGCCGTGCCGAGCGGGATCCGCGCGATCGCCTCGTAGAAGGCGATATTCATGCCCAGGGTCACCACGCCGAACCCGGCGGCCACCCCGATCGAGCGGCGGGTCCAGCGCTGGCGCCAGGGCCGCCGCCACGCCAGCAGGGCGACGCCCGCGGCCGCGGCGCGCAGCCAGGCCACCGTCGCGGGCTCGACCGTGCCGAACAGATGGACGCCGATCGCCGCGCCGAGATACTGCGAGACACCGCCCGCGATGAAGATCAGCGGCACCGACCAGCCGGGTAGCACTGCCCGGCGCGGACTCTCGACGACGACGGACGTACCCATCCCGCCACCGTAACGCCCCGTCGGCGGCGGCCTCGGCGATCCAGGCGCGGGCGGCCCCACTGCGGCCCCGGCTCATACCGCCACGGCTGTTCTCATACCCGGGTACTGCCTGCCCGCCCCTCCGCCGGGGGACGTGGCAGCCGGACTCACGGACCTAGCGTCACCCTCATGACCACGCTCGATCGTCCGCCGCTCGCGCCGTTCACCCCCACCGTCCCCGCGCGCCGGCTGCATCGCCCTCTGCTCGTCACCACCGCGGCCATGGCGGCCCTGGCCGTGTTCTCCCTGGGCGCCATGGTCTTCGACGACCGCATGCTGCTGGGCGAATCGGTGTGGCTCAAACCGCTCAAGTTCGCCATCGCCATGGTCCTCTACTGCGGCACCCTCGCATGGCTGGTGTCGTTCCCGCACCGCGGGCAGCGGCTGACCTGGTGGATGGGCGCCGTCTTCGCCGCCACCGCCATCGTGGACGTCGGTTTCGTGGTGGTGCAGGCCGCGCGCGGCACCTTCAGCCACTTCAACACCCAGCACGACGCGGTCAACACCATCGGCCAGTGGGTGTTCATGACCGGCGTGCCCGGACTGTTCCTGGCGAATCTGGTGATCGCGGTGACCCTTTCGTGGCAGCGCGTCACCGACCGGCCCACCTCGCTGGCCATCCGTGCGGGCCTGGGCATCGCGGTGTTCGGCATGGCGCTGGGCTACACCATGGGCTTCAGCGGCGAACAGCAGACCACCGACGCCTACGGGCACCCGGTGCGGCTGGGCGCGGGACACACGTTCGTCAGCGGGCAGCCCGCCGTCCGCGACGGTGTCGCCGGCATGCCGATCACACACTGGAGCACCGCCGGCGGCGACATGCGGATCGCGCATTTCGCGGGCCTGCACGGCATCCAACTGCTCATCGTGGCGGCCATCGTGCTGACCCGCCTCGCCCCCGCGGTGACATGGCTGCGCACCGAGCGCACCCGCACCCGGCTGATCGGGGTGCTGGCGCTCGGTTACACCACTCTGGTGGCGCTGCTGATGTGGCAGGCACTGCGCGGGCAGCCGGTGACCCGGCCCGACGGTGAAACCCTCACCGCCCTCGGCCTTGTCGCCGCCGTCACCGCGCTCGGCATCGGCATCGTCTACGCACTGAGCGTGCGCACCCTGCCCGCCGGCCGCCACGCCGCGGTCAGCGCAGCCGTTCGGCCTCGCGCGTCAACGCCACCAATGTCGCGGTGAGATCGGCGAGTTCGATCATCTCGGCGCCCTCCGCGACCGCCGTGGCCACGTCCTCGGCGGCGCAGCGGGCGGCGAACCAGCGATCGGACAGGT
The DNA here is from genome assembly GCF_040645495.1 of Nocardia sp. NPDC046763. NCBI lineage: Bacteria > Bacillati > Actinomycetota > Actinomycetes > Mycobacteriales > Nocardiaceae > Nocardia > Nocardia sp. NPDC046763. Next base: position 415,975 of record NZ_JBEYYI010000003.1, on the reverse strand, counting down.
CCGAGACCTCCTGGGCACTGAGCACCACCGAATCCTCGGGAATGCCGGTGCCCTTCACGCTGTTTCGATGTTCGTACGCCCGCTGGCGACACGATTGCCGGCAGTACCGCCGGCGGCGTCCGATCTCCGATTCGGCGATCTCCCGCCCGCACCATTGGCAGCAGGACAGCACGCGTCGAGACATGGTCCGTCACATTAGCGGTTTGCGGCCGCGACCGGGCGGAAGGGCACGCCGCGACGGAGTGGGCGCGCCGGACGAGTAGGATGGCAGGGTTCTCCCACGGGAACCGACACGTGCGCGGCTGCGTTGACAGTAGGTAGCGCAGCTGCAGAAACACTGATGTAGAACATTGCCGACAGGCGAGAAGGGACCGCACTCATGGCAGATCGCGTACTCCGGGGGTCTCGGCTCGGAGCGGTGAGCTACGAGACCGACCGCGACCACGACCTGGCGCCGCGTCGGATGGCGCGGTACCGCACCGACAACGGCGAGGAATTCGACGTTCCCTTCGCCGACGACGCCGAAATCCCTCCGACCTGGCTGTGCCGCAACGGCCAGGAGGGCATCCTGCTCGAAGGCACCACGCAGGAGCCCAAGAAGGTCAAGCCGCCCCGCACCCACTGGGACATGCTGCTGGAGCGTCGCAGCAAGGAGGAGCTCGAGGAGCTCCTGCAGGAGCGCATGGAGCTGCTCAAGACCCGCCGCCGCGGCTGAGCACAGCGACGAACGGGAAGGGTCCCGCACCACACCGGTGCGGGGCCCTTCCCGTGCCGGGGTCAGCCCGGTGAGCCGTAGTGGGCGGCAAGGAGATTGGCGACGAGCTCCCGGCGGCTGCGCACCCCGGACTTCTCGAAGATGGACTTCAGGTGCTGCTGCACCGTGAACGGCGACACCACCAGGGTGGCGGCGATCTGCCGGGTGGAGTTGCCCGCCAGCACCAGCGTGGCGATCTCGTGCTCACGCGGGGTCAGCGGGTAGGCGGCCAGTTTGAGGGGCGCGATCTCGGGGGCGCGGGCGGGCTCGAGGATGACCGCGATCGGTCCGGCCGGGCCGGCGTCGGCGAGAGTGTGCAACCGGGACGCGTGCGCGACCAGCCAGCGGCCGGAACGGGTGCGCAAGCGAATACGCGGCACCACAGGCGAATTCGGGTCGCGTTCCAGGCTGCGCAGGCGCATGGCCACCGCGACGATCGCCTGGGGCAGCTCGGCGCGCGGGGGCTGATCGGCAACCTCGGCCAGCAGGGTGCGCGCCTCGGGTGTCACGGCGAGCACCGCCGCCGCGTCGTCGAGCAACAGCAGACCGGGAGCGAGATGCCCGTCGCCGCCGCCCAGGTCCGACAGCAGTACGGCCGCGCGCAGGCCCTCGGCCAGATGCGGGGCCACGGCGTGCAGGAAATCGATCTCTCCGGCCCGGAACCCCAGCGGTGACGGTTCCCGGTGCAGGCACAGCACACCCCAGCAGCTGTCGCCGACCCGCAGTGCCGCCCGCAGCTCGTCCCCCATCCCGAGGGGCGCGAGGATGTCCCGGTAGCGGGCACTGTCGTCCGGGCTCCCGTGGGTGGCGTCGAAGAGGGAGCGCACCGGGTCGGGCGCGTGCGCCAGGACCCGGAACCGGTTGACATCCGCGTCGAGGAATTCGTTGGCCAGGAACAGGGGCGTGGCCGACTCCGGGATGGCGTCGATGACCGAACCGGTGAACAGGACCGTGGCCGGGTCGGTGGTCGCCGCCCAGTAGGCCGCGATCGGAACGGCGGCGCGCAGGGCGGTCAGCGATTCGCTCAGGACGGTGCGGGCATCCAGGCCGGAATGGCACAGACGGACGATGTCACGTCGTGCCCGATCCATCGATCGGTTCATCCCCACGGATTCAGGCTACGACCGCGTCCGGGTCTCCGAGATACCACTTTTCTGGAATGTTCCCCGCCCCCGCGCGCGGCGCACAGTGGGCTGCACAGGGCCCGGGCAGCGCGGGCCGCGGAACCTACCCGAGGAGAAATCATGTCCGAGCAGAACAAGGCACTCGTGGAGCGATTCGTGAACGAATTCTGGAACGCCGGGCGACTGGCGGCGGCCGACGAGCTGATGGTCGCCGACGTCGTCATCCATGCCCCCGAGGTCGGCGGCATCGAGGGCCTCCAGCAGTTCAACACCACCCTGCGCGCCGCCTTCCCCGACTGGCACTCGACGCTGGAAGAGCTTGTGGCCGAAGATGATCGGGTGGTGGAGCGCTGGACCGGGCACGGCACGCAGCTCGGCGAATTCCAGGGCATTCCGGCGACCGGCCGTGAGGTGGCGGTGCCCGGCGTCGTGTTCTACCGCATCCGCGACGGCCGGATCACCGAATTCCGTGGCTCCTTCGACCTGTTCAGCATGCTGGGGCAGCTCGGTGCGCTGCCCGCGCCGGCTCAGTGACTGGCCACCTTCCGGTATTGCAGCAGGGCGATCGGCACCGAGATCGCCAGGATGGCCAGCGAACAGTAGATGGAGTATTCGACGCAGTGGTCGGCGGGCCAGCCGGTGGCCGGTTTGAACGACGGCGGGGAGCCGTTGTCGAACAGCTTGCGCCCGGCCGCCGACACCGCGGTGATCGGATTCCAGGCGGCGACCGTGCGCAGCGGGCCGGGCAACGTCTCCCCGGAGATGAATGCCGAGGAGATGAAGGTCAGTGGGAAGAGCCAGATGAGACCGGCACTCTGGGCCACCTCGACGCTGGGCGACACGAGCCCGGTGATCGCCCCGACCCACGACATGGCGAACGCGAACAGCAGGATCACCCCGAACGCCAGCACCGCGTCCATGATCGACCCGTTGATCCGCCAGCCGACCAGGTACCCGCAGACCACCATGACCGCCAGCGCCAGGACATTGACCACCAGGTCCGACAGGGTGCGGCCCATCAGCACCGCCAGCCGCGACATGGGCAGCGTCCGCATCCGGTCGATGATGCCCTGGTGCAGGTCGTTGGCCAGGCCGACGGTGGTGAACGCGGCATTGAAAGCGACTGTCTGCGTGAAGATTCCGGCCAGCAGGAACTCCCGGTACTGGCTGCCGCCCAGGGACGCGCCGAAGATGTAGGCGAACAGGAACACGAACATCAGCGGCTGGATGGTGGCCGTCACCAGCAGGGTCGGCACCCGCAGGATGGTCAGCAGGTTGCGGTAGGCCACGATCGCCGAGTCGCGCACCACCCGGGGTAACAGCATGATCGGCCCCTCGACGCGCTGGCGGCCGGGCTCCTGAGCGGGTGGCGCGGGGGCTTCCGGTTCGGCGGGGAGGGTCGTCACGACAGGATCTCCTCTTGGACAGACTCGGGGGCGGGGACGGCCGGCTTGCGTTCGCCGGATTTGCCGGTGAGGGAAAGGAATACGTCGTCGAGGGTGGGCCGGTCCACGACGGCGTCGACCACGTGCACCCCGGCGTCGTCGAGGCGGCGCAGCGCCTCCACCATGGTGCGGGTGCCGTCGCCGACCACCACGGTGACCGCGACGGCGCCCTCGTCGAATTCGGCTTCGCCGATGCCCACCTCACCCAGCACCTGCTGCGCGGGGGCAGGATCCTGCCCGGGAGCGAGGGTGACGGTGAGCTTGTCGCCGCCGATGGACGTCTTCAGTTCGTCGGCCGAACCGCGGGCGATGACCCGCCCGTGATCGATGACGGTGATGCGGTCGGCGAGGAGGTCGGCCTCCTCCAGGTACTGGGTGGTGAGCAGCACGGTGGTGCCGTCGTCGACAAGTTCGCCGATGACACGCCACATGTCGAGGCGCCCGCGCGGATCCAGACCGGTGGTCGGCTCGTCCAGCACGACCACCGGGGGCCGGCACACCAACGCCCCCGCCAGGTCCAGCCGGCGGGCCATACCGCCGGAGTAGGTGCCCGCCCGCCGCCCGGCCGCGTGGTCGAGGCCGAGGGCGGTGAGCAGTTCGGTAGCGCGTTCAGCGGCCCGTTTGTGGTTCATGCCGTACAACCGGGCCACCATGCGCAGGTTCTCGAACCCGGACAGATTGGCGTCGATGGCCGCGTACTGGCCCGACAGGCCGATCCGGGTGCGAACCCGGGCCGGATGCTTCAGCACGTCCACTCCTGTGACGTGCACAGAGCCCGCGCTCGGGCGCAGCAGGGTGGTGACGATGCGGACCGTGGTGGTCTTGCCCGCGCCGTTGGGCCCGAGCAGTCCCATCACAGTGCCGGACGGGATCTCGAGATCGATACCGTCCAGCACCCGCACCTTGCCGTAATACTTCACCAGCCCTTGGATTTCCACGGCCAGACTCATCGCATACCCTCCCGCCGGGCTCGGATGGCTGCCAGCTGATCCCGCAACGCCGGCCCGATGACGGCGAGGGATTCGGGCGTTGTCATGCCGGCGTGCGTGCAGCGCACCAGCTGATCGTGCACCGCACCGGTGACGTAGGGCTGCCAGGACGCGGCACAGCGGTCCGGGTCGGCCCGGTTGATCTCGTCGTCGGCGGCGGTGAAGAACAGCAGATCACCGTCGAAGACGCGGGGCCGGAACCCGTGCGCCTGCGCCGCGCCGTTCTCGTATCCGGTGTAGAGCCGTTCCAGGTGCTCGACGGTGAGCGCCGCGAACGGCCCGGATCGCCCGCGGAGCAGTTCGGCCGCCTCGGTGAGCGTCATGCGCGAATCGATGTCGGCGTCACCGCCGAGCAGGTCGGAACCGAATTCGGCGACCACGGCGGCCACCGACGGCACCGCCTCCTCGAGCCACCGATCCGACAGCTGGTAGCTGTCCATCAGGGCCAGCAGCGCGACCTCGTCACCGGCCTCCTGCAGCTGTACGGCCATCTCGTGGGCGATGAGCCCGCCCAGCGACCAGCCCAGCACCTGGTAGGGGCCCGTGGGCTGCACCGACTTCATGTGCGCCACATAGTGTTTCGCAGCTTCGGCGATGGTGCGGTGACTGTCCTCCCCGGCCACGTGCGGGGCCTGCAGGCCGTATACGGGCTGCTCCTGCGGCAGATGCGACAGCAGCCCGGCGAAGCACCAGGACAGGCCGATGGCCGGATGAACGCAGAACAGCGGCGGCACACCGGAATCGGCGACCGCCCGCAGCGGCAGCACCGCGCCCAGGGCCGCGGTCAGCGCGGCGCCCGCGTCGCCCGCGGCGGCGGCGAGCCGCGCGGCGATGGCGGCCGGGCTGGACTCGCCGAACATGGCCTGCACCGGTAGGTCGATGCCGCCAGCCCGCAGCTGGGCCACCACCTTGGTGGCCAGCAGCGAGTTGCCGCCGAGTTCGAAGAACCCGTCGTCGGCGCCGACCTGTTCGACACCCAGCACGTCGGCGAAGGCGGTGCACAGCGCCTCCTCCATCGGGGTGGCGGGGGCCCGGTAGCCCTCGCGGGCCGCGAACACCGGTTCCGGCAATGCCTTCCGGTCGAGCTTGCCGACCGGGGACAGCGGCACCCGGTCCAGCAGCATGATCGACTGCGGGACCATGTAGTTGGGCACCAGTGCGGCCACGTGCGCGGTCAGCTCGGCGGTGGTGGGCGCGGTTCCGGTGCGCGGCTTCACATACGACACCAGCGCGGTGGAGCCGGCCGGGGTACGGTGCCCGATGGTGGTGGCGAACTCCACCTCCGGGTGCTTGGCGAGCGCCGCGTCGATCTCGCCGAGCTCGATGCGGAAGCCGCGGATCTTGACCTGGTGGTCGGTGCGGCCGTAGTACTCCAGATCCCTTGCGCTGCCCTCGCTTTCGAGCCAGCGGACCAGATCTCCGGTGCGATACATGCGCTCACCGGGCTTGCCGAACGGGTTGGCCACGAAGCGCTGGGCGGTCAGGCCCGGGCGGCGCAGGTAGCCGCGCGCCAGCGCCGCGCCGGCCAGGTGCAGTTCACCGGTGACCCCGGCCGGGGTCGGGTGCAGGCGCGCGTCGAGCACGGTCGCGCCGACCCCGCGGATGGGTCCGCCGATGGTGATCGGCCCGCCGGGTGTCATGGGGTGCGAGATCACAGTGACGATGGTGGTCTCCGTCGGCCCGTACACGTTGTAGAACTTGCGGCCCGGGGCCCACCGGCTGACCAGGTCCGGTGGCAGCGCCTCACCGCCGACCAGCACATGCCGCAGCGCGGTCACGCCGGCCGGATCGACGGTGCCCAGCGCCGAGGTGGTGATGAAGGCATGGGTGATGCCCTCCTCGATGAACACCTGCCCCAGTTCCTGCCCGCCGACCACGCCCGGCGGGCTGATCACCAGGGTGGCGGCTCCGCCGAGAGCGAACAGCAGATCCAGCATGGCGGCGTCGAAACTCGGTGTGGCGAAGTGCAGGACCCGGCAGCCGGGGCCGACGTCGAAGCGCTGCGCGGTCTCGGCGGCGAAGTTGGACAGGCCGCCGTGGGTGACGACCACGCCCTTGGGGATGCCGGTGGAGCCGGAGGTGTAGATGACGTAGGCCGGGTTGTGCATGCGCAGCGGCACGGTGCGTTCGGCGTCATGGATCGGCGCGTCGGAGGTGGCGAGCACCCGCCGCCGGAACGACGGCGCGTCCAGCATCGTCCAGTTGGCTCCGTCGGGCATGCGCTCCCGGTAGCCGGACAGCGTGATGCCCACGGCCGCACCGGAATCCAGCAGCATGTGGCTGATGCGCTGCTCCGGATAGTTGGGGTCGACGGGCACGAACGCGGCGCCGGCCTTGGCGATGGCCAGCATCACCGCCACCGATTCGGCCGAACGCGGAATCCCCATGGCGACCAGGGTTTCCGGGCCCACGCCGTAGCCGATGAGTACGCGGGCCAGCCGGTTGGTCCAGCGGTCCAGAGCGTCGTAGGAGATCTGGGTGCCGGCGGAGCGGACCGCGATGGCGGACCGGTTGAGGTTGGCCGCGGCCTCGAACACCTCCGGGAAGGTGATGGACTGGCCGGGCTCGGTGCCGCGCACCGGTGCCAGCGCCGACCACTCGGCCGAGTCCAGCAGGTCCAGATCGCCCACGGCGGTGGCCGGATGCGCGGCGGCCGCGGCCAGCAGCCGCACGAAGCGCTGTGCCAGCCGCTGCGCGGTCGCCGCCTCGAACAGGTCGGACGCGTAGTTCACCGACACCGTGATGCCGTCGGGTTCGCGGCGCGGCGTCCAGGATTCGGTGAGGGTGAACTGCAGGTCGAACTTGGCGATGCCCGGGTCGGCGTCGTCGGCCTCGATGCGCATGGCGGGCAGCTCCAGCACCTGCGCGGGCTGGTTCTGCACCGACAGCATGATCTGGAACATCGGGTGATGTGCCTGGGAGCGCACCGGATTCAGCACCTCGACCAGGCGCTCGAACGGCACGTCGGCGTTGGCGAAGGCCTCCAGGTCGGTGTTGCGGACCGCGCGTAGCAGGTCGCCGAATGCGGCACCGCCGTCGATGTGGGTGCGCAGCACCAGGGTGCCGACGAACATGCCGACCAGGCGGTCCAGCTTCGGATGTCCGCGTCCCGCAATGGCTGTGCCGACCGTGATGTCGTCGCCGTGCGTCAGGCGATGCAGCAGTACGACGAGTGCCGCGTGCAGCACCATGAACATGGTGACGCCGTGTTCGGCTGCCAGCACCTGCAATTCGCGGTGGGTGAAAGCGTCGAGCTTGCACTCCACCGTGCCGCCCCGGTAGGTCGGCACCGGCGGCCGTGGCCGGTCGGCGGGAACGGAGAGCAGTTCCGGCATGCCGTCGAGGGCGCGTCGCCAGTAGTCGAGCTGGCGGCTGATCACCGAATCCGGATCATCCTCGCGACCCAGCACATCCTGCTGCCACAGCGTGTAATCGGCGTACTGGATGGGCAGTTCGGGCCATTCCGGGGTCTGCTTGCCGGTGTGCGCCCGGTACGCGGCGGCCACATCGGCGGCCAGCGGCTGCAGCGACCAGCCGTCCATGGCGATGTGGTGCACGACCAGCACAAGCACATGCTCGGAATTGCTGCCGGTCAGGCGCAGCAGGGCCGCACGCACCGGCACGCTGGTGGCCAAATCGAAACCGCCGGCGGTGACGCGGCGGATCTCGCCGGGCACCTCGTCCGCGGCGACCGTCCGCACCGGCAGGCCGACCACCCCCTCGCCCGGATCCAGGATCCGCTGGCAGGGTTCGCCGTCGATCTCCGGGAAGACGGTGCGCAGGATCTCGTGACGGTCCTGGACGGCGTGCAGGGCTGCGCGCAGTGCCGGGATGTCCAGCTCGCCGTGCAGGCGCAGGGCAACCGGAACGTTGTAGGCGCCCAGTGCTTCTCCGTGCTCGCCGGCGTTGAACTTCTCCAGGAACCACAGCCGCCGCTGGGCCGCGGAGAGCGGGATCCGCGCGGGCCGGGTGCGCCGGCGCGGTTCCGGCCGCAGATCCGCCGAGGAGGATCCGGCATCCAGGGCGGCGGCGAGTCCGGCCACGGTGGGCGCGGCGAAGACCGACCGCACCTCGAGTCGCACCCCGGTGGCGGTGGCCAGCCGGGCCACCAATTGGGTGGCCAGCAGCGAGTTTCCGCCGATCTCGAAGAAGCTGTCGTCCGCGCCCAGGGCCTCGGTGCCGACCAGCTCCCCCATCACCTCGGCGACCAGGCGCTCGGTGTCGGACTCCGGCTCCCGTGAGACCCCGGCAACGACGGCCCTGGGTTCCGGCAGCGCGTCGCGATCGAGCTTGCCGACCGGAGTGAGCGGAATGTGGTCGAGCAGGGCGAGGGCGCTGGGCACCATGTGCGCCGGCAGGTGCGCCGCGCAGTGGGCACGCAGCTCCTCGGGGTCGGGCGCGGCGGCGAGGTCCATGGGCAGCACGAACGACACGATGCGGCGCGCGCCGGCGATCTCACGAACCTCGGTGTGGGAGAAGCGGATTGCGCGGTGGGCGGTGAGCACGCCGTCGATCTCGCCCAGCTCGATACGGAAACCACGCAGCTTCACCTGGTGGTCGCTACGACCCAGGTAGACGATGTCACCGTCGCCGGTCCAGCGCACCACGTCGCCGGTGCGGTAGAGGCACGAGCCCTCCGGGCCGTACGGGTCCGCGACGAACCGGGAGGCGGTGAGATCGAACCGCTCGAAATAGCCGCGCGCACAACCCTGTCCGCCGATGTACAGCTCGCCGGGCACTCCGACCGGGACCGGGCGCAGGCGCTCGTCCAGGACCACGGCACGGGCACCGCGGACCAGGTTGCCGATGGTGATGGGCTCGCCGACCCTCAACGGCCCGGCAATGGCGACCACGATGGTGGTCTCCGTCGGGCCGTACACATTGAACATCATGCGGCCGGGGGCCCAGCGCGCCACCAGTTCCGGTCCCAGGACCTCGCCGCCGGCCATGATCGCGCGCAGGTGCGGTAGCGGCCAGCGGTCCCGGTCGATGGTCGCCAGCGCGGCCGGGGTAATGAAGGTGTGGCTGACCTGTTCGCGGTCCATGAACGCGGCCAGTTCGTCGCCGCCGTACACATCGGGCGGGACGATGATCATGGTCGCGCCCGCGCAGATCGCGAACAGCAGGTCGTAGACGGAGGCGTCGAAGCTCGGGGACGCGAAATGCATGGTCCGCGAGTCACGGTCGACCCGCGCACGCTCGCGGACCTCGTCGGCGAAATTGGACAGGCCGCCGTGGGTGACGGCCACGCCCTTGGGTTTTCCGACCGAGCCGGAGGTGTAGATGATGTACGCCAGATCCGTGGTCCACAGGGTGGCGGTGCGTTCGGCGTCGGTGATCGGGCCGTCCTCGAGGGCCTCGAGTTCTTCGAGCAGTACGGCGTCGTCGAGCAGCAGCCACTGCACACTGTCGTCGCCGCCGGCGGCGTGGAGCCGGTCGGCGTGCTCGGTCATGCTGATACCCACCCGGCAGCTGGAGTCGGTGAGCATGTGCTGCACCCGGTCCGCCGGATAGTTGGGGTCCACCGGCACGAACGCCGCACCGCACTTGGTGACGGCCAACGCCGTCAGCACCGACTCCGCCGACCGGACCAGGCCCAGCGCCACCCGGTCCCCCGGGCCCAGGCCGCGGTGGATCAGAGCCCGCGCCAAGCGGTTCGAGTACACGTCGGATTCCAGGTAGGTGAGCTCGATGTCGTCGGAACGCAGGAACACCCGGTCGGCATTGAGGTGCGCGGTGGCCGCGAAGTAGGCGGCCAGGCTGCACTGCGGTTCCGGCGCGGGACCCCAGGCCGGGGTGAACATGTTGTGCTCGAGTTCGGTACGCGCGTCGATGTCGCGGACGCGCACGTGCGGGTCGGCGGTGACGGCGCCGAACACCTTGACCAGACGCTCGACCAGGGTGCCGACCGTCGCCTGGTCGAAAAGCTCGGCGGCGTAGACGAATTCGAAGACCCGCTGGTCCTCGCCCGCGCCGGGCAGCACCCGCAGCTCCAGATCGAACTTGGCCAGCGCGATATCGAGTTCCTCGGCCTGCAGCGACAAACCCGGCAGCCGCAGCGCGGGCACCGGGGCGTCCTGCACGGTCAGCGCGACCTGCAGCAGCGGGCTCGCGCCGTAGCGGCGCTGCCGGGCGTCCGCGGCCTGCAGTTCCTCCACGACCCGCTCGTAGGGCACCTCGGCATGCGCCATGGCGGCGAGTTCGGTGTCGCGGTCGGCCTGCAGCAGTTCGGCGAAGCTGCGGTCGGGGTCCACATCCGAGCGCAGGATCAGCGTGTTGACGAACATGCCGACCAGATCGTCGAGGCGGGTGTCGGTGCGCCCGGCCACCGCGGTACCGACGACCACGTCGCGGCCGCCGGTGACCACGCGCAGCAGCACGGCCACCGTGGAGCGCAGCACCATGAACAGGCTGACGCCGTGTGCCCGCGCGACCTCGGCGAGCCTGCGCTGCACGGCTTCCGGCACCTCGAACCGCACCGATCCGGCCCGCTGGGTGGGTTCGGCCGGGCGGGGCCGGTCGTAGGGCAGCGGCAGCTCCCCGGGCAGGTCGGCCAGCGCGGTGCGCCAGTAGGCCAGCTGGGTGGCGGCGGCGCTCTCGGCGTCGTCCTCCGTGCCGAGAATGTCGCGCTGCCACAGGCTGAAGTCGGCGTACTGCACCGGCAACGGCGTCCAGGTGGGCGCAGCACCACCGTGGCGGGCGGTGTAGGCGATGGCCAGGTCCCGGGTGAGCGGGCCCAGCGACCAGCCGTCGGCGGCGATGTGGTGCAGCGCGATGCCAACCAGGTGCCGGCGGGTTCCGGTGCGCAGCAAGGTGATCCGCAGCGGGATCTCGCGGGTCAGGTCGAAGCCGCGGCGCGCCAGCGAGCGCAGGGTGTGACGCGCGCCGACCTCGTCGGTCTCCACCACGTCCAGCGCCGGCAGGCACCGTGCCAGGTCCAGCACCACCTGGTAGGCGCCCTGATCGTCCTCCGGGAAGACGGTGCGCAGCACCTCGTGACGCTCCACCACATCGGCCAGGGCCGCCCGCAACGCGCCGATATCCGGATCGCCATCGATCCGCAGCACGAATGCGATGTTGTAAGCGCTGGATTCGGGGGAATATCTGTTGAGGAACCACAGCCGCTGCTGCGGCAGCGACAGTGGCACGCGCTCCGGGCGCGGCGTACGCACAGCCAGCGCTACACGCTGGGCCCGGGGCGCTTCCGCCAGCCGTGCGGCCACTCCGGACACCGTCGGCAGCTCGAAGATGTCGCGCACCGGCAGCTCCACCCCGAACTCGCTGTGCAGGGCCGCGGTCAGGCGGGTGGCCAGCAGGGAGTTGCCGCCGATCTCGAAGAAGTTGTCCTCCGCACCGGGCGTGATGCCGCCCAGCACACTGCCGAAGACCAGTGCGACCTGTTGCTCCAGTTCGGTTTCCGGGGCGCGGGTGGGCGCGGCGGCCACGAACTCCGGTGCGGGCAGCGCCTTGCGGTCCAGCTTGCCGGTCGGGGAGACCGGTAGGGCATCGAGCACGGTGACCGCGGCGGGCACCATGTAGCCGGGCAGCCGTCCGCGCGCGGTCTCGAGCACCGCGGCCGGGTCCAGCTCGGTGTCGGCGGTGAGATAGGCCACCAGACGCGGGATTCCGCGCTCGTCGTGGTGAACGATGGTGAGCGCGAAGGTGACTCCCGGATGCGTGGCCAGCACGTGGTCGATCTCGCGCAGTTCGATCCGGAAGCCGCGGATCTTGATCTGATCGTCGGCCCGGCCCAGGAAGCGCAGCTGTCCCTCCCGGTCGGCGACCACGAGATCGCCGGTGCGATACATGCGTTCACCGCGCCGCCCGTGCGGATTGGCCGGGAAGTGTTGCGCGGTCAGGCCGTACCGGCCCAGGTAGCCGCGCGCCAGGCCGGGACCGGACAGGTACAGCTCGCCGGCCACGCCCGGCGGTACCGGTTGCAGGCGGCCGTCGAGCACGAACAGCCGCATACCGCGCACCGGCCCGCCGATCGGCACCGGCCGGCCCGCGAGCATGGGCCCGGTTGCGGTGGCGGCGACCGTAGCCTCGGAGGGCCCGTACATGTTGTGCATGCGCCGCGCCGGGAGTCCGGGCCGGGAGTCCGGTGCGGTCCAGACCTCGACGAGGTCCTCGGGGCAGGCCTCCCCGCCGACGATGACGGCCTCCAGCTCCGGCAGGTCGCCGGCGGGTACGGTGGCCAGGGCGGCGGGCGTGACGAAGGCGTGCGTCACATGCTCCTCGCGCAAGATGCGCGCCAGCTCGGCGCCGCCGAAGACGCCCGCGGGCACCACCACGATGGTGGCCCCGGCCGCGAAACCGAGCAGCAGCTCCAGCACCGAGGCATCGAAGCTGGGCGACGAGAAGTGCAGGGTGCGAGCCGAATCGGTGACCTTGAACAGGTGCATCTGCTCGTGCGCCAGCGAGGCGATGCCCCCGTTGGTGACCACCACGGCCTTGGGCTTGCCAGTTGAACCCGAGGTGTAGATCAGGTAGGCCGGGCCGCCGACGCGCAGCGGGTGGTGCCGGTCCGCGTCGGTGACCGGGGTGTCGGGGAACTGCGCACACTCCTGCGCGAGCTGCTCGGAGCCGAGCAGCAGCCAGTCGACGTAGCTCTTGCGGTGGCGGCCCCGATTGCCGGGCCAGGTGGTCGGCATGCTCTCGTGCCGTTCGGCATTGGTGAGGCCCAGCATGGCGCCGGAATCGGCGAGCATGTGGGCGATGCGGTCGGCCGGATAGTCGGGGTCGACGGGCACGTACGCGGCACCGGTCTTGGCCACCGCCCACACCGCGAGGATGCTCTCCAGGCTGCGCGGCAGCGCGATCGCCACCACCACCTCCGGGCCCGCGCCGTGCTCGATCAGCACCCGCGCCAGGCGGTTCGAGCGTTCGTCCAGCTCCCGGTAGGTCGTGTCGACGCCGAGGTAGCGGACCGCGACCGCGTCGGGCACGCGCTCGGCGGTGTCGCTGAGCAGCCGGGCCAGGGTGATGCTGGGCTCGGCGGGGGCACCCATGATGGGCACCAGCTTCGCGATCTCCCGGCCGTCCAGCAGCGGCAGGTCGCCGACCGGCGTGGACGGTTCGGCGACGGCGGCGGCCAGTATCGCGCCGAAGCGCCGCGCGATGGTCTCCACCGTGGTCCGGTCGAAAACATCGGCGGCATAACCGAATTCGGCGGTGAATCCGGCGTCCTTCGCGGGGATGCCGGCGGGTTCGTGGACGGTCAGCTGCAGATCGAACTTGGCGACGTCGGTGGCCAGGGGCACCACCTCGGCCTCCACACCGGGCAGGTCGACGTCCGGCTCGGCATTGCTGTCGTAGGACAGCATCACCTGGAACAGGGGGTGGCGGGCGGCCGAGCGCTCGGGATTGACCACCTCGACGAGCCGCTCGAAGGGCACGTCGGCATTGGCCAAGGCATTGAGGTCGGTTTCGCGGACCTCGGCGAGCATGCGGTCGAAGCCGGCAGCCGGGTCCACCCGGGTGCGCAGCACGAGGGTGTTGACGAACATGCCGACCAGATCGTCGAGCGCCGGATCGCTGCGCCCGGCGATCGGGGTGCCGATCACGATGTCGGTGGTGTTGCACAGGCGCGCGAGCACCGTGGCCAGCGCGGCGTGCAGGACCATGAAGGTGCTGACCCCGCGTGCGGCGGCCACGCCGGCCAGGGCCCGGCGGGTCTGCGCGGAGATGCCGAACTCGACGGTGCCGCCGGCGGTGCTGCGGTGCCGCGGGCGGGGGCGGTCCAGTGGCAGGTCCAGCTGGTCGGGTAGGTCGGCGAGCGCGGCGCGCCAGAAGGCGAGCTGCCGGGCCAGGGCACTGGCCGGGGCGGCCTCGTCGCCGAGCAGTTCCCGTTGCCACAGTGCGAAATCCGCGTACTGCACCGGCAGCGGCGTCCACTGCGGCGCCACGCCCTGGGCGCGGGCAGCGACCGCGGTGATGATGTCGCGGCTCAAGGGGGCGATGGACCAGCCGTCGCAGCTGATGTGGTGCAACACCACCAGGAACAGGTGGGTGCCGGGCCCGGTGGCGTACAGCGCCACCCGGACCGGGGCCTGGCTGCGCAGATCGAAGCCGTACCCGGCGAATTCGCTCGCCAGCGCGACGGCGTCCCCGCCCGTGGCGTCGATGGGATCGAGGGTGAGCGGGATCTCCGAGGCCGGGTGCACCCGCTGGCAGGGCCCGTCAGGGGTGTCGGGGAAGGTGGTGCGCAGGCTCTCGTGTCGTTCCAGCACATCCACCAGGCCGGCCCGCAGCGCCGGAATATCAAGGGGCCCGGTCAGTTTCACCGCGAAGGCCATATTGTAGGCCGCCGCGTGCTCGGCGAACCGGTTCAGGATCCACAACCGCTGCTGGGCCAGCGACAGCGGAATCTGTTGCGGCCGTTGCCCGGCCACCAGTTTCGGGGAGGTGTTCTCCGGTTCTTCGGCCGAGAGCCGTGTGGCCAGCGCGGTGACGGTCGACGTTTCGAACAGATCGCGGATGGTGAGGGACGCGCCGAGGGCCGCGTTCACGCGCGCGACCGCCCGGGCGCCGGTCAGCGAGTTGCCGCCCAGGTCGAAGAAGCTGTCCTCGACGTCGAATTCGTCGGTGCCCAGCACCTCGGCAAAGATGGCGGTGAGCTGGCGTTCCATGGCGGTGCGGGGGGCGGCAACGGGCCGGGCCGGGCGGCGGGCGCCCGCCTCGGGTGCGGGCAGGGCCTTGCGGTCCACCTTGCCATTGGCGCTGAGCGGTAGTTTGTCGAGCACCATCAGGAACGACGGCACCATGTAGCTGGGTAGGGTCCGGCGCAACGCGGCGGTGAGGTCGGAGGCGTCGAGGGCGCCGACGCCGGGCGCGGCCACGACGTAGCCCAGAAGCTCGTCCCCGCTGCGGCCGCGGCGGGCCACGCACACGGCGCGCGCGACGCGGGCGTCGGCCAGCAGGACGGCCTCGATCTCGCCTAGTTCGATCCGCAGGCCGCGCACCTTGACCTGGAAGTCGCTGCGGCCCAGGTATTCCAGGACGCCGGCGGTGCCCGTGCCGCGCCAGCGCACCAGGTCGCCGGTGCGGTACATGCGGGCGCCGGGGGTGAACGGGTTGGCCACGAAACGGTCGGCGGTGAGGGCGCCGCGGCCCACATAGCCCCGGGCCAGCTGCACACCGGCCAGGTACAACTCACCCACGACGCCCGGGGCGACCGGCTGGAGTCGGGCGTCCAGCACATAGGTGCGGGTGTTCCAGATGGGCGAGCCGATCGGAACGTCGGTGCTGCCCGGAGTGCAGTGCCAGGCGGTGACGTCGACGGCGGCCTCGGTCGGGCCGTACAGGTTGTGCAGCTCCGGCGCGCTGGCACCGGTGCCGAGGGCGGCGTGGAAATCGGCGACGGTGGCCGCGGGCAGCGCCTCACCGGAGCAGAAGACCCGCGACAGTCCGGTGCAGCCCCGCACATCGGTGTCGGTGAGGAACACCGACAGCATGGACGGCACGAAATGCGCGGTGGTGACGCCCTTTTCATTGATGATGCGGGCCAGATACGCGGGATCGCGGTGCCCGTCGGGGACGGCGATGACCAAGCGGGCCCCGATCTGCAAGGGCCAGAAGAACTCCCACACCGAGACGTCGAAGGTGGCGGGGGTCTTCTGCAATACCACGTCGGAGGAGTCGAGCGGGTAAGCGTCCTGCATCCAGCGCAGCCGGTTCACGATGGCGGCATGGGTGATGCCGACGCCCTTGGGCTCGCCGGTGGAGCCGGAGGTGAAGATGACGTACGCGAGGTGGTCGGGACGCAGCGGCGCAGTCCGATCGGTGTCGGTGACCGGGTGGCCCGGGTGCCGCGACACATCCGCGGTGTCGATGTCGAATCGCGGTGCGGTGCCGGGCATGTCGAGCTTGTCGCGCGAAGCGGTGAGTACGCACAGCGGCCGGGCCTGGTCGAGGATGGCCCCGATGCGGTCGGCCGGGTGGTCGGGGTCGATGGGCAGGTAGGCGGCGCCCGCCTTGACGATGGCGTACATGCCGACCAGCAGGTCGAGGCTGCGGCGGACGGCCAGGCCGACCAGGGTGTCGGGTCCCGCGCCGCGAGCAATGAGTTCGCGGGCCAGCTGGTTGGCGCGCTCGTCGAAGGCGGCGTAGGTGAGGGTCACGCCCTCGTAGTCGAGCGCGATCCGGTCGGCCGAGGCGGCGGCCCGGTCGGCGAACAGCCCGGCCAAGGTGCCCTCCTGGCGGGCCACCTGGGTCGAATTCCATTCGTGCAGTACGCGTTCGCGTTCCGGATCGGTGAGCACCGGCATGTCGACGACCGGCGTCTCCGGGTCGGCGGACACGAAGCGGACCAGGTAATCCAGCAGCCGGCTGTGGTGCGCGGTGAGTTCGGCATCGCTGTAGAGGCGCGGGTTGCCCTCGAAGTCGATGTGGATGTGACCGCCGAGACCGTTGTACAGGTTGATCGACAGGTCCTCGACCGGGCCGGTGGACAGAACGTTGATGGAACCCATCAGGCTGCCGAACTTCAGCTCGCTGTGGAAGAGCATGAGGTTGACCATGGGGCCGAAGAAGCCGCGGGCGTCGCGCGAATAGCCGCAGTCCCGGCGGATGTCGTCGCTGCGATAGCGCTGGTGACGCAGGGCGCCGGTGATCTGCAGCTCGACCGCGCGCACGGTGTCGGCGACGGTGTGGGTGTCGGTGAACTGCACGCGGATGGGCACCACGTTCGAGACCACACCGCTGGAACGGCGCAGCGCCACGGTGGTGCGCGCGGACACGGGCAGGCTCAGCACCACGTCCTGGGTGCCGGTGACGGCCCGCACGTAACCGGCCAGGGCGGCCACGAACAGCGCGGAGCTGTTGGAGCCGAACGCGGTCGCGGCCGCCTCGACGGCGGCCTGGGCATCATCGGCGAGCACGGCGGTCGTGCTGCGGCGGCCGGCGTCGGACACCGCGGGCAGCATTCCGTTGCTGGACAGGGTGATCGGCTCGCCGGCCCCGTCGAGCTGCTGGCGCCAGTAGTCGCTGTCGGTGACGAAGCGGCTGGTCTCGCGGTAGCGGTTCTCGTCGGAGTAGATGGTGGCCAGCGGGGTGGCCCGGGAGTTCGCCGGCTCGTCGTGAGCTTCGAGGGCCGTATAGATCTCCGCGGCGCGCGCGGTGGCGTTCATGGCGCCGTAGCCGTCGATGACGATGTGGTGGCCGCGGCTGTACCAGATCCAGTCGGAGTCGCCGACCTGCAGCACCACATTGGTGGTGAGCGGGTCGCGTTCGATGTCGATGGGTGAGCTGGCGTGCTCGTTCATCCAGGCGAGGGCCGCGGCGCGCGGGTCGGCTTCGGCGCGCAGGTCGTAGCGGGCCCAGCCGGGCCGCCAGTGGAAGTCGACCAGCTGGTGCGGCACCCCGTCGATCTCGAGCAGGCGCACGTGCCCGCATTCGGTCTCGGCTCCGTAGCGCTCGATGGCGTATAGCAGGCGGCCGACGTCCAGATCGCCGTGAATCTCGACGTATTGCGCGATGGTGAGGGGGATGTCGGGCCGGATGCGCTGGGCGTACCAGAGAGCCGACTGCGCGGGAGAGAGCGCGAAGGGTTGAGCCGAGAATTCACCCGAAGAACATTGGTCGACATGGTCGGTGGCCAATGAACTCATCAAAGAACTCCGTTCTGCCGCTGTAGACGCAACTCCCCTAGCCCCGAAAATCGATCACGGCCCGTCCCCGATGGCCCCGCGATCGCGCGCATGCGCAAGCCGTAGGACGTGATCCACGTCCTATGATTCGGAGCATCCCGCCGAGTGGATCGGTGGTGATCTCGAGTCGTCCGCAACGAACAGGCGTTGACGGCGCGAAGATTAAGTTCAGTTACCTAATAGCAACCTTCACGAGAATTACTTAACCCGCCTAAGGAAACAGCACGACCACAGACATGGTGGAGACTCCAACAAGCCCTGGCAATGAACTGGCGAATCTCTCTCGCCGATGCGGGACGGCCCTCTCACACGTGCCCGCGGGTAATACGCCGGAATAGCCTCCGGGATCAGATCCGGTCGATCGGGGTCACAGGTGCTGTGCCCGCCGCCTGATCAGCGCCGCCGCAGTGGCAGCCGCGGCAAGGATACACATGATTGCCTCCGGCGCGGGCCCGAAACGAGTGGCAAATGTCGTGTTGTTCCGCAACGGCAACGTCGCTACCAGTGCCGCAGGCTCGAATTGCGGCGTCTGTTGCCGGATCACGCCGTCGGCGGTGATCATCGCGCTGACACCGGTGGTCACCGAGACCACCACTGCGCGCCCGTGTTCCACCGCCCGCACCCGTGACATGGCCAGCTGCTGATAGGTCATCTCGCTGCGGCCGAAGGTGGCGTTGTTGGACGGGACCGCGAGCAGCTGCGCGCCGGCGCGCACGGATTCCTCGAAGGCGCGGTCGAAGACCACCTCGTAGCAGGTGGCCACACCGATGGCGACCGGGGCGCCGCCGGTGAACGGCTGCGCGCGCACCACGCCGTCGCCCTTTCCGGGGACGAAATAGCCTGCACGGTCCGCGTATTCGGAGAAGTGCCGGAAGAAGTTGCGGTACGGGAGGTATTCGCCGAAGGGCTGGATGATCTTCTTGTCGTGCCGCTCCCCCGGTCCGGCGTCGGCGTTCCAGACGATGACCGAGTTGGTGGTGGTGCGGTCGTCGTTGACGAGCACCGCGCCGACCAGGATGGGGGCCTTCACATCCTTGGACGCCTGCGAGATCTCCTGGGCCGCATCGTCGTTGCGCAGGGGATCGATATCGGAGGAGTTCTCCGGCCAGATCACCACGTCCGGCTGCGGGGCCCGGCCGGCCGCGATGTCGCGGGCCAGTTCCTCGGTGCGCTTGACGTGATTGTCGAGAACCGCGCGACGCTGGGCGTTGAAGTCCAGGCCCAGGCGCGGCACGCTGCCCTGGATGGCGGCGACCGTGATCGGCCGGTTGCCGTCCTCCGGGCCGGGCAGCGCGGTCCGGAGGATCACTCCGGTGAGGGGAACTATAGCCACAAGCATTGCCGCAGCAACAATCCGGTTCCAGGATGTGGGACGGATAGCCCCCGATCTGGGAGAATCAGAGGTGGCCGCGATCGCCTCCCCACCATCCTCCGCATCCGCTGTGAGGCGGCGCAGCAAACTCAGCGCGAGCCATGCCAGCCCGGCGCCGGTGAGTGCCACCGCGAAGCTCACCAGCGGCGCGCCACCCACCATCGCGAAGGGCAGATACCACCCGTCGGCCTGACCGAAAGCCAGTTTCCCCCAGGGGAACCCGCCGAACGGGAAGCTGGCCCGCGCCCACTCGGTCAACGACCACACCGTCGCCACCCACAGCGGCCATCCGGGCAGCGTCGCCACCCACCGCGTCAGCAGCCCGAACAGTCCTACATACACGGCACACACGGTCGACAGGGCGATCCACGGCACCGGACCGACGTAGATCCCGGTCCACGGCAGCAGCGGCAGGAAGAACGCCAGTCCGGCCATGAACCCGAACCCGAATCCCCCACGCGCCCGGCAGGTTCCGCGTACGGCGAGGGTCAGCACGGCGATCCCGACCGGAGCCAGGTACCACAGCGTCCGGGGCGGGAAGCTCGCGTACAGCAGCAGCCCCGCCACGGCCGCAGACAGCAAACGCGTCAGCCGGGGCCACGCCGTCGCTACTGCGATCGCTCGCGCCGCCACCCCGGGCCGAGACTCCGGCGCGGACGCGACCACGGCCCGTGCGACCGTCGAAATGCCCTCGCCCTCATCGCCTTCCGATGCCGCGTCGACGGCGCGATCTCCGTCACGCTCGGCCCCTGAAGCCGCCACGGGATCCTGATCCTCGTCGGATGTGCCGGTCCGAGAGACCGTGTCCGCATTGCCGGCGGCCGATGGTCCCGAGCCGGTAGTTGCTTCGGGGCCGGGACCGTCGGCCTCGGGAGCTCCGGGATCCGGCGTGGCCGGTCCGGTGGAATGCTGTGCGGCGGTGCGGTTCTCGGAGTCGGGCTCAGGCTTCATGAATGGTGACTCCGCGGTGCACGGTGCGCAGGCAGCGCGGCAGGGTGGCGTCCGGGGTGAGGGGCGGGAGGCCGGGGACGCGGGAGCGGGGGTCGGTGGACCAGCGCTGCACGGTATCCGCGGCGGCCGCGACGACGAGCTCGCGGGCGTCCCAGATGGCATAGGAGGCAGGGGCTCCCGGGACGAGGGTGCCGGCGACGCCGTCGCGGACGCCGCCGGCGCGCCAGGCGCCGCGGGTGGCCGCGGCGAAGGCGGCCCGCGGAGAGATCTGATGGCCCGGGGTGCGGTGGTTGACCGCGGCGCGGATGGCCTCCCACGGGTTCAGGGCGATGACCGGCGCGTCGGAGCCGATGGCGAGGGAGATGCCCGCGGCGGCCATGGCGGCGAACGGGTTGAGGGTGGCGGCGCGTTCGGCGCCGAGGCGGGTGGCGTACATGCCGTGCGGGCCACCCCAGGCGGCGTCGAATCCCGGTTGGACGCTGGCGATCACGCCCCAGGCGGCGAGCTTCTCGATCTGGTCGGCGGTCATCATCTCCGCGTGTTCGAGGCGGTGCCCCCGGGAGGCGACGGCCGGGCCGCCGAGCTCGCCCACGACCCGCTCGAATCCGGCGACGACCGCGTCCATGGCGGCGTCGCCGATGACGTGGAAGCCAGTCTGGATGCCGGCCTCGGTGCACGCGAACACGTGCGCGGCGATGGCCTCGGTGTCGAGGTAGGCGGTGCCGGTGGTGTCGCGGTCGGCATAGGGTTCGCGCAGCCACGCGGTGTGCGAGCCGAGCGCCCCGTCCACGAACAGATCGCCGCCGAGGGCGTGCACGCCGAGTTCCTTGACCAGCGTGCGGGCTTCGTCGGCGGTGCGCACGGCCTGTCCCCAGTAGGCGCGTACCTCGACGCCGTGCCCGAATTCGAGGAGTTCCCGCACGTCGTCGACGCCGGAGATCTCGGGTCCCGCGCATTCGTGCACGGCCACAACACCATTGGCGGCCGCCGCGTCCAGCGCGACCTGCCGGGCGGCATTCCGCTGTGCCCGGTTCAGCGCGCCCAGCGCGGCCCCGCGCACGCGATGGTGGGCGTCCGCGCGCAGCGGCTCACCGCGGGTGAACCCGGTCGCCTCGGTGATGCCGGGTACCACGGCCAGCAGTGCGGTGGAGGCCACCGCCGAATGTGCGTCCACGCGAGCCAGGTACACCTGGCGTCCCGGCGCGGCGGCGTCGATCTCCTCGCGTGCCGGCGGCCGGCCGTCGGCCCAGGTGGTCTCGTCCCAGCCTTCGCCGAGGATCACCCCGTCCGGGTGCGCAGCGGCGAACTCCCGCACCAGTTGCAGGCATTCGCTCAGCGAACGGGCCTGTGCCAGATCGAGTCCCGTGAGCTTCAGCCCCAGCGCGGTCACGTGCACGTGCGGGTCCACGAACCCGGGCGCCACGAACGCCCCGTCCAGCTCGATGATCTCGGCGTCCGGATGCAATGCCCGCCCCGGCTTGTCCAACCCCACCCACACCACGGTGCCGTCACTGACGGCCATGGCCGTCGCGTCAGGATTGCTCGAACTGTAGACACGACCGCCGACAAGCAACTGGGTACTCACGGGTCTCCAGTCTGCCCGACGCGCCTGCCGCGCCGACAACCGCACTGCACACCGGAGACCCCCACCCCGGTAGTACCTTGGTGCTACCTTCGTGGCATGAAGATCTCCGTCTCACTTCCCGATGATCGTGTGACCGAGCTGATCAAGCAACAGCCGAACGTATCGGATTTCCTCTATCGTGCCGCTCGCCGCATGCTCGTGGCCGAGGAACTGGCCGCACTGACGCCCGACACCGAGGCCGACGTGTTTGCGGAAGCGTCCGAAGCGGCGTCATCCGAGGCCTGGGCCGCCGATGAGTGACGTCCCCGGCATCCAGGGTGAGATCTGGAAGCTGAGCGGTATCCGCGACATCGTGCACACGGTCGTCGTACTCGACTCGGTGCCACACGTCGTCCGGGGCGGCCTCATCGCGGTGGCGATGGTGATACCCACCCGCGAGGCCCCCAATCCCCGTGCGCTACTGACCGTTCCGATCGCAGGCACCGATCAGGCCGTGGCTGTTTTCCGGCTCGCCACCTTCAGCGCGTCCTTGTTCCTCGAGAAGATCGGGATGCTCGATCCAGCAACGCTCGAGAATGTGCGAATGGCGCTGCGAGCTCGTTTCGACCTCTAGCCGCTCGTCGCCGGACGGCCCCCACGACTCCTGCTCGGGAATGTCATCACCCCGGTGCGCGATCGGCTCCGAGGCCGGGACGCACCGGGGTGAGGGAGAGCGGTGTGGGTCAGCGGGGGTCGATCATCTTGTACCCGTTGCCCTGGCCGTCGTCGTAGTACTCGGTCACGACGGTGGCGTCGATGACCTCGCCGTCGGGGTCGATGACGACATTGCGGTAGCCGTAGGGGCCGACCGCGGTGGCGACGCGGCTCAGGCGGCGGGCGGCGAAGGCGGCCACGACCGGGCGGAACAGGAAGCGGGTGAAGGGCAGCAGGGCGAGCAGACCCAGGGCGGTGGTGAGCAGGCCGGGCACGAACATGAGGACCGCGCCGACCGCGACCAGGGCACCGTCGGCGACGGCGGCGCTGGGTTCGAGTTCACCGCGGGCCGCGCGGCGGAAGCTCTGGAACACGCGCCGGCCCTGCGAGCGCACCAGCACCAGACCCACGGCCGAGCCCGCCAGCAGCAGCAGGATGGTCGGGAACACGCCGATGAAGTGGCCGACCACGACGAGGGTGGCGATCTCGGCGACGAACCAGGCGAGGAACAAGAGGGCAGGCATCGGGCGATCCTTTCGATCGATCTACCCGTGCAACGCGCGACGCCGCGGATTTTCTCCCGGATGCGTCGCCGGTCACACCCGCTAGGCGCTGCCCGGCCGCACCAGCCCGGTCTCGTAGGCCAGCACCACGGCCTGAACCCGGTCGCGCAGGCCGAGTTTGGTGAGCACCCGGCCGACGTGGGTCTTCACCGTGGCCTCGGACAGGAACAGCGCACCGGCGATCTCGGCGTTGGAGCGTCCGGCGGCGATGTGTTCGAGGACCTCGCGTTCGCGGGCGGTGAGCACGTCGAGGACGCGGGGATCGCGCCCGGCGGCCGGGTCCTCGGCGATGAGGCGGTCCAGCAGCCGCTTGGTCACCTTGGGCGAGACCACCGCATCCCCCGCGGCGACACTGCGAATCGCGGAGATCAGATCCTCCGGCGGCGTGTCCTTGAGCAGGAAGCCGCTGGCCCCGGCGCGCAGCGCGCCCAGTGCGTGCTCGTCGAGATCGAAGGTGGTCATCACCAGAACCCGGCTCCCGCACCCGGATTCGATGATCCGCGCCGTCGCGGTCACCCCGTCGGTCACCGGCATCCGCACATCCATCAGCACGACATCGGGCCGCAGCTCCCCCGCCCGCGCGATGGCGGTGGCCCCGTTGTCCGCCTCCCCCACCACCTCGAGGTCGGGGTGCGCACCGAGCACCATCCGCAGTCCGGCCCGCATGAGCTCCTGGTCATCGACAACGAGAACGGTGATCGGCACCCTCACAACCTATCCGGCCGCCCGGTGCGGTGGTGTGCGCGGGCCGGGGCCGATCGCGGCACGCTCCGGTCGTCGCAGGTGAGGGGCGATCAGTCGGGGACGTCACGGTCCAGGGGGATGGTGGCGCGGACGGTCCAGCCGCCGTGGGGGTTTCGGCCCGCGGTGAGGGTACCGCCGAGGACGGCGATGCGTTCGCGCTTGCCGACCAGGCCGAGGCCGCTGCCGGGGATGCGGGACGGGGGCGGGAGGGCGGTGAGTGTGGTTGGGGCACTGGAGGATCCGCAGCCGCCGGGGCTGGTCGCGGGCTCCACGGGGGCACCGCCGGAGTCGGTGATGTCGAGCAGGACGTCGGCGGCGCGGCGGGTGACGCGGACCTCGGCGTGCGGGTCGGGGCCGGCGTGGCGGAGGGTGTTGGTGAGCGATTCCTGGACGATGCGGTGAATGCCCAGACTGACCTCGGGGGTGACGGTGTCCAGTTCGCCGCTGAGTTCGAGGGAGACGTCCAGGCCCGCACTGCGCATCATGTCGACGACCTTGGCGATGCCGGCGGTGCCGTGCTGCGGAAGTTGTTCGGGCGCATGCTCGGTGCGCAGCAGTTCGACGGTGCGGCGCAGTTCGCGCAGGGCGTCGCGACCGGTGCCGGCAATGGTGGCGAGCGCCTGTTCGGCGGTGTCCGGGTCGTGACGCAGGGCGTAGCGGGCACCGTCGGCCTGCACGATGATGACGCTGACCGCGTGCGCGACCACGTCGTGCAGTTCGCGGGCGATACGGGTGCGTTCGGCGGCGACCGCATCGTGGGCCCGGCGTTCGCGGTCGTAGTCGGCGACGGCGAGGCGGGCGGCGACCTCGGCGTCGTAGGCGTGGCGGGCGCCGACGAATTCGGCCAGCGTCCAGCACAGCGCGTAATAGAGGGCGGTGAAGGCGATGTCGGTGCCCGACGGTTTGCCGATGGTGGCCGCCGAGATGAGGCTGTCGAGCAGCAGGATGCCAAGGTAGAGCAGACCTTGGCGGCGGCCGACATACGCGACCAGGGTGTAGAGCATGATGCCCAGCCCGAGCAGCGCCGGATGGACGGACGTGTCGCCGACCGCCCCGTGCACCAGTGAGGTCGCGATGGACAGCAGCACCACTGCGAGCGCCGCGGCGCGGGTGTGGGTGCGGCGGAACACGATCGGCAGCGGCAGCAGCACACTGAAGACCAGGTAGGTCGGCTTGTGATGACTGTTGCTCAGGGCGAGCACATCGATGGTGAGCAGCAGCAGCGCCACCACGGAATCGGTGATCAGCGGCTTGCCGCGCAGCCACAAACTGAACCGGCGCACCCGTCCACCCTACGGTCGGGCCCGCGGGTGGTCTCGGGTCGGCTCGCCCCCGGCACTCAACCGTTTGATCTTGCTGCGGGGTTTCTGGTTGGGTCGCCCTGTGAGCCTTGCGGATTGGGCGGTCTTGCTGACCGCGGCGACGGCGGCCGGATGGGTCGATGCGGTGGTCGGCGGCGGGGGCCTGATCGTGCTGCCCACCCTGTTCGTGGTGCTGCCCGGCCTGGCCCCGCAGACGGCCCTGGGCACCAACAAGATCGCCGCGTTCTCCGGCACCAGCGCCGCTGCCCTCACCTTCGCCCGGCGGGTTCCGATGCGCTGGAAGGTCCTGATCCCGGGTGCGGTCATCGCCGCGATCGCGGCCGCGGGCGGTTCCGCGGCGGTGGCGCTGATCGACAAGAAGTACTTCGTCCCGATCGTGATGGTCGTGCTCGTCGGCGTGGCGATCTTCGTGACCGTACGCCCCTCGGTGGGCGTCACCATGGCCACCCATCCGCCGACCCGCCGCAAGACGATCCTGGTGATCGCCCTGGCCGCGGGCCTGATCGGGCTCTACGACGGCATTCTCGGCCCCGGCACCGGGACCTTCCTGATCATCACCTTCGCCACCCTGCTCGGCACCGAGTTCGTGCGCGCGGCCGCCATGGCGAAGGTCATCAACTGCGGATCCAACCTGGGCTCGCTGATCTTCCTGGCGAGCACCGGGCACGTGCTGTGGGCGCTGGGCCTGTCCATGGCGGTGGCGAATGTGGCCGGGTCCGTGGTCGGCTCGCGCATGGCGCTGGCCAAGGGCGCGGGCTTCGTCCGCGCCGTCCTGCTGGTGGTGGTCGTCGCCATGGTGATCCGCCTGGGCTGGCAGCAGTTCGGCGGCTGACCCCGGACCCGCAACGGTCAGACGCGGGCGTCCTCGGCGGGCCGGTGGCCGCCCGGCAGCGAGCGGGGGCTGCCGCCGTCGAAGGCGGAGCGCTGCAAGGACTCCGGGCCGAGCCGGTGCACGGTGGCCACCGGCCGGAAGGCGTCGGGCTCCTGGCGTAGTGGCCCGTCGGACAGCAATGCGGTCTGCTCCCCCGGCAATTCGCGCGGCGCGGCGGTCTCGGGCTGGGTCAGCCACGGGGCCAGCACCTTCGAGGTGGTCTCCTGGATCTTGCGCTGCAGCGCTTCGCCGTCCTCGAGGCCGGGCCGCTGGAACAGCACGGTGAGCGCGCCCGAGACGGCTCCGACCACGGCGCCCACCAGCGCGGCCGCGCCGACGTCGTCGAGTTCTTCGGGGAAGGCGGCCCGCAGCTGGCGCGCGATCTCCTGCTGGGAGGCGAGCTGGGCGTAGGCGGCGCGACCCGATACGGCGGGCACGGTGCGCGAAACCTGCGCGCGCAGGACGGCGATGCGGGCGGCGAGGGTGTCGCCGAGGTGGTCGCCGGGATTGTCACCGGCAGCGCGCAGGGCGCGCAGCAGCACCTCGACGGGACGTTCCCCGGCACGGCGGGTGGCGATGGCGCGCACGGCGGCTTGCACCCGTTCGTCCGGCTCGGGGAACAGCAGTTCCTCCTTGCTGGCGAAGTAGTTGAAGAACGTCCGGGTGCCGACTTCGGCGGCGGCCGCGATATCGGCGACGGTGGTCGCCTCATAACCTCGGCTCTCGAACTGTTCGACGGCGGCTTCGAGCAGGGCTCGGCGGGTGCGTTCCCGTTTGCGATCGCGGAGTGCGGATGGCGGCACGCGGGCAGACAGTACGGCATCGGGTCAGCAAAACGTGGCATGTCCGGCTGTCGTGCGCGGCGTTTCAGGCTGTGCTGGTTCACACTTCGTGCATCGTTGCAGCGTATGCACTTTTGCGGCGAATGAATTCGGTTCGAGGTGAGTCGTTTCTTGAATGCCCGGCGTGTCGGCCTCTAGCGTGGTGCGGGTGAGCATCGCTACCAAGGTCGTGGACGAGCAGTTCCGCGCGCTGCCGCTGTCCGCGCTGGCCGACGCCGCGCTCGGCGCCGCACGCGCGGCCGGCGCCGAGTACGCCGACCTGCGCGTGCATCGACTCGTGCAGCAGTCCATCCGATTGCGCGATGGACGCGTCGAATCGGTGTCCGACAGCACCGATCTCGGGTTCGCGGTACGCGTGATCGTCGACGGCACCTGGGGTTTCGCCTCGCACGCCGACCTCACCACCGGCACCACCGCCGAGGTGGCGCGCCGCGCGGTCACCGTGGCGCAGACCCTGCGCGCACTCAATCGCGAGCGCGTCGAACTGGCCCCGGAGCCGCGCTACGACGGCGTGGAGTACGTCTCCGTGTACGAGGTGGACCCCTTCGAGGTGCCGACGCCGGAGAAAGTGGCGCTGCTGCTGGACTATTCGGACCGCCTGACGGCCGCCGACGGCGTGGATCACGTGACGGCATCGGTGCTGCAGGTCAAGGAGCAGACCTTCTACGCCGACAGCTTCGGCTCCCGCATCATCCAGCAGCGGGTCCGGCTGCACCCGCAGTTCGAGGCCATCACCGTCGACCCGTCGGCGGGCGTGTTCGAGACCATGCGCACCCTCGCCGCCCCGGCCGGGCGCGGCTGGGAGTACGTGACCGGCGCGGACGGAACCTGGGACTGGGCGGGCGAACTCGCGCGGATGCCGGAGTGGCTGGCCGAGAAGGTGAAGGCCCCCACCGTGCAGGCCGGTCCCACCGACCTGGTCATCGACCCGACCAATCTGTGGCTGACCATCCACGAGTCCATCGGCCACGCCACCGAGTACGACCGCGCCATCGGCTACGAATCCGCCTACGCGGGCACCTCGTTCGCCACCCCCGACCTGCTGGGCACACTGCAGTACGGCACCCCGATCATGCACGTGACCGGCGACCGCACCCAGCAGCACGGCCTGGCCACGGTCGGCTGGGACGACGAGGGCGTGGCCGGGCAGCGCTGGGACCTGGTGCGCGACGGCGTGCTCGTCGGCTATCAGCTCGATCGCGCGTTCGCGCCCCGCCTGGGTCTCGAGCGCTCCAACGGCTGCTCCTACGCCGATTCCGCACATCACGTGCCGATCCAGCGCATGGCCAATGTGTCGCTGCAACCCGATCCGGACCGCGACACCAGCACTGCCGAGCTCATCTCCCGGGTGGAGAACGGCATCTACGTCGTCGGCGACAAGTCGTGGTCGATCGATATGCAGCGCTACAACTTCCAGTTCACCGGTCAGCGCTTCTTCCGTATCCGCAACGGCGAGCTGGCCGGGCAGCTGCGCGATGTCGCCTACCAGGCCACCACCACCGACTTCTGGGGTTCGATGGAAGCGGTCGGCGGATCCTCGACCTGGGCGCTGGGCGGGGCGTTCAACTGCGGTAAGGCGCAACCCGGTCAGGTGGCGGCGGTCTCGCACGGCTGCCCCTCGGTCCTGGTGCGCGGCATCAATATTCTCAATACCCGCGCCGAAGCCGGACAGTAGGAAAGGACCGACACGGTGAGTGTGCTCCCCGCCCCCGAGGTCGTCGACCGCGCGCTGCGGGCCTCCCGCGCGGACGAGGCCATGGTGATCGTCACCGACGCCCACGAGGCGTCGCTGCGCTGGGCCGGAAATTCCATGACCACCAACGGTTCCTCGGTCTCGCGGGACTGGGCGGTCGTCTCGGTGTTCCGTGACGGCCCGAATACCGCCCGGGTCGGCAGCGTGAGCTCCACCAGCGTGGATCCCGCCGACATCGACGCCGTGGTCCGCGCCAGCGAAACCGCTGCCCGCACCGCCGAACCCGCGCGCGACGCCATGCCGCTGCTGGACCCGGACGCCGTCGACGCCGACACCCTCGACAAGCTGCTCGACTGGGACGGCGACCCGGCCACCACCGACATCGGCGTCTTCACCACGCTGGCAACCGATCTCGCCGCCGGCTTCGACGGCGCCGACCGTCTCTACGGTTTCGCCCACCACCAGATGCACTCCACCTGGCTGGGCACCTCCACCGGTCTGCGGCGGCGCTGGGTGCAGCCCACCGGTTCGGTGGAGATCAATGGCAAACGGGGCGCGGGCGCGGAGCTGGCCAGCGCCTGGGTCGGCACCGGCACCACTGATTTCGCCGACGTCGACACCCCCGGCCTGCTGGCCGAGCTGGCGCGCCGCCTCGACTGGAGCAAGCGCCACGTCGACCTGCCCGCGGGCCGCTACGAGACGCTGCTGCCGCCCTCGGCGGTCGCCGACCTGATGATCTACATGGCCTGGTCCATGGAGGGCCGCGGCGCGCACGAGGGCCA
Organism: Nocardia sp. NPDC046763; assembly: GCF_040645495.1. NCBI lineage: Bacteria > Bacillati > Actinomycetota > Actinomycetes > Mycobacteriales > Nocardiaceae > Nocardia > Nocardia sp. NPDC046763. The sequence continues at coordinate 386,596 of NZ_JBEYYI010000003.1, read as the reverse complement.
CACCGCGTTCTCGCGGGCGGGCGGCACCCGAATCGGAGAGCGGCTGACCGGGATTCCGCTCACCCTGTCCTCGGATCCGAGCGCGGCAGGGCTGGAGTACCGGCCGTTCGTGGCGACGGTGTCGTCGTCGGAGTCGCTCTCGGTGTTCGACAACGGCCTGACCGCGCAGCGCACCGACTGGATCCGCGAGGGCGTCATCGAGTCGCTGGTCTACCCGCGCGCCACGGCCGCCGAATTCGACGCACCCGTCACGGTGCCGGGTGAGAACCTGCTCATGACCGGCGGCGGCGGCGAAGCCACCCTGCCGGACATGATCGCGCGCACCGAACGCGGTCTGCTGCTGACCTGCCTGTGGTACATCCGCGAGGTCGATCCGGCCACACTGCTGCTCACCGGCCTCACCCGCGACGGCGTCTACCTGGTCGAGAACGGTGAGGTCACCGCGGCGGTCAACAACTTCCGCTTCAACGAGAGCCCGCTGGACCTGCTGCGCCGGGTCAGCGAAGCGGGCCGCACCGAGATCACCCTGCCGCGCGAATGGAAGGACTGGTTCACCCGGACGGCCATGCCGCCCTTGCGAATCCCGGACTTCCACATGTCCTCGGTGAGCCAGGCGACCTAGGGCGAAGGAATTTCTCGCGCGGATGCGACGATCCGCCGCCCCCGACTCCGACCTCTTCGCAGAGACGGCGAACACCGCCGCATCGTTCCCAGAGAAGGAGTAGCGAAATGAGCAAGGTAGTCACCGGCGCGAGCATGTCCCTCGACGGATACATCGCAGGCCCCGCCGAGACGGGCTTCGAACACCTGTTCGCCTGGTACCAGAGCGGCGAGGTGCCGATCCCGAGCACGCACCCGGAGATCCCGTTCACCCTGACCCCCGAGGACGCCGCCTACCTGCGGGCCTGGCTCGACGGCGTGGGCGTGTACATCGTCGGCAAGCGGCTGTTCACGCTCACCGACGGCTGGGGTGGCGTGCATCCGGCCGACAAGCCGATCGTGGTGGTCACCCACACGGTTCCCGAGGATTGGATCGCTCGGCACCCCGATGCGCCGTTCACCTTCGTCACCGGCGGCGTGAAGGAGGCTGTGGACGTCGCGCGCGGCATCGCCGGCGCGAAAATGGTGGGCGTCAGCGGCGGCAATGTCGCCCGCCAGTGCCTCGAACAGGGTCTGCTGGACGAGATCTGGGTCGATATCGTGCCGGTACTGCTCGGCGGCGGCGTCCCGCTGCTGGGTGAACTCTCGAACGCGCCGGTACTGCTGGAGGATCCCGAGATCGTCGCCGGTACCCGCGTCACCCACCTCCGGTACCGCCTGGCCTGAGGCGCTGACCTCCGCCTGCGCGAGGCGTGGTTGCGCTGTCGGCGAACCGGTTGTCGTGACGGTCGTTTCGCGCGCATCCTGGGTTGAGGCAACGTAATCATGTAATCGGGATGGTGGTCGTCGTGGACGACGAAGCTGCCCTCTCGTCGATGGACGAGAACGCGAACTCAGCGGCATCGACCCCGCAGCCCGGCTTCGGAACCCCCGACGCCGAGGCAATGGACTCCTACTCGCGCACGGTGATCGCGGTCGCCAAATCGGTGACACCGCACGTCGCCAGCGTGCAGACCCGCCGCGGCGGGGGCTCGGCGGTGGTCTTCACCGACGACGGCTTCCTGCTCACCAACGCGCACGTGGTGGGTGAGGCGGGCGAGGGAACCGTGGTGTTCGCCGACGGGCTGGAATCGAGATTCGATGTGGTGGGCGTGGATCCGCTCTCCGATCTGGCGGTGCTGCGCGCCCGCGGCGGCGCGCCGACCGCGGTGCGGCTCGGCGACGCCGACACCCTGGTGGTGGGCCAGCTGGTGGTGGCCGTCGGCAGCCCGCTCGGGCTGGCCGGGTCGGTGACGGCGGGCGTGGTGAGCGCGCTGGGCCGATCGGTGCCGGTGGGCAATCGCCGGGCCGCCCGCGTGATCGAGGACGTGATCCAGACCGACGCCGCCCTCAACCCCGGCAATTCCGGTGGGGCGCTGGCAGATTCGGCCGGCCGGGTGGTGGGGATCAACACCGCGGTCGCCGGAATCGGGCTGGGCCTGGCCATTCCGATCAATGCCACCACCCACCGCATCATCAGCACCCTGCTCACCGAGGGCCGGGTCCGGCGCGCCTACCTCGGCGTGGTCGGAGTGCCCGCACCGCTGCCCACCGCCGTGGCCGCCCGCACCGGACAGGACGCCGGGCTGCGCATCGTCGAGGTGGTGCGCGGCGGCCCGGCCGAGCGCGCCGGACTGCGGCGCGGGGATCTGATGCTCAGCGTCGCGCGCACCGAAATCCGTGACGCACAAGGAATTCAGCGCCAGCTGTTCGCCGACGCCATCGGCCGCTCGCTGCCGGTGACGGTGCTGCGCAACGGCGCGATGGTGGATGTCATCGCGGTGCCGGTGGAACTGACCGCCGACTGAATCGGCGGCTCGGTGCCAGAAGGCCGAGCGCTGCCCGGCTTCAAAGGGCCGAGCGCTGCCCGGCGTCAGGAGGCCGAACGGTGGGCGGCGTCGCCCGGCTGCCAGATCTCGGCGAGCTCGTCGAGCGGGATGTCCAGTGCGCGGCTCAGGGCCACCACGGTCCCGAACGCCGGGGTGGGCAGCCGGCCCGATTCGATCTTGCGCAGCGTCTCCGGCGAAATACCCGCGCTCGCGGCCACCTCCAGCAGCTCCCGGCCGCCACGGGCGGCACGCAGCGCGGCGCCCAGGCGGCGACCGGCTTCGAGCTGGGCGGGTGTGAGGGGCAGTCGGACCATGCCCGCCACCCTACGGTTGGTATTTAAATACCGCAACCCGCTATGGTCGGTATAAAAATACCGAAACGAGGAGATTGTCATGGTGGAACTCAAGAGCCCGGCCGAGATCGAACGCATGCGGGTGACCGGGCAGTTCGTGGCCGGGGTGCTGAGTGAACTGCGGGAGAAGGCGCAGATCGGGGTGAATCTGCTGGAACTGGAAGCCGTAGTGCGCGACCGCATCCGTGAGCGCGGCGCGGTCTCCTGCTACTGGGACTACTCCCCCTCGTTCGGGCGCGGCCCGTTCCGCAACACCGTCTGCCTCTCGGTCAACGATGCTGTGCTGCACGGACTTCCGTTCGACTACACGCTGCGTGACGGCGACGTGCTGAGCATGGATCTGGCGGTGAGCATCGACGGCTGGGTCGCCGACTCCGCGGTCACCACCATTGTCGGCACCTCCGATCCGGAGGACGCGCGCCTGGTCCGCGCCACCGAGCAGGCCCTCGACGCGGCCATCGCGGCGGCACGGCCCGGCAACACCATCGGCGACCTGTCCGCCGCCATCGCGCAGGTCGCCCGCGCCGGCGGCTACCCGATCAACACCGAATTCGGCGGTCACGGCCTGGGCCGCACCATGCACGAGGACCCCCACGTGCCCAACGACGGCCGCGCCGGGCGCGGTTTCCGGCTGCGCCCCGGCCTCACCCTCGCCATCGAGCCCTGGTTCGCGCGCGGCACCGACCGCATCGTCACCGATCCGGACGGCTGGACCCTGCGCTCGGCCGACGGTTCGCGCACCGCGCACTCCGAGCACACGATCGCCATCACCGACGCGGACGCGCAGGTCCTCACCCGCGCGGCGTGACCGGTCCGGCCTGGGCGCGGAAACCCGGCCGGCACGTCGGGTTTCCACGACAGCTGCTGGTGACCGCCCCGGCCGCGATCGCCGCCGCGGTGCGGGTACGTCACCACCATCAACGCCCCGTTCACCCGCCCCCAAACCGGCGAGCCGACCCGAGCCCGCGCCCGGTCCGCCCCATCATCACGGGCCCGGCCCTCCCCCACCGGCCGGGCGTCCGTCGCACCCGGCCGGTGATCGGATGAAACACTCTCTGGGAGATACTCATTCGATGGGTAACGACGACATCGCGCCGATCACCGGGAACGGCACCCGCGGCACCGCCGCCGACGGCACCCGCGGCACCGCCGCCGACGGCACCCGCGGCACCGCCGCCGACGGCACTCGCGGCACCGCCGCCGACGGCACTCGCGGCACCGCCGCCGACGGCACTCGCGGCACCGCCGCGGTGGCGCATCTGGAGCTCACCCAGCGCCGCTTCCCCGAGGGCCAGCGCCGGATCTTCCTGGCCGCCATCGACGCCTTCGCCGAACGCGGCTTCCACGCCACCACCACCCGCGACATCGCCGCCCGCGCCGGGCTCAGCCCCGCGGGCCTGTACGTGCACTTCGGCTCCAAAGAGGAAGTGCTCTACCGCATCTCGCTGTCGTCCATGCGCCTGACCCACCAGGTCGCGGTGGCCGCGTCCGCCGGTTCCGGCAGTGCCGCCGACCATCTCAGCGCCGTAGTGCGCGATCTCACCGTCTGGCATGCCGAGCACGCCGCCTCGGTGCGCGTGGTCCTGCACCACATGACCGATCTGACCCCCGAGCACCGGTCCGAGGTCGTCGACCTCCAGGTCGCCATTCACCGCCTGGTCCGCGATCTCGTGAGCCACGGTCTCGCCGACGGCACTTTCGACGTCTCCGACACCAATGCCGTCACGCTGGCGCTGATGTCGCTGTGCGTGGACACCGCGCGCTGGTACCAGAAGAACTACCGCCGCTCCCCCGAGGAGATCGGCGCCGACTACGCGATGCTGGCGCTGCGGATGGTCGGGGCGAATCCCGCCTAGTGCGTCCGACCGCCCCCGGGTAGGCCATCCACCACCAGATCGACTGCGCCGCTGAGATATTCGGGCGTCAGGGGCTCACCGCGCAGCAGCAGCCGGAACCAGATCGCCCCGGCGAGCAGATCCATGATCGCCGCCGGATCGCAGGTCGCGGCCAGTTCGCCCCGGGCCATCGCGCGCTGGAACACCGGCTGTTCGCGGCCGAGCCGGTCGGCGAAGAACGATGCCCCGACCGCCGCCAGGTGCGGGCGCGCGGGCGCGGCCGCCAGCACGGCGGTCGCGATGGGTGCGGTCGCCTCGGCGGTCAGCAGCCCGGCGATCGCCTGCGCGAGCGCCAGCAGATCACCCCGCAGGCTGCCGGTGTCCGGCACCGAGAAGGCCAGGACCTCGGAGTCGGTGAGCGCCGCGGCCAGCAACGCGTCCTTGGCCGGCCACCACCGGTACAGCGTCGTCTTGTTCACCCCCGACCGTTCGGCCACGGCCTCCATGGTCAGCCCGTCATAACCCTTCACCGCCAGCAGGTCCAGGGTCGCCCCGAAAATCGCCTCGGCTTGTCGCGGCCTGCCCGCCGATCGCCGTCCCGGTGTCGTCACCTCCTCAAAATACAACACAACGTTGCGTTGCGCTTCCGGCACTGCTTTCATGGAAACGCAACGCAGCGTTGCATTTCTATTCGGGAGGTAGCCATGACGAGAACTCCGGTCCTGCTGGTCCACGGCCTTCGGCTGAGCAGCACCTGCTGGGTGGAGGTGGGCGAGCATCTCGGCCCGCAGCGCCCGGTCCTGGCGATCGATCTACCCGGCCACGGCACCCGCCGCGGTGAGCGCTTCACGCTGCCCGGGGCGGTCGAGGCCGTGCGAGCGGGCATCGATCGACTCGGCGGATCCGCGCTGGTCGTGGGTCATTCACTGGGTGGCGTCGCCACCATCGCGGCCACGGCGGCCCATCCGGACCGGGTGGCGGGCGTGGTGCTCGCGGGCGCCACCGTGGTCCCGGGGCCCGCGCTGGCGGCCCCGTTCCGGCTCATGCATCGCGTCCTGTCGTCCCGGCCCGACGGCGGGCAGGCCCTCAGCGAGCAGGTCTTCGACCGTGCGGTGCCGCCGCGGGTGGCCGCGGCGATCGCCCGCGGAGGAATCGCCACCGAGGTGATTCCGGATGTGTTCGCCGCCCTGTCCGGTTTCGATTCCCTTGCCGCGCTGGCAACCTACCCTGGGCCGGTTCGCCTGATCAATGGCGGTCACGACCACTTCCGCCTGGGCGAGCAGCGCTTCCTGCGTGCCTGCGCGAACGGCCGACTGCTGGTCGTGCCGCGCGCGGGCCACTATCTGCCGCTCACGCATGCCGCGACGTTCGCCGACCTGGTCACAGACTTCGCGGCGGCCCGCGAAGCCGCCGCGGCGCAGTAGGCACCGACCGGGTCGACCCTCTCCGGAATCGCTTGCCGCACCGGTGATTTCGGCGATCATGGCCAGAACCCGCGCCTTGTCCCGGGCCGGGGCGGTGTCCCTGTATCGGCGCAGACCGGTTTCCGGGATCCGCACGGCGGTGGCGTCGTCGTTCTCGAAGTCACGGAAGATGCGGGCATTGTCGATCACCCGGGCCCGGCCTGCGAGTCCCTTCGCACCGCCGTATTCGGGGTGGGGTTCGTCGCGCTGGACATGAACGACGACATTGCCGACCGGGTCGATGCGGGTGAATCGGGTCTGCCCGGACCGAACTGGGTGAGGCGTGGGATTCGGCACGCAGGCACCCGGCCGTAGCGGGCACGCAGCGCGGTCTTGAATTCCGTGTGCCCGTCTATGGCGCGGCGCGTGATCCGCGTCGCCCGCCGGTTCGGGCTAGGCTGCGAACGTGGACAACCCGTTCGGGCCCGTGGGCACCGCGAACTACGTCAATCTCGTCACCTACAAGAAGGACGGCACGCCGGTCGGCACCCCGGTGTGGGCCGCACTCGACAATGGCCGCCTCTACGTCTGGACCGTCACCGACAGCTGGAAGGTCAAGCGCGTCCGCCGCAGTCCCGAGGTCACGGTGCAGGCGTGCGATCTGCGGGGCAAGACCCGCGGCGAGATCGTGAAGGGCAGCGCGACCGTGCTCGACGCGGCCGGCACCGAGCGAGTGCGCGATCTCATCAAGCGCCGCTACGGCATTCAGGGCTGGCTGGGCATCACCCTGAGCAAGGTGCGTCGCGGCAGCGCAGGCACCATCGGCATCGAAATCGTTCCGGCGTAACGGTCTTCGTGCACGACACGGCCGCCGGCCCGCCCGGTGGCCGTGCACGTTCCGCCCAGGGTTCGAGCTACGGTTGATCTCCGGCGATGATCGCGCCGAGAAGTCCGCCGACACCGCAGCCGACAATGGCGCCGACCAGGAAGAACCACACCCCGATCACCGCGCCGACGACGCAGCCGATGAATGCCCCGGCCACGATCGACCCGGCGTCGGCCACATTCTGCAGGGCCGCGACATCCCCGTTCGGAGCGGCGATATCGGCCGCATCCGACGGCCGCACCGTCAATTCGGTCCCGGCCGCGTTCACCTCGGGTATCACGTCGAGGGTGCGGCCCGCGGTCTGGTAGACCAGCGGCAGCGACGCGATGGTCTCCCCGGTGGGCGCGACGATGTTCACGGTACCGCCGGTGAGCTGGAAGTGACCCGCGGTGAGCGTGGTGGTGACCGAGCTGCGGTCCTGGGCCAGGGCGATGGAGTAATCGACACCCCGGTCCGCACCGCTGATTCCGGGGGCGGCGACGGCGGGTTCACCGTGCGCGGTCACCGTAGCGGCGCACAGGGCGGCGACGGAAAGTAAAGTGGTAGCGGCGATTCTGGCAATTCTCATGACGGTTCCCTGTGATAGAAGAGCCGATTCACCGCAGGGCCCAGCAGGCGCATCCACCGGGATGCGCCGGAACACCGCAACTCGATTACGCATACGCGAGGGTGCGGCGAATCGGGGAAATTCCACATCGAATTATCTGACCCGAGAACGCCTTTGGAACGTCAGCGGGTGACCCGGTGCCTGGCGACGAGTACGAAGTCCGCCTCGAACGCGACACCGGGACGATTCTCATGATCCCCCAAGGACGAGCGCGGGGAAGACCGAGGTGCCGGGGTTGTCCGCCCTTGTCCTGCGCGTCACCCCGGCACGCCGCGACCGATCGAACGGACCGGTCGAATTCGATTACTCCAGTTCGCCTTCGGTTTCCAGGTAGATCTGCCGCAGCCGATCCAGGGTGTCACTCTCGGGCTGTTCCCAGAGTTTCCGCTCCGCCGCCTCCAGCAACCGCTCCGCAATACCGTGCAGCGCCCAGGGATTCGACTGTTCCATGAACTTTCGATTGGTCTCGTCGAAAACATAGGATTCCGCGAGCTTCTCGTACATCCAGTCGGCGACCACATTCGTGGTGGCGTCGTAGCCGAACAGGTAGTCGACGGTGGCGGCCATTTCGAACGCGCCCTTGTAGCCGTGGCGGCGCATGGCCTCGAGCCAGCGCGGATTCACCACGCGCGCCCGGAACACCCGGGTGGTCTCCTCGGACAGGGTGCGGGTGCGCACCGCGTCCGGGCGGGTGCTGTCGCCGATGTAGGCCTCGGGATTCTTGCCGGTCAGCGCGCGCACCGCCGCGACCATGCCGCCGTGGTACTGGAAATAGTCGTCGGAGTCGGCGAGGTCGTGCTCGCGGGTGTCGGTGTTCTTGGCCGCCACCGCGATCCGCCGGTACGCCGTGCGCATGTCGTCCGCGGCGGGTGCGCCGTCGAGGTCGCGACCGTAGGCGAAACCACCCCAGGCCGTGTACACCTGCGCCAGATCGTCGTCGGTGCGCCAGCTCTTGGAATCGATGAGCTGCAGCAGGCCCGCACCGTAGGTGCCCGGCTTGGAACCGAAAATCCGTGTGGTGGCCCGGCGTTCGTCCCCGTGCTCGGCCAGGTCGGCCTGGGCGTGGGCGCGGACATAGTTGGATTCGGCGGGCTCGTCGAGCTCGGCGGCCAATCGCACCGCGTCGTCCAGCAGCGCCAGCACATGCGGGAAGGCGTCGCGGAAGAAGCCGCTGATGCGCACGGTCACGTCGATGCGCGGACGGCCCAGCTCCTCGAGCGAGACGGCCTCGAGCCTGGTGACCCGGCGGCTGGCCTCGTCCCACACCGGCCGCACGCCCAGCAGCGCGAACACCTCGGCGATATCGTCGCCGGAGGTGCGCATGGCCGAGGTGCCCCACACCGACAGGCCCACCGAGCGCGGGTACTCACCGTGATCGGCCAGGTACCGTGCGAGCAGCGAATCCGCCATCGCCTGACCGGTTTCCCAGGCCAGCCGCGACGGCACCGCCTTGGGGTCCACCGAGTAGAAGTTCCGGCCGGTCGGCAGCACGTTGATCAGGCCACGCAGCGGCGACCCGCTCGGTCCGGCCGGAATGAAGCCGCCGTCGAGCGCGTGCAGGATTCGCGAGATCTCGACGCCGGTCTGTCGCAGCCGCGGCACCACCTCGGTCGCCGCGAACCCCAGTACCTTGCGCACCTCGGCCAGGCGAGCCGGGACATCGGTGATCGCGGCCGCGTCGGCGAGCTCGCTGCCCAGCAGGGTCTCGCTGACCGCGTCGATGGAGTCGACATCCCAGTCGACCTCCTGCATGGTCAGCACCAGCTCGCGCGCCAGCTTCTCGAACGCATCCACCCGTTCGCGGACCTCGTCCCCGGATTCGCTGAGCCCCAGCGCTTCTCGCAGGCCCGGGACATTGACCTCGCCGCCCCACAGCTGGCGGGCGCGCAGCATGGCCAGCACCAGGTCGACCTCCGCCTCCCCCGCCGGGGCCCGGCCGAGAATGTGCAGGCCGTCGCGGATCTGCACGTCCTTGATCTCGCACAGCCAGCCGTCGACATGCAGCAGCATGTCGTCGAAGGACTCCTCGTCCGGCCGCTCGGTGAGCCCCAGATCGTGGTCCATCTTGGCCGCGCGCATGAGCGTCCAGATCTGCTGGCGGATGGCGGGCAGCTTGGCCGGGTCGAGCGCGGAGATATTGGCGTGCTCGTCGAGCAGCTGCTCCAGACGCGAGATGTCACCGTAGGTTTCGGCGCGCGCCATGGGCGGGATCAGGTGGTCCACCAGCGTGGCGTGGGCGCGGCGCTTGGCCTGGGTGCCCTCGCCCGGATCGTTCACCAGGAACGGGTAGATCAACGGCAGGTCGCCGAGAGCGGCATCGGTGCCGCACGAGGCCGACATGCCGAGGGTCTTGCCCGGCAGCCACTCCAGATTGCCGTGCTTGCCCAGGTGCACCACGGCGTCGGCGGCGAAGCCCTCCGGCGCGGCCAGCCACCGGTAGGCGGCCAGGTAGTGGTGGCTCGGCGGCAGGTCCGGGTCGTGGTAGATGGCCACCGGATTCTCCCCGAACCCGCGCGGCGGCTGCACGATGAGCACCACATTGCCGAAACGCAGTGCGGCGATGACGATCTCGCCCTTCGGATCCGCGGACCGGTCGACATAGAGCTCGCCCGGCGGCGGTCCCCACGCCTCGATCACGGCCGTGCGCAGATCCTCCGGCAGCGTCTCGAACCACCGCGTGTACAGGTCCGCGCCGATGCGAATCGGGTTGCCCTCCAGCTGTTCGGCGCTGAGCCAGTCCGGGTCCTGTCCGCCCGCGGCGATGAGCGCGTGGATCAGCGCGTCGCCATCGGCCTCTTCCAGGCCCGGGATCTCCCCCGCCGCGCCGAGATCGTAACCGGCGAGCCGCATTTCGGTGAGCAGCCGGATGGCGCTGGCGGGCGTGTCCAGGCCGACCGCATTGCCGATGCGGGCATGCTTGGTCGGATACGCCGACAGCACCAGGGCGACCTTCTTCCGGTCCGCCGGAATGTGCCGCAGCCGCGCATACCGCACCGCGATGCCCGCCACCCGCGCCGCGCGCTCGGAATCGGGCACATAGGTCGACAGCCCGTCGGCGTCGAACTCCTTGAACGAGAACGGCACCGTGATGATGCGCCCGTCGAACTCCGGCACCGCCACCTGCGTTGCCACATCCAGCGGGGACAGGCCGTCGTCATTGGCCTCCCACTGCTCGCGGCCACTGGTCAGGCACAGGCCCTGCAGGATCGGCACATCCAGATCCGCGAGTGCGCCCACATCCCACGCCTCGTCGTCCCCGCCCGCCGACGCGGTCGCCGGCTTGGTGCCACCGGCCGCGAGCACCGTCACCACGAGCGCGTCGGCCGTGCGCAGTTCGGCCAGCAGTTCCGGTTCCGCGGTGCGCAGCGAGGCGCAGTACACCGGCAGCGCCCGCGCGCCCTTGTCCTCGATGGCCGAGCACAGCGCGTCGATATAGCCGGTGTTCCCGGCCAGATGCTGGGCGCGATAGTAGACCACCGCCACCGTCGGGGCATCCGCCGCGACCGGGCGCGAATCCCGTTCCAGCGCACCCCAGCTCGGCATCTCCACCGGCGGCTCGAAACCGTGCCCGGTGAGCAGCACCGTATCGGACAGGAAGTTGTGCAGCTGCAGCAGGTTTCGCGGGCCGCCCGCCGCCAGGTAGTTGTGGGCGTCGGCGGCCACGCCGCCCGGCACCGTGGAGCACTCCATGAGCTCGGCGTCCGCCGCGATCTCACCGCCGAGGGCGACCAGCGGAATCCCGCTGGCGCGCACCGTCTCCAGCCCCGGCTCCCAGGCGCGTTTGCCGCCGAGGATGCGCACGATCACCAGCTCGGCCCCGTCGAGCAGGGCGGGCAGGTCCTCCGGCAGCAGGCGCGCAGGATTGGCGAGCCGGTACTCGGCGCCGCTCGCCCGCGCGCTCAGCAGGTCGGTGTCGGAGGTGGACAGCAGCAGGATCACAGGTTTCAGGCCTTCCTAGGGTGACGCGCCCAGCACGGTTCGGCGCCCGCCGGGAAGGTCTGACTGTCACAGTGGCGCGACCGCACCGGAATTGCACCGGATTCTTCCGTTCGACGAGCTCGCCGATGCTATCGCGCCGGCGGCACCGGCCCGGTATCGCGCCCCGGATCACAGTGCGGCAAAGGCTCCTCCGCACGCCTGCGAGACCAACCGGGCCACACGTACGCTGCCCGTATGCCAACCACTCCAGGATGGGTCAGGCGGAACCGCTTTGCTGCCTGGTCGGGGTACTTTTGCTCATTGGTTGCCTTCGCAACGCTGGCCATGGCCCTCACGGCCGCCGGCTCCGGTCACAGCGAGTGGGCCATGCTCGCCGGCATCATCTGCACCGCGACCATCCTGTTCGGCATCACGGTCATGACCACCACCGTCCACCGCGACCACGTGGACCACCACAACGTCCCCAGCCTTCTCAACGACACCTGGGAAACCACCCCCGCCTTCGCCCGCCGCCGGGGCGCCCCCAAGGCCATCGAACCCCGCCGCATGTGCTGACCCATCCGACCTCCCACCACGATTCCGGGGCACACACCCCGGAATCCTGCTGTCCCGGGCCCGCACTCCGCGCCGCGCTCATCCCCTCCTCGAAAGACCAACCGCGGCTCCGTGATCGATGCTTCTGGTTGGCCACGGACCGACCTGCGCGCAATCCATGCTCAGATCGCAATATCTCTAGATGTGGATACTCAGGAGAGCTGGTCTGTCCTGTTCCCGGCCCGCAGGTGCCCGACCTCGGCATCCTCCGTAGGCTGGGGGCGTCATGACGCGAACCGATCCCGATTCCTGCCCGGGCGTGCTCCGCCTGCACCAAGCAGCCGATGGTCCCCTCGCTCGCATCCGGGTGCCGGGCGGACAGCTCTCCCCCGGCCAGGTGCAGACCCTGGCCGCCGCGGCGGTCGATCTGAGCGACGGCAATATCGAGCTCACCTCTCGGGGCAACGTGCAGTTCCGGCAGGTTCGGGATGCGGCTGCGCTCACCGAGCGGTTGACCGACGCGGGCCTGCTACCCAGCGCGACGCATGATCGGGTACGGAACATCGTCGCCTCTCCGCTGTCCGGGCGGGTCGGCGGGTGGACCGATGTGCATCCGCTGGTTCCGGCGCTCGATGAAGGTCTGCGCGCGCATCCGCGGCTGGCCGACCTGCCCGGCCGGGTGCTGTTCACCCTCGACGACGGTCGCGGCGATGTCAGCGGGCTGGGCGGGGATATCGGTGTGCATGCGCTCGACGAGAACACCTACGCACTCCTGTTGGCAGGCAAGGACTCCGGTATCCGCGTATCCCCTGCCGACGCGGTGGATCTCATGCTCGCTGCAGCGCACGGTTTCCTGGAGCTGCGCGACGGCCAGTGGCGGTTGCACGAGATCCCGGACGGCGGCGCCCGACTGACCGATCACCTGCTGACCATCCGGCCCGGCCTCGACGCGTCCGGCGACCCCCTCGAACTGCCGGTGCGCCAGGACATTCCGATCGGCTGGCTGAATCAGGACGACGCCCGCGTCGCACTCGGCGCGGGCGTCCGCCTCGGCTCGCTGCCCGCCCGTACCGCCGAATTCATCGCCGCCGTCGAGCGTCCCGTCTACCTCACCCCGTGGCGCAGCCTGGTCCTCACCGATCTCGACGAATGGGCGGCCGAGCAGGTGGTCCGCGTCCTCGCCCCGATGGGCCTGATCTTCGACGTGAACTCCCCGTGGCTGCTGGTCAGCGCCTGCGCAGGCAGGCCCGGCTGTGCGAAATCCCTCACCGACGTCCGTTCCGACGCCGCCGAGGCCGTGGACACCGGTCGCGTAGTCCCCACCGGCGCACCACAATTCACACGCGAAGGTCTGGACGCCGGGGAGGTCGTCGCCGCTGGCCGCCAACACTGGTCCGGCTGCGACCGCGGCTGCGGCCGTCCCAAGGGCGCGGTCACCGACGTCATCGCCACGGTCGACGGCTACCGGATAGTCCCGTCCCGGTAGGCCGAGGTCGTCGTCGCCGAGAAAGACCGCACGTCCGGCCCGCATGCCCCCGCAGGCCGAGTTGCCGCGAAGCCCGGGCATGCCGGTGCGGCTCATCGCGCATGTTGGTGCACAGTGGGTTGATCGGAGCAGCGGCGAGTATCGGAGACGGGAGGCGGTCATGGCTGTGCCGAAGCTCAGCGATGAGGAGATCGCGGCGATGTCGGACGATGAGCGCCGGGAGCTGATCCGGCGGCTGCGGCTGCCGCCCGAGCGGTGGCTGCCGCGGCCGGAGGTGGTGCGGGTGCATCGGCGGGTTCGGTTGGCGCTCATGGTCGGCGGCTGTCTCGCGCTGATTCCGTGGATCGTTTACCTGGGGTTCTCGCTGCCGGCGGAGTATCACGCGCGGAACTGGTCGCTGGCCTGGATCGGGTTCGACATCGCCCTGGTGCTGATGATGGCGGCCACCGCCTACCTGGGCTGGAAGCATCGGGTGGTGCTGCTGCTCCCCGCCTTCGGCACCGGGCTCCTGCTGCTCGTGGACGCCTGGTTCGACATCCTGACCGCCGAGGCCGGGGATGTGTGGGTGTCGGCGGGCACGGCGGTCATCGGTGAGATCCCGCTGGCGCTGTTGCAGATCACCGGCGCGGTGATGCTGCTGCGCTTCCTCATCCTGGCGCACCCGCTCAACGATCCGGGGGTCAGTCCGTTCCGGACCCGGCTGCCGTTCTGACCCTGTGCAATTCGAGCGTGCAGCACTTCACGCTGCCGCCGGACTTGAGCAACTCCGACAGATCGATCCCGACCGGCTGGTAGCCGCGGGCCCGCAGCTGCTCGGCCAGGCCGACGGCCTTCTCGGTGAGGAAGACGTGGTAGCCGTCGCAGACGCCGTTGAGGCCCAGCACATTCGCGTCCTCCTCGTCGGCGATGATGGCGTCCGGGTACAGGCCGGCCAGCAGCCGGGCGCTGGGCCCGCTGAAAGCGCCCGGGTAGTAGGCGATGGTGTCATCGAGCACCATGAGCGCGGTGTCGAGGTGATAGAACCGCGGATCCACCAGATCCAGCGAGACGACCGGTAATCCGAAGAACTCCGCCACCTCCTCGTGCGCGCCGGGAGCACTGCGGAATCCGGTCCCGGCGAGGATCCGGTCGGCGGCGATGGCGAAATCGCCTTCGCCCTCATTGGTTTCGCGGGCGGCGGCCACGGCGGCGAATCCACGGGCCGCCATCCACGCGTGGAAGGCCGGGCCTTCCTGTGCGCGTTCGGGATTGGCGAAACGGGCCGAGAGCGCCCGGTCCCCGATGACGAGTCCGCCATTGGCGGCGAACACCATATCGGGCAGTCCGGCAATCGGTTCGATGACCTCGACCCGATGCCCGTGCGCCTCGTACGCCGCGCGCAGCCCGTCCCACTGGGCCAGGGCCAGGGCGCGGTTCACCGGGTCGGAGGTGTCCATCCACGGATTGATGGCGTAGGTGACGTCGAAGTGTTCCGGGCGGCACATGAGGTAGCGGCGGGGAACGGGCCGGCGGGCGGCGGGATCACGGGCGGGCAGCGTGGCTACGGACGTCAACGAGACTCCCTCGGAAGCGGCGCGGACGGGGCTGTCCTGAAGGTAAGTGGCGTACCGTTGTGCTCGAAATAGCGAATCGTTGCGTTTGTATCAGTGCCAACGGCGATTCGTTGCGCAACACACCCGTGCGTGCGCATCATTGCGAAGGGGCGAGCATGGACGACCTGGACCGGCGGATCCTGGCGCACCTGCTCAAGTACGCGCGCGCCTCGTTCCAGGACATCGGCTCCGAGATCGGCCTGTCCGCGCCCGCCGTCAAGCGCCGGGTCGACAAGATGGTGGCGGGCGGGCAGATCACCGGGTTCACCGCGGTGGTGAACCCGGCCGCGCTGGGGTGGCGCACCGAGGCGTATGTCGAAGTCTTCTACCGCGACAACATCTCCCCCGCCGAACTGCGCCGCAGCCTCGAACCCATCCCGCAGGTGGTCGGGGTGTGGACGATCGCCGGTGAGGCCGATGCCCTGGTGCATGTGATGGCCACCGATATGGCCGAGATCGAGGCGACCGTCGAGCGTATTCGCGAGAACGCGCGGGTCGGGCGCACTCGCAGCAATATCGTCATGTCCCGGCTGCTCGAACGGCCCCGCACGTGATCCGGCCCGGCCGTGAACGGTCCACTGTGGCAGCCGAACCCCGTCGTGAGGCGGCTCGAACCCGGTCGCGAGGTGTCGGCACGCGACCCGCTCAGCGCGGCCCCGACGGCGAAATCTAGGGTGGACACCATGTCCGACGTGCGTGCCAGCTACCTCAAAGACGGGGCCGAGATCTATCGGCGCTCGTTCGCGACCATCCGGGCCGAGGCCGATCTGGCCCGGTTCCCCGCGGACGTGTCGCAGGTGGTGGTGCGCATGATCCACGCCTGCGGGCAGGTGGATCTGGCCGGTGACGTCGAGTTCAGTACCGATGTGGTGGCCAAGGCGCGGGCCGCGCTGCAGGTCGGCGCGCCGATCCTGTGCGACGCCAAGATGGTCGCCTCGGGCGTGACCCGCAAGCGGCTGCCGGCCGACAACGACGTACTGTGCCTGCTCGACGATCCCCGGGTACCGGAGTTGGCGGCCCGCATGGACAACACCAGATCGGCTGCGGCGCTGGAACTCTGGAGCGACCGGCTGGATGGTGCGGTGGTGGCCGTCGGCAATGCGCCGACCGCGCTGTTCCATCTGCTGGACATGCTGGACGCGGGTGGACCCCGGCCCGCCGCCGTGCTCGGCATTCCGGTCGGGTTCATCGGGGCCGCGGAATCCAAGCAGGCCCTGGCCGAATACGGCGGCGTCGAATTCCTGACCGTGCGCGGCCGGCGCGGCGGCAGCGCCATCACCGCCGCAGCCCTCAATGCGATTGCGAGCGAACAAGAATGAGCAAGCTCTGGGGTGTCGGGCTCGGACCCGGCGATCCGGAACTGGTGACGGTCAAGGCCGCGCGGATCATCGGCGAGGCCGATGTCATCGCCTTCCACAGCGCCCGCCACGGCCGCAGCATCTCCCGCGCCATCGCGGCCCCGTACATGCGTGCGGGTCAGCTCGAGGAGCACCTGGTCTACCCGGTGACCACCGAGACCACCGACCACCCGGGCGGCTACCAGGGCGCGATCGACGAATTCTACGAGCGCGCGGCCACGGCGCTGGCGGGCCATCTCGCCGCGGGCCGCACCGTCGCGCTGCTCGCGGCCGGTGACCCGCTGTTCTACAGCTCGTTCATGCACATGCACCGCCGCCTGGCCGACCGCTTCGACACCGAGATCATCCCCGGCGTCACCTCGGTCAGCGCCGCCTCGGCCGCCCTGGGCACCCCTCTGGTGGAAGGCGACCAGGTCCTCACCGTCCTGCCCGGCACCATGCCCACCGAGGAACTCACCCGCCGCCTGCGCGAAACCGACGCGGCCGCCATCATGAAGCTGGGCCGCACCTACCCCGGTGTCCGCCAGGCCCTTTCCGACTCCGGCCGCCTCGCCGACGCCTACTACGTCGAACGCGCCAGCTCGTCCCGCCAGCGCGTGCTGCGCGCCGCGGAGGTGGACGAAGCGAGCGTCCCCTACTTCGCGATCACGATCGTGCCGGGCCCCGAACCCGCCACGCGCATCGCACTGACACCCGACGGCGCGCCCGCGTCCTCCGAAATAATCGGTGCCACTACGGATTCCGGTATCGCTGCCGCGACCAACGGCCGGCTGCGGGCCACGGCCGCCGGCAGCCGAGTCGCGGACGGTGTCCGCGCCGCGGCCGCCCACTCCCCCGCGGCGGCCAGCACTGGGGCCGAACCCCGCGCGACGCAATCGGGACAGGTCGGCGAGGTCGTCGTGGTGGGTCTCGGTCCGGGCGCGGAGGTGTGGACCACACCGGAGGTTCGGCAGGCGCTGGCCGAGGCGACCGACATCGTCGGGTACACCACCTATGTGAATCGGGTGCCGGTGCGGCCGGGGCAGCGGCGGCATGCCAGTGACAATCGGGTCGAATCCGAGCGCGCCGGAATGGCTTTGGACATGGCCAAGCAGGGCGCGAAGGTCGTGGTCGTCTCGTCGGGCGATCCGGGTGTGTTCGCGATGGCGGCGGCGGTGATCGAGGAGTCAGCGGATCCGCAGTGGCGGGAGGTGCCGGTGCGGGTGCTGCCCGGCGTGACCGCGGCCAGTGCGGTGGCCAGCCGGATGGGCGCGCCGCTCGGGCACGATTTCGCCATGATCTCGCTGTCGGATCGGCTCAAGCCGTGGGAGACGGTGGCGCAACGGATTTCGGCGGTGGCGTCGGCGGACATGGCGTTCGCCGTGTACAACCCGGCGTCGTCGCAGCGCACCTGGCAGGTGGCGGCCATGCGCGATCTCGTGCTCGAGC
The DNA here is from genome assembly GCF_040645495.1 of Nocardia sp. NPDC046763. NCBI lineage: Bacteria > Bacillati > Actinomycetota > Actinomycetes > Mycobacteriales > Nocardiaceae > Nocardia > Nocardia sp. NPDC046763. The sequence goes on along the minus strand of NZ_JBEYYI010000003.1, from coordinate 368,707 downwards.
ACCGCAAGCCGCAGACGCCGGTGGTGATCGGCCGCGATGTGGGCGGCCCGGCCGAGTCGGTGCGGGTGGTGACGCTGGCCGAGCTGGATCCGGCCGAGGTGGACATGCGGACCCTGTTGATCATCGGCGCGTCGACCACCACGGTGTTCGACGCGGCCGGTGGACCCCGGGTGTTCACGTCGCGCCGCTACGGCGACTAATATTCCAATGTAGAACGTAGGCTGGAAGGAGTGCCGGTGCCTGAAGACCATGCTCGACGCCCGCTCAACTCGACGGCCGCGTCCCTACTCGGATTCCTCCACCAGGGCGAACTGTCCGGGTGGGATCTGGTGGCGCTGGCCCAGGACCGCATCGGCGACTTCTGGACCATCACCCAGAGCCAGGTCTACCGCGAACTGGCCACCATGCACCAGCACGGACTCGTGGAGAAGGGTGCGGCGGGCGCCCGCGACCGCACCCCCTACCGGATCACCGAGGACGGCCGGGAAGCCTTCGCCGAATGGATCGCCCGCGATCCCGGCGCGGAGACCATCCGGGTGCCGCTGCTGCTGACCCTCTCGTTCGGCGAGTTCATCGATCCCGAGCGGCTCGAACGCATCGTCGCCGCCGGCCGCACCGTCCACGAGCAGCGCCTGTCCAGCTACCTGTCCGGCCACGACGAGCAGCGCATGTCACCCTACGAGCGGGCCACCCTCGATTTCGGCATCCGCTACGAGCGCGCCGTGCTGGAGTGGTTCGATCGGCTGCCGGAGCTGCTCGACCGCACCAGCCGCCTGTCCTGAGCCGGGGCCGAGGGGCCGCTGCTCCGAACAGGGATCGGCCGGCCCGATCCCGAGCCGGGCCGGTCAGCCTGGTTCCGAGCGGGGTCGGTCGGCTCAGTGTGCCGGACCACGCCGGGCGCGCAGCCAATCCCAGGCCGCCGCAACCGTTTCCACCTGCTCCGCGCCCGCGGGCAGTGGCGGCCGGTCGATCATCACGACCGGTATGCCGAGCTCGCGCGCGGCGATGAGTTTGGCCTCGGTCAGCGCTCCCCCGCTGTCCTTGGTCACCATGACGTCGATGCGCTGCCCGGTCAGCAGTGCGGTCTCGTCGGCGACGCTGAAAGGCCCACGGGCGAGCAGCAATTCGTGATCGACCGGCATCGCCCCGTCGGGCGGGTCGATGGCCCGGATCAGGAACCACGCGTCCGAGTGCGCGAACGCGGCCACGCCCTGGCGGCCGATGGTGAGGAAGACTCGTTTCCCCAGGGCCGCGGCGGCTTCCGCCGCGAGCGCCAGATCCGGAACGCGCATCCACCGATCCCCGGCCTGCTCGGTCCATCCCGGCCGCCGCACGTGCAGCACCGGTATCCCGAGACTCGCGGCCGCGGCCGCGGCATTGGCGGTGATTCCCCCGGCGAATGGGTGCGTGGCATCCACCACGAGCTCGATTCCATTGCCGCGCAACCACTCCCGCAGTCCGCCGACGCCCCCGAAGCCCCCCACACGCACCTCGCCGACCGGCAGCACGGGGTCGCGCACGCGCCCGGCGAGCGAGGACACGATGTCGAATCCTCGCTCGCCCGACGCGATATCGGCGAGTTCCCGGGCTTCCCGGGTGCCGCCGAGAATCAGCGTTTTCAGGGCTGCCCGCTGAAATAGGCCGAGCCCGAGTCGATCAGCGGCTGTCCGCCGGCAATCAGCAGTCCGATGATCGCGCCGGGAATCGCGCCGATCCCGAACAGGAAGGCGCCCAGGATGCCGCCGATGATGCCGCCCAGCGCGGCGTGCTGCAGCTGACCGAAGAAGTCGGCCTGCGAGTCGATGTCCTTGGCGGTCGACACCGGCGCCGAAACCGGGGTCAGCGTCAGCTGGGTGCCCGCGGTGTCGATGGCGGCGGTGAGGCCGTACTGCTTGCCCGCCAGCGTGCCGTTCAGCGGCACCTGGGTCACCACATCGCCGGCCCGGTTCTTCAGGAACACGGTCTGGCTGGCCGCATCCAGGGTGAACTGGCCGCCGGTCACCCGGGTGACGATGTCGTTCGCGTCGGTGAGCGCCACGCTGTAGTCGACGCCCTGCTGGCTGCCGTTCAGCGCCGACGGGGACTGCTCCACCGCCGGAGCGGGGTCGACGGGGACGGCGTAACCGGTGCCCGCGGCGATACCGGTCGCGGCGGCGGCAATGAATGCGGTGGCCACGAACTTTGTGTACTTCATGGAAGTCATCGATCTCCAAATAGTCTGAATCGAACCCGATAACAATCGGGTCACGGGGATTCACACTACCGGTGAGTTACGCACGTTTCACTCTGAATGCCTCGCGCGCGGAGCCGCTTTCATGCCAATGACCCATTTGAGCAGCGCACGGACGCGTGACATTCCCCGCGATATCGCCGGAACGATACCGCGCGAGCGTCAGGCGCGGAGGGTGGACAGGAGCTCGGCAGCGGCTCCCGACAGCGGCCAGCCGGTGACCGCCTTCGGGCGCGGCGCCGCGAAGGTCCGCACCTTGGAGGTCGACAGGCCCAGGGCGACAAGCGATTCCGCGAGCTTGACCGCAGCGCTCACGCCATCCACGACGGGCACGCCGCAGCGCTCGGCGATGCGGCGGTCCAGGCCCGCCATGCCGCCGCAGCCCAGGCAGATGACCTCGGCGCCGTCCTCGCGGACCGCGCGCTCGGCCTGGTCGACGACGGCGACGACCGCCGCCGCCGGATCTTCTTCGAGGGCCAGCACCGGCAGGCCGCTCGCGCGAACGGACGCGCAGCGCGCGTCCAGGCCCGCGAGTTTGAGCCGGTCGGCGATCATCGGCACGGCCCGGTCGAGGGTGGTCACGACCGAGTAGGCATGGCCGAGCAGCATCGCCGTCATGGCGGCGGCCTCGGTGATGTCGACGACGGGGACGTCGAGCAGCTCCTGCAGGCCCTCGCGCCCGTGCTCGCCGTAACCGGCCTGCACGACCGCGTCGAACGGCTCCGGGTAGTTGACGACGGCGTCCATCACGCCGACCGCCGCGAGGTAGCTCTCGAAGTTGCCCTCGACCGATTCGGCGCCGAATCTCGGTGTGAGACCGACGATCTCGGTGCCCTCGGCCGCGACCGCGCGGGCCTGGGCGGCGATGGCGTCGGTCATCGACGCGGTCGTGTTGACATTGACGACGAGAATCCGCATCTCGGATTACCTCCCGGATAGTGGGTTCAGTGGGTGCACTCGACGGCGATCGGCTCGCCCGAGATGTCCTCGAACGCCGCCTTGCGGTCGGCGATCAGGAGATGGATCAGGGCCCCGGATCCGGCGCCGATGAACCACGCGAACGGTGACACCGCGTCGAGCGCGGGAATGAACGCGATGAGCAGCGACACGGCGGCAGCCGGGACGAAGGCGCCCAGGGCGCGCGGATTGACGCCGCCCCGATAGAAGTACGCGCCCGCCGGATCCTCGCTGTAGAGCGCGGGGACGTCGATGCGGCCGCGACGCAACAGCCAGTAGTCGGCCATGATGATGCCGTACAGCGGGCCGAGCAGCGCGCCGAGCCCGCCGAGGAAGTATTCGATGACCGCGGGGCTGTTGTACACATTCCACGGCAGGATGACCAGCCCGATGATGCCGCTGACCAGTCCGGCGCGGGCGAAGTTCAGCTTCCGGGGAAACAGGTTGGTCAGCGCGTAGATCGGTGCGACGAAGTTCGCCATCAGATTCACCGCCACGGTCAGGACCAGCAGCGCCAGCGACGCCAGCGCCAGCAGGGCGGTATTCGGGATGGCGTGCACGATGTCGGCGGGGCTCTCGACCACCCGGCCATCGATCTTGAACTGGCCGCCCGCCATGACGACGACGATGGCACCGAAGAAGAGTACGTTGATCGGGATGCCCCAGAAGTTGCCCCGCACAATCGAACCGGGGCTTTTCGATGCCCGGGTGAAATCACAGAAATTGAGCACGAAGGTGGCGTAGACGGCCACCCACAGCGCCGCCCCGGCGAAGATCTCGTGCCACATGGCGAACCCGGTGAGCGGGTGGTCGACCGACCGGGCGATCGAGCCGCCCGCCTTGGTGAAGACCCACACCGCGAGTGCGGCCATGGTGACGAGGATGACCGGTCCGGCGAACGCCTCGTACTTGCGGATCATCTCCAGTCCCCGCTGCGCGAGGAAAGTCTGTACGGCCCATAGGGATCCGAAGGCGATCCAGCCGAGCGTCGACAGCCCGAGGATCGAATTGCGGTCCCAATCCGCCGCTCCGGGCACGAGCGCGATGATCAGCACGCGCAGCACCAGCGAGGCCAGGTAGGTCTGGATTCCGAACCACGCCACCGCGACACCACCGCGCAGCAACGCCGGAATCTGCGCGCCCCGCACACCGAAGGCGATGCGGGTCATCACCGGGAACGGGACGCCGGTCCGGTAGCCCATGAACCCGGTGATGCTCAGCAGCACGAACAGCAGCGCCGAGCCCAGGCCCAGCGCCAGCAGGATCTGCCAGCCGCCCAGACCGAGTGCGAACAGCCCCAGCGCGAAGCCGTAATTGCCCAGGCTGTGCACGTCATTGGCCCACAGGGTGAAGATGCTGTAGCCCGACCAGCGCCGGCCGGCACGTCGGGTGGGAGCCAGGTCCCGGTTGTAGAGGCGGGTGCTCAGGCCGGGCGCGAAGGCGACGCCGGCCGCGTCCGCCGGGCGGGGATTCGCCGCGATCGCACTGTCACCCACCGGCGATACGAGCCGGGCGGTGTCGTCGGGAACCAGCATGGGTAGATCCTCGATTTCGCATGGCGGAAGGAGTTTTCCAGGACGGGCTGGTCTCCGAGTGTCTGTTGACACAACACCGATCGTCAATCGGCCGGCCCCGTCCCGTTCACCCTCGCCATTACCATGACCGGCGGGTATAGATCGCGCCGATGCCGTCCATCGGCAGAACGTCTGACCGGCAGGCGGGATTCACACGGACCGGCCGGCGCTCCAGTCCCGGGCGAGCCCGAAGAAGGCGCGCGCGGCCGCGGTGCGATAGGCGTTCTCGCGGCAGAGCAGCACCGCGACCCGGGTTGGCAGCGGCGGATCCAGCGCCACGGCCGTCAGGCGCGGATGGTCGCGGGCGATGCCGTCGGGCAGGATGGTGGCGAGCGCGGTGAGCTGAACCGCCTCGATGACCGCGTGAATCGAGTTGGCCTCCACCAGGATTCGCGGGCGCACACCCTGCTCGCGAAAATAGGCGTCGATGTGCAGCCGGGTGACGAATTCCCGATTGAGCAGGGCGAGATCGTATTCGGCGAGCTTCGCGGCCGGCAGGCGCGAACGCCGAGTCCGGCGATCGGCGCCGACCAGGCTCAGCGTCTCGGTGAACAGGGTGGCGGCCTCGATACCCGGCAGGTGCCCGCCCGCGAACCCGATCCCGACGTCGATATCGTCGGCCAGCAGCCCGGATTCGATCACGTCCTGATTTGTTTCGCGAATGTCGAGGGTGATGCCGGGATGCCGGGCGCGCAATTCGGCGATGAGCGGCCCGATCAGATAGGCCGCGAAGGTCGGGGTGTAGGCCAGCCGCAGATGGCCGCGCGACAGATCCTCGACATCGTGCACAGCCCGATCGGCCGCATCGAGTTCGGCCAGCGCGAGCCGAGCGTGGCGGGCATACACCTCCCCCGCGTCCGTGAGCCGGACAGCACGCCCGGTCCGATCCAGCAGTGGCGCACCCACCAGCCGCTCGAGCTGCCGAATCTGTTGCGAGAGCGTGGGCTGTGAGACATGCAGATCCTCGGCAGCGCGCGTGAAGCTCCCGTGCTCGGCCACGGCGAGCAGATACCGCAGATGGCGCAGCTCCGGGGTCACCCTTCGACTATAGACCAAGCCAATCGGCACACCCCTGACTGCGTGGCAAACACTATAACCCCAGTTCACCCGCTGGAGGCCAATCAGCTCTCACGGTCCGCGATCGTTCTGCGGCGGGTGCGGTTCAATCCTCTTCCGGCGGAGTGGGTATCAGGGTGGCGATGTCTCGATAGGTTGTCGCCGGTTCGACTCGGCCGCCGGCGCGGACCGTGCGTGCGGCGGTCACGGCCGCGTCGAGGGCCGCGCGGTAGAGGAGGGAGCCGGTGCTGACGCGCTTGACGCCGAGGCTCGCCAGGTCGGCGAGTGGGCGTTGGGCAAGGACGTTGAGCGGCACGGGAATTGCTCGGACGAGCGCGGTGATGTCGTCGTCGCGGATGACGCCGGGCACGAAGATGCCGTCGGCGCCGGCGTCGACGTAGCGGTGCGCGCGATCGAGGGTGGTGTCGTGGTCGCGGCCCAGCCAGTAGGTGTCGACGCGGGCATTGACGAACAGTCCGGGCGCACCGTCCTTGAGTCCACGGACCAGGTCGGCGTGTGCGCGGGCATCGCCGGCCGCGTCCTCCACGTTGACCCCGGCCACGCCCAGGTCCCACAGTCGCGCGGCCAGTTCACGCGGATCGGCGCCGAACCCCGATTCGATGTCGACGGTCACCGGGACGGGGAGCCGCACGAGTACGCCTGCCAGCGCCAGAGTTTCACGCAGCGTCGACCCGGCCGCGTCCGGCAGTCCGTGCGCCGCGGCCACGCCGAGACTGGTGGTGCCGATCGCCGGGTACCCGTCCGCGACCAGCGCGGCCGCCGTGGCGAAATCCCAGACATTGGGCAGCAGCAGCGGCTCGTCCCGATAGTGCAGCTGATGGAAGCGGCCCGCCGCCGCGGCCAAGGACAGCGCGTGCACCCGGCCCGGGCAAGCATGGCGACCGGATCCAAAGGGACGGCCGGTCAGATCGACCTCGATGAGCTCACCCGTCTCATCGAGGCGACGAGTGCTGGGCACCGGCGGATTCTCACCGGCGATCAGCGCTGCTGTCGCCGAGCACGCCTGCACCAGAATCCCGATCCGATTCGCGGTCACCTCGTCGGCGACTCCCCCGAACGCGGCGACCAGCCGATCGACCGCCGCATCAGCGGCCGCGCTCACCGGCCGATGCGGTTGATAGCACTCCGCGACCGCCTCGACATCGGCCACCGACACCCGAACACCCAGCGCCACAGCCAATTCCGCGACGTAATGCCCACGCCCGCGACGCAACGCAACCGCGTCCACCGCCGCCAACTCACGCTCCACGATCGCGCGGCGCCGGGAATGCTCGTCCCCATCACTGAACCGCGCCACCTGCGCACGCAACCACGCCACACCATGCTCGCCGGGCGAAACCGGCGGTACCGGAAGATCCAACATGATCATCACGCTAGAGCCGAAAAGGTTCGGCGTGCACCGAAATGTCGCGGGCACAGAGTCAGGCGCTCGGTCCAAACGAGCTCGGCCCGCTGACAATCGGGGCACGGGGACGGACACCATCGTGTCCTCAGGAAGCTGATTCGAGCGATTCTTCCGCCGTGTAGTGCTCGAGACCGGCCGGTGTCGCGTGGGCGCCGGGAACCTTGGCCGGGTCGTCGAGTCCGCCCGGGTAGTGCTCCGCGGTGAAGTGGCGGTCGATCGTCCGGGCGATGCCGGTGAGGGCGTCGAGTTGTTCCGGGGAGAGCACGTCGGCGAAGCAGTGGCGAATGCCCGCCACATAGGAAGGCCAGGCGGCCTGGAATGCGGCCCTGCCCGCATCGGTGAGCACGACGTCGTAGCCGCGGGCGTCACCCTGACTGGGTGCGCGTTCGACCGTGCCGCGAGTCTCCATCCGAGAGACCTGGCGAGAGAGGCGGCTTCGCTCCCACTGCAGGGCGGCGGCCATGTCGCGGGCGCGCAACCTGTGCCCCGGGGTATTGGACAGCCTGAGCAGGATCACGAAATCCGCCTCGGTCAGCCCGAAGTCGCGGACCAGCATGCGGGCGAGCACCACATTGATCTCGATGCGCATGTGCTGGAACGCGACCCAGGCGCGGGTCTCCCGCTCGTTCAGCGACTCCTCATCCATGACCGGGAGCCTACCCGGGATTGCCCATTTTGTTGACATGTAACTCTTTAGCGGCCTACGGTGGATTTGTTTACATAGCAACAAACAGTGGATGAGGGCCGCGCCGTTCGGCAGGCAGTTCGCACTGTCGCCGCCAACGGCCGGCCGGGCCACCACCACTCGATCCCGGCGCACGCCAGGGACCGTGAACGACAGGAGTTCGATATGAGTGAGGCGCTCGACTGGAACGCACAGACGATCGCGGAGTTTCGAGCGAACGACGGCAAGGTCGGCGGAGTGTTCGAGGGTGCACCGATCGTCCTGCTGCATCATCGCGGCCGCAAGAGCGGACGAGAGTACGTCAGCCCGGTGATGTACCTCCCGGACGACACGAAACCGGACATCATCTACGTCTTCGCGACCAGGGGCGGAGCACCCACCAATCCCGACTGGTACTACAACTTGACCGCTGCCGGTGACGGCCGCATCGAACGCGGAACCCGGGCGTACCGGGTGACCGTGCGCGAAGTGCCCGGCGCTGAGCGCGATCGCATCTACGCCGAGCAAGCGCGGCGGTACGCGGGCTTCGCCGAATACGAACGTCAAACCGCCGGCGTGCGCACCATTCCCGTTCTCGAACTCAGCCCGGCGGGAAGGGAGTAGCCGCCATGTCCGCGTCATCGAATGCGGCCGGCCCCGTCCTCGTGGTCGGCGCCACCGGTCATCTCGGATCCCAGGTCGTCGGCGAGCTCTCGGCCCGCGGCAAGAATGTGCGCGCGCTGGTCCGCCCCGCCAGCGATGCCACCGGATTGGAAGCTCGGGGCGTACAGATCGCCCGCGGTGACATGCTCGACCCGGACTCCCTTCTCGCCGCCATGGAAGGTGCGGATGCGGTGATCACCACCGCCGCCGGATACACCGGCTCGAACAAGAACGCCACCGAGATCGACACGGTCGGCAATGCCAACCTGGCCGCTGCCGCTGCGCAGGCCGGGGTGCGCCGGTTCGTGCTCACCAGCATCCTGACCAGCGACCGCACTCCCGATGTTCCGCACTTCTGGCACAAGAAACTTGCCGAGGACGCACTCGAACGCCTCGGTGTTCCGTTCGTCGCGCTGCGCCCCGGAGCCTTCCTCGATCAGATCGCCACCATCGGCGGCAACCCCCTCACCAGCGGCCGCATTCTGTGGATGGGCAAGGCCCGCACACCGCTGACCTTCGTGCTGACCGCCGATCTCGCCGGCCAGCTCGCCGCCGCCGTCGACGCGGACCTGCATCCCGGCGAACGCATCGACCTGGGCTGGGATCGTCCCACCAGCATCACCGAAGTGGCCGAGCTGCTGGGTCGCGCCGCTGATCGGACGATCAAGGTCAGGGCGGTCCCGCCGCTGGTCACCCGTGCCGCCGGTGCGCTCGTGGGACCGTTCGTGCCGTCGTTGAAAGACATGGCCGCAATGCTTCGCTGGTTCGACACCGGCCAGTACGTCGCCGACACGACGCGGCAAACCGAAGTCTTCGGGCGGCCACCGACCGCCGAGGACGCCACCGAACGCCTTGCCGCACAACTACTTGCGAAATGAAAGCTGACTCCGTATCCGGGCGCTGACGAGGCAAGCCCGCCCGGGGTGCTGTCAGGCGAGTCCACCCGAAGGAGAATCGAAGATCATGGCAAAGGCAGTCAGGTACAACGAGTTCGGCGGAATCGACGTGCTGCGGGTCGACGAAATCGAACGCCCGATGCCCGGTGACGGGCAGGTCCTCGTCCGGGTCAGGGCGGCCGGCATCAACCCCAGCGAGGCGGTCATCCGCACGGGAGCGCTGGCCGACATGTTCCCCTCGACCTTCCCGTCCGGGCAGGGCAGCGATCTCGCCGGGGTCATCGAGGAGGTCGGCGCCGGTGTCGGCGGATACTCACCCGGCGACGAGGTGATCGGATTCTCGGAGAACCGGGCCGCCCAGGCCGAGCTGGTCCTCGTCGAGGCCACCAACCTCACCCGCAAGCCGGAGAGCGTCCCATGGGAGGTGGCCGGCGGCCTGTACGTCGCGGGCGTAACCGCCTGGGGCGCAGTGCGTTCCGTTCAGCTCGAACAGGGCGAGACCGTCGTCGTCTCCGGGGCCGCAGGGGGCGTGGGCTCGCTCGCCGTCCAGCTCGCGCGACGTGCCGGGGCCACGGTCATCGGCCTGGCGAGCGAGAGCAACCACGCGTGGCTGCAGCGCCACGGCGTGATCCCGATCGCGTACGGCGACGACGTCGCGGACCGGATCAAGGCCGCCGCCCCCGAAGGTGTCGACGCCTTCATCGACACCTTCGGCAACGGGTACGTCGAGCTGGCCCTCGCCCTCGGCGTCACGACCGAGCGGATCGACACCATCGCCGATTACGCCGCAGCCGCGCAGTACGGGGTGAAGACCGACGGCGGGGCGGAGGCCGGGCCCGGCGGCACGGTGCTCGCCGAGCTCGCCGGCCTGATCGCCGACGGACGCCTCGAGGTCCCGATCGCGAACGTCTACCCGCTGGCACAGGTCCGCGAGGCCTATACCGAACTCGAACGCCGCCACACCCACGGCAAGATCGTCCTCAGGCCCTGAGCGTGACAGCGTGGCCGGTCCGGGACCGATTCAGAGACGGCTGCGCAGCGTGGGCAAGCCGGGCCCGGTGAGGTCGTCGCAATAGGCGGCTCTCCCCGCCATCGCCATGGTCAAGGCGATGGTTGTTCCGCTGACCAGGGGGCCGGTTCCGGTGGCAAAGGGTCCGTCGGTCGCTTCCAGCCGCAGATCTTCGATCACGCTGCGGCTGCGGACGGTGAAGTCCCGGCTGGCGAAGAACCGGGCGACCTCGGTGACGGCCTCGATCGAGGGCTCGCGCGGCAGTCCCAGCGGACGGCGGATGTCCTGGCCGTGGACGACCACCTCACCGAGCCAGGCAGCCGGGTGCCCGAACGGCGCGGTGGTGCTGGTGATGATCGCCCGGAACCGGTCCAACGTCTCCGCGGGAGTCGCGCCCCGATGCTCGGCCAGCCGCCGGGCATTGTGTTCCTCGAAGTCGAAGCGAGCCCCGAAAACGCTGACCAGCCACCGGATTCGGCCGGTACTCGCCGCCGCCGTGAGGTGCGCGACGACCTCCTCCACCGTCCACTGTCCGCACAGCGACCGCGCTTCCCACTGCCGATCGTTCAGATCAGCGAGATCATCGGCCAGCGCCGCACGTTCGGCATGAGCCATGGCCCACAACTCGTCACGAGACATAGCATTCGACACTCGAGGAAACCTCCCAGCTCGGCGCCGCCTGCCGATGAAAGCGCGGTGATGGTCCGGCCATCGACCCGTCACATCTCACCAGCATGGCGGCGGTTCGTCATTCCCCTCTACCGACCGCGCCACTCGCCGAAACTCATCGGCCCACGCTGCTGTCCCATGCGCATCGGCAGACACCGGGAGCCGAGCTCGACAGGGGAACTTGTCATGACCAGCATTCCAGGTGCGGTGATCGGCGCTGTGCGTTGCGCCCCCGAATCCGGCGAATCAAGATATCGGCGAGCTATCCCACCCGATCCGCGAAATTCAACAGGTGTGCGGTCAGCTCGGCGGGCGCGGACAGGAATGGGGAGTGCCCGGTGGGCAGCGAGACGGTGTCGGTGATGCCGTCACGCCGGTAGAGGGTCTGCTGGACATCGGCGGGAAGGAGCGCGTCCTCCGAGGTGATCACTCCCAATCGTGGGAGGGCCAGGTATCGGCTGGTGGTGTGGTCGATGCGACTGGTGATGGTCGCGGTCGGCTCGGGGGTGAGCAGCCGGAGCGCGAGGGCGATATCGATCGCGTCGCAGTCGTTGTAGAAGAATCGCGTGGCCGCCTCGGGCTCGATCTCGAAGGTCTCGGCGTCGGAGTCGGCCGAGATGTGGGGACCCAGCGTCACCAGGATGTCCGCCAGGGCCGGATCGGTGGCAAGGGACTGTCCGCCCGCGACCACGTCGGCGGCGACGTAGGCGACCCCCGCGATCCGGTCCGCGCAGTGTTCCGCGGCCGCCTTCACCGTGACACCGCCCATCGAGTGGCCGACCAGAATCGCCTTGTCCGCGAGCGGATTCAGGACCGATCGCACGCGGTCGAGATACGCGGCACCGGTCAGGCCCCGGGCGGGCGTGCGGTCCCTGCCGTGGCCCGGCAGGTCGGGTGTCACGACCGTGTGCCCGCGGGATTCGAGCAGCGGCACGATCTTGTACCAGCACCACGCGCCATGGCTCCCACCGTGAATCAGCACGAATGTGCTCATACCGACCCCCTCAGTTCTTTCCGCGCAGGTCGATCGGGGTGAGGTTCCATGCGGCGACGCGGTGTTCGATCCGCCGTTTCAGGTCTTCCGGATAGCTGGTCGCGAAGTCGCTTCGTTGTGGAATGTCCTGTGGTGCAAGGTCGATCGGCCAGGTGCAGTCGAGCAGGACGTTCGCACCGCCGGACCCGAGGGCGCGGTGCGGGCCGGGCGGCAGGTAGGGCTGCAAGGGGGCGTTGTAGAAGCCGGGGTAGACGTGAATGTCCCGTGCCGGATGGCATTTGGCCACGACCGCGTGCAGGACGGCGTCGGTGTCCATGGGGTCGACGTCGGTGTTCACCACGATGACGTAGGGCGTGAGTTTGCTGCCGGCGGCGTCGGACCAGATGGTGGCGGCGATGCGCTGCGGGAGTCCCGCGATCGGGGTGTCGGTCGAGACGACGACGGCCATCCCATTGCCGGCGCGGGGCACACCGACCTTGTCGATGGGCAGTCTGGCCTGCAGCAGGGCGCGTTTGAAGTTCGCCGCCATCTGGATCTGCGGGAACACCATGTCCATCGGGATGCCCATGCTGCACGTCGGCAGGATCGCCCGGTGCCGGTAGGTGACGGCGGTGACGCGCACGACCGGGGCCGGCGCCGGATCGGAGACCAGGTAGCCCGGGTATTCGGCGAACGGCCCCTCGGGCAGGACGTCGCCCGGGGACACCGTGCCCTCGACCACGATCTCGGCATCGGCGGGGACAGTGAGATCGACGGTTTTGCACCGCACGAGTTCGACTGGGCGGCCGCGCATTCCGCCCGCGATGTCGACCTCCGAGACTCCGGGCGGCGCGCCCGGACCGCCCAGGATCGTGTAGATCGGGTCACCGCCGAAGAACATGGCGTACGGCATGGGCCGGTCTTCGCGGTGATAGGCGGCCATGATCCGGCCGCCGTGGTTGATCTGCGGATGCAGCGTGATGCCGAGCGCTCGGGGCCCGTGGATCATGCCGCGGTAGATGCCCCAGTTGGTCCAGTCGCTGTCGGGGTCCTTGGTGACGCTGACGCCGAAGGTACCCAGATACCGGCCGCCGTCACCGGGGTGGCCGTGGATGGCGGGCAGTCCGGTGAGGTCCGCGTCGTCACCGAGCAGGACATTCTGCTGGCACGCCCCCTCGGCGACGACGACGGGTTCGGTGGTGCGGCCGAATCGTTCGCGATAGCAGTCGATGATGTCGTGCACATCGGTGTCGGCGGGCAGGCCGAGCGCGATCGCGACCCCAGGGAAGGTCGCGAACATGTTGGCCGCCAAGCGCATTCCTGGAATCGAATCCTTCACGCGACTGTAGATCGGTCCGGGCAGCCCGGATTCGAGGAGGTGGCGGTTGATCGCGCCGGCCTCGAGGTACCAGTCGACGGGCTCGTCGATGCCATGCATCAGCCCAGCGGCAGTGAGGGTGTCCAGAAATGCTCGGAAATCGGTGCGGGCGTGGTTCATCGGTCCCCTTCGGGAGTGTGCCAGCGGGCGAAAAGGTGGTGGTCGATGCCGAATTGGTCGAGGATCTTGCCGGCGGTCTGCCGGAGCAGGTCGTCGATGGTCCGGGGCCGGTGATAGAAGGCCGGCACCGGTGGCAGCACCGTCGCTCCGGCGAGGGTGACGGTTTCCATGTTCCGGATGTGGATCAGGTTGAGCGGTGTCTCGCGCACCGCCAGCACCAGGGGGCGGCGTTCCTTGAGGGTGACATCCGCCGCCCGGGCCAGCAGGTTGTCGCCATGTCCGGTGGCCACGGCCGCGAGCGTGCGCGCCGAACACGGCACCACGGCCATGCCCAGGGTCCGGAACGACCCCGAGGCGATGGCGGCGGCCAGGTCGGCGGGGTGGTGGACCACATCGGCCAGCGCTGCCACCTCCTCGACGCTCGAACCGGTTTCGAGCCGGATGCAGCGCCGCGCCCCGTGCGAGATGACCAGATGCGTTTCCACCGCCCGGGATTCGGCCAGCGCGCGCAGCAGGGTGATGCCCAGCTGCGGCGCGCTCGACCCCGAGATGCCGACGACGAGGCGGGGCTTGGGGGCGTTCAATCCGTCCCGCACCAGTCGATCGCGGCGACCGCGTATGTCTTTGCCGCACAGACGAGTTCATCGATCGCGCACCGCTCGTCCACCGCGTGCGCCATGACCAGTCGACCCGGCCCCAGTCCGACGGCGGGGATGCCGGCGGCGGTGAACCAGGTGAGATCGGTGGCCGACGGGAACGGCCGCACGTCGGGTACACCCGCGAAGGCGGTGTCGAGCGTGGCCCGTTCACGAGCCGCGCAGACCGTCCGGGTGAACGGATGATCCTCGTTGGTGCGCCCGCCCGGATAGTGCATGGGCCAGTCGATGCGCGGCGGGTTGGCGCGCAGCCACGGGTCCTGTTGCGCGATGCCGGTGACCGTCTGCACGATCTCCGACTGGATCTCCGCCACCGGCACCGCCGGCGGATAGAAGATCGCGTAGTCGAGAGTGGTCTCGTCGGGAATGAACGCGACATTGCGGCTGCCGCGCGCACCGCCGTCGATCACATCGAGACCGATGGTGAACTGGCCCTTGTCGAACAGCGGATCGACCCGGCTCGCCACCCACTCGTCCTCCAGTCGGCGCAACCCGTCGTGGATGCGCAGGGCCGCGTCGATGGCGCTCGCGGCGACCGGTTCGCCGGGATGCCCGGCCCGCAGGTGGGACCGCATCGACGCGTGCGCCGAACGCCCGGTCACCAAGATGCGCATGACCAGCACGCCGGGCGTGGCGGGCATGACGGTCAGCGGAACGCGGGCGCCGGTCGGTTCGGCGATGATCGCCGCGTCGGCGGTGAAGCCCCGCTCGAGGACCGCGGAGGTCCCCATGTGGTGTTCGAGATTCTCCTCGCCCGCCACGCCCTGCAGGATCAGGTCGCCGCGCAACCGCACCCCGGCCTGCCGTAATGCCATGGCGGCGAACGCCTGCGCGATCAGGCCGCCCTTCATGTCCACCGAGCCTCGGCCCCACACGTGGGTGTCGTCGACGAAGGCGGTGAACGGGTCGTGCGTCCACTGCGCGGTGTCGTCGGCCGGAACGACATCGACATGACCGTTGAAGATCAGTGACCGCCCGCCGCCGCGCCCGGGCACCACCCCGACGACATTGTCGCGGCCCGGGGCCTTGCCGAACAGTTCGGTCTCCGCCCCGGCCTGCCGGTACAGCCCGGCCAGCAGCCCGGAGACCGCCGATTCGCCGCCGGCCAGGTCCTCGTAGTCCTGGTCCGGGTAGGTGGGGTTCACGCTGCGGATGGCGATGGCCTCGGCGAGCGCGGCCACCAATTCGTCACGCAGACCGTCGATCCGAGCGAGCACACGATCCGTCGCCTGGGCGTTCACGCGTGCACCCCCTGCGTCTCGGCGGCCGCCGGCGCGGCGAGATCGCCGCTGTCGTGGACGACCGTGCCGCCCAGATAGGTCCGCAGCACCCGGGTGTCCCGCAGGTCGTCGATCGGGCACGTCACCGGATCGCGATCCACGATCACCACATCGGCGTGGTTTCCCGGTGCGAGAGAGCCGATTCCGGGCCAGCCGAGCACCTTCGCCGCGCCCGTGGTCCACATGCGCAGCGCGTCGGCGCGGGACACCTTCTGGTCGGGTCCGTCATTGCGGTGGTCGCTGCCGGCGAACCGATGGGTGTGCGCGAGTTCGATCTGCTCCCACGGGTTCTTCGGTCCCCAATCCGATCCGCCCGCCAGATCCAGGCCGCATTCGGTCAACCGGTGCAGCGGTTCCAGGTCGCGCCAGACGTGCTCGCCCATCCGCTCGCCGTACATCGCGCCCTTCCCCCACGCGAAGCCCGCACTGGTGGTGACCTGGAAGCCGAGGTCGGCGTAGCGGCGGGCCTGCCGCCGCGTGATCGTCATGGCGTGCTGCAGAATCCAGCGCCGGTCGCGGAAGTCGTGTTCGCGCACAACGCGTTCGGCGATGTCGAGGAAGTCGTCGTGCTCACGGTAGGCGCCCAGGCACAGGTTCGCGCGAATGTCGTTGGCGGCGCAGAACCTGACGAACGCCTCCTCCTTCTCCAGCGACACGAAACGCACACCGCGCGTGGGTCGGCCGAACGGATCGGAGTACTTCTCGTAGGTGGCGAAGTAGCCCGAGAAGCAGGGGCCGCCGGGACTCAGGGTGAGACCGTCGACGCGCAGCAGATCGTCGTCGAGATCCGAGGCCAGCTCGGCCAGGTGGTGCAGCCGGTCGTCGAACTCGGCGCCGGTCAGCGGATCGAACGGATAGAAGATGACCGACTCGGCATCCAGTGTCGCCTGGACACGCAGGGTCAGCGCATCGGTGGCGCGCAGATGCCGGTACAGCGCAAGGTGTTCCGGTTCCAGGGCGTGACCCTCGTACACGCTGGTCACACCTTGCGCCGAGTAACGGGCCATTTCCGCCGTCGTCCCGGCGACGGCGTTCGCCATGTCCGGGGGTGGCAGTTTGGTGAGGATCTGACCCCAGAAGGGGTCGTAGGTGTAGTAGTTCGTCACCGGCCCGCGCAGGATCCCGGTCAGGTCGCCGGAGTCGTTCTTGTCGATCTCGACATCGCAGACCCGGTCCGGGATGAACGCGGTGAGCCCGACGGCCCGCAGCCCGGCGGTGTTGAACGCCACCACATTCGGCATGCGGGGCGCCCAGGCCTGAATGAGGACCGGATGCGCGTCGGTCGCGGTGTCGAGGGTCCACCGATCGGGCAGGCGGCGCTCGAGCAGATCCCGCTCGGAACGGCGGATGAAGTAGTGCGGCTCGCCCACGGGCGTGCACATGATCCACTGCCCCGGCGGCGTGTGCGCGGCCTTGGCCCGGATCCGCGCCACGATGTCCGCGTGATCGACCGCGTCGGTCAGATCCACCAGCCCGCCCGCCAGCATCCCGAAGTGCATGACGTGCGGGTGGGTGTCGATGAGGCCGGGCAGCACCACGCCGTCGCCGGCCTCGACGTGCCGGGCGTCCGGTCCCGCGGCCGCCCGCATGGTGTCGCGATCCCCCACTGCCAGAACGCGTCCGCCGGACAGCACGAGTGCCTCGGCTTCCGGGGTGTTCGGATCGAGCGTGCGTACCCGCCCGGTGATGATCGTGTTGGTCATAGCTGTCCTCCGCTGCCAACCGGTTGTGTCTACCGCGCACACCGTACCTCAAGTTTTCTCCATTTGGAGAAGTTTTGTGAATCGAGGTCGACGGTACGATGGCCCCCATGACGACGTCCGTGCGCGAGCCGCGGATGGCCCGGGGGGCCGCCCGCCGCGAGGCCCTGCTGGAGGCCGCGATCCGACTACTGGCCCGCGAAGGCGCCCGCGCCGTGACCCACCGCGCCGTCGCCGCGGAGGCGGGAACCACCCACGGCAACGCCCGCTACTACTTCGGCACACTCGACCAACTGCTCGACGAAGCCCTGCGCCAACTGGCCGCCCGGCAGATCGACGAGGTCCGCGCCCTGTTCGACGGCCTGCCCGATGTGGATGTCCCCCAACGGATTTCACGCCTCGTCGACTACGTGACCGGAACCCTGGCCGGGGACCGCGACGCCGCGATCGCCCGCTACGAGTTCTTCCTGGAAGTCGCCCGCCGCCCCAACCTCCGGGCCAGCCTCGACGAATGGGGAGCCACCCAGCGCACCGCCTTCGCCGCAGAACTCCGCGGCGCCGGCGCCACCGACCCCGAGGCCGCCGCCGCCGACCTCCTCACGCTCGTCAACGGCCTGGTCCTCGAGCAACTCGCCATGCCCACCGACGATTTCGAATCCGCCCGCCTCCGACCGGCCATCGCCCGCTTCTTCCCCTGAGGCCGCGCGTCCCTCCGCGAGATCGACCGGACCAGCCCGAGTTCTTGCCGCCCCGCCCGACCGTGCACGACCGAGCCGCTCGACCGGAAGGAAGTCGCCATGAAGGCTTTGCAGTACGTCACCGTGGGCAAGGAACCGGAGGTCCGGGAGATACCCACGCCCGAACCCGGCCCCGGACAGGTGCTGTTGCAGGTGACCGCGGCGGGCGTGTGCCACTCCGATGATTTCGTGATGTCCCGGCCCGCAGAGGCATTCGGGTTCGAGCTGCCACTGACCCTCGGGCACGAGGGGGCGGGCACGGTGGCCGCGGTCGGGGCCGGGGTGCGTGGGCTGGAACTGGGCGCCAATGTCGTGGTGTACGGCCCGTGGGGGTGCGGCGCCTGCTGGTTCTGCGCGCAGGGTCTGGAGAACTATTGTTCGCGCGCCGCCGAATTGGGGATCTTCCCGCCCGGCCTGGGCGCGCCGGGTGCGATCGCCGAGTACATGATCGTCGATTCGCCGCGGCATCTGGTGCCGATCGGGGACCTCGATCCGGTGGCGACGGTGCCGCTCACCGATGCCGGGCTCACCCCGTACCACGCGATCAAGCGGTCGCTGGGCAAGGTGCGCGCCGGTTCGTGGGCCGTGGTGATCGGCAGCGGCGGCCTCGGGCACGTCGCGATCCAGTTGCTGCGGCACCTGACCCCGGCGCGCGTCATCGCCCTCGACGTCTCCGACGACAAGCTCGAGTTCGCGAAATCCGTTGGGGCACACGAGGCGGTGCTGTCGAACGACCGGGCGGCCGAGAACGTCCGCAAGATCACCGGCAGCGCCGGGGCGAGCCTGGTGCTGGATTTCGTCGGCTATCAACCGACCGTCGACATCGCGATGGCGGTGGCGGGGGTGGATTCCGATGTGGCCCTCATCGGCCTCGGCGACGGAAAGTCGGCGGCGCGAGTCGGATTCGGCATCAGCCCGTACGAGGCGGCGGTCACCGCCCCGTACTGGGGCTCACGCAGTGAGCTGATCGAGCTGATCGATCTCGCACACGAGGGTGTCCTCGAGATCGCGACCGAGCGCTTCGGTCTCGACGAAGGCCCGGAAGCCTATCGGCGGCTGGCGGCGGGCACGCTGCGCGGCCGCGCCGTCATCGTGCCCTGACACCGCCGCCTGCGCCGACTACCGGTCGGCCGTGAGACGGACCGGCAGCGAGGCGTGCCCGTTGGAGATGAAGCTGGGCAGAGCGGGGAGTTCGTCCACCGGGACGGCCAGGCGCAGATCCGGGAAGCGGTGGAAGAGCTGCGGGAGCGCGATATTCGCCTCCAGGCGGGCCAGGGGCGCGCCGAGGCAGTGATGGACGCCGTGACCGAAAGCCATGTGGCTCTTGTTCTCCCGAGTGAGGTCGAATTCGGTGGCGGTGTCGCCGTGCACCTTCGCGTCACGGCCGGGGGCGGCGTAGCAGACGATGATGGGGTCACCCTTGGCGATGTGGACGTCCTCGTAGTCGATGTCCTCGACGGCGAACCGCAGCGGGGCGTGCACGACCGCGGTCTCGAAACGCAATGACTCCTCGACCAGTTCGGGCCAGGCGACCTCCCCGGCGCGCAGCGCCTTCAGCTGATCGGGGTGGCCGAGGGCGGCGGTGATGGCCTGGTCGAGCAGGTTGATGGTGGTCTCGTGGCCGGCGCTGATGACCAGCAGCAGGGTGTCGACCAGTTCCTGCTCGGCCAGCCGCGAGCCGTCCTCGTCGTCGCGGGCGGCGATGAGCGCGCTGGTCAGGTCGTCGCCGGGCTCGGCGCGCTTGCGGGCGACGAGTTCGCCGAGCAGGCGGTAGAGCTCGAAGTAGTGGGCCGCCGCTTCCTCCGCGCCGAGGGTGGTGTCGAACAGCCCGTCCGCGCAGACTCGCAGGTCGGGCAGCATTTCATCCGGGACGCCCATCAATTCGGAGATGACGCGGATGGGCAGCCGGTAGCAGAACACCTCGCGCAGGTCGATCACCTCACCGGCGGGCAGAGCGGCCAGCGCGTCGAGCAGTTCCGCGGTGATGGCCTCGATCCGCGGCTGCAGGGCGGCGCTGCGGCGCGCGGTGAAGGCGGGCGCGACGAGCTTGCGCAGTCGCCGGTGGTCGGCGCCATAGGCGGTGAACATATTGTTCACCGCCACCCACGCGAACAGCGGCCAGTCGGACTGCACCTCACCGTTGATGAACGCGGGCCAGTGCTGACGCGGGTCCTTGGAGACGCGGGCATCGGTGAGCAGCCGTTCGAGCAGGCGGGTATCGGTGACCGACCATGCGCGCACCCCGCCGGGCAGCTCCACCAGAGTGGCGGGCCCGCGCTCGCGGAGCCGCTCGATCTCGCCCTGGGTGTCGACGCCGGTGGGGTCGAGGGTGATGGGTTCGGCGGTCATGGTGTTCTCCTCAGTTCACGTGCATGGGCAGGGCCGGCGGGAAAACGACGGGGAGCTGGCTCAGCGCGCGATGGAAAGGCCCCGGCCGCCAGATCAATTCGGCATCGGGCACGGCGAGCCGCAGTTCCGGGAGTGCGTCGAGCAACTGGTCGAT
The DNA here is from genome assembly GCF_040645495.1 of Nocardia sp. NPDC046763. Lineage (NCBI taxonomy): Bacteria > Bacillati > Actinomycetota > Actinomycetes > Mycobacteriales > Nocardiaceae > Nocardia > Nocardia sp. NPDC046763. The sequence continues at coordinate 348,216 of NZ_JBEYYI010000003.1, read as the reverse complement.
GGCGTCCTGGGCGATGAGGTAGGCCGGTGACCGGGCCGGGCAGGCGTGCGGTCCGACGCTCCACGCGAGATGCGCGCGGTTGTCGGTGAATTCGCGCGCGCCGACCGCGGGATCGTTGTTGCAGGCCGCCATGCTCACCACCACCGGCTGATGCGCGGGCAGCCACACGCCGTCGACGAGAATCGGATGTCGCGGATAGCTGACGCAGTAGTTGGCGCCGGGCGGGTCGGTGAACAGCACCTCGTCGAGAGCGCCGCGGGTGGACATGCTGCCGCCCAGCAGGCTTCCCGCGAACCGGGTGTCGGTGAGCATGAGCCGCAGGGTGTTGACGATCAGGTTCTGCTCGGGTTCGATGCCCGCGCCGTAGAGGGTGGCGATCTGGTGGATCATCTCCTCGTCGGTGAGCTCCGCCGGGTGCGCGATCAGCCGCGACACTACATCGTCGCCGGGCTGGGCACGTTTGAGCACGACCAGCTCCAGCACGGCCGAGGTGATCATCTGGTTTCCGGCCTCGGCGTCGACGCCCTCCCAGATCGCCGCCTGACCGGCCGCGATGCGCTGCCCGATGGCCGGCGGGCAGCCCAGCAGCGCGTTGATCACGTGGAACGCGAGCGGAAACGCGTACTGCGACACCAGATCCGCGCTCCCGTCCGCGCAGAACGCGTTGATCAGCGGTACCGCGACCCGTTCCACGGTGGCGTGCAGGGCGTGCGGATCCACCGCGTCGAGTGCGGCCACATTGGCCGTCCGGTACCGCCGGTGATCGGATCCGCTGCTGCGCAACGCATTGGGCCGCCATTCGAGCATCGGCATGACCGGGCTGTCCGGCGGCGCGGTGCGCTGCCACACGCGCGGATCGGCGGGAAAATGCTCCGGGTCATTGAGGATTCGCAGTGCGGTCCGGTACCCGATCACCAGCGTGGCCGGCACTCCCGGCGCCAGCTCCACCGGCGCCAGCGTTCCGAACCGCGCCCGCAGCTCACGATAGATACGGTGCGGATCCGCCGCGAACTCGGGTGAGTAGAGCGGCACGCGTGATTCCCCACCCACGGCGTGTGCCCCGTCGGCAATGCCGCCATGCGTCATAACCAGTCAATTCTCTTGTGCTCCAGCCGATCCCGGGACCGGCCTCGCCACGGTAACAGAGGAACCGGTCTCCGCGACGGCAACGAGCCAGAACGGCGAACTCGCGCGCGGCGCGTGCTGCGAGGCGGCCGCCGTCCGCGCCTCAGCCGATGATCATATCGGCGGCGGTGCGCAGCCCCGCCACCGCGTATTCGGGGATCCGGGTGTCGTCGAGTGCGGTCCCGATCAGGATCCGGCGCTGCCGGATCATCCGCTCCACTTCGAAACGTGCCGTGACGGAGAGGATGTCGCGGCAGAGCGCGGCGCCGGACTCGTCCAGGCGCGCAATTGCCCACGAGCCCGATCAGGTGGTCGCGGCGCTCGGGGGTGGCATGCCGCAGGGCCAGGGCGAGCAGGACGGTGTGCCTGCCCTCGCGCAGATCCCGCAGGCCGGCGTGACCGACCGGTTCGACATCGTGGAAGACGTTGCGCAGTTCGTCCTGCAGCCGCGCGGCCTCCCCCAGCGGGCAGGCGTAGGCGGTCAGCGCCCCCATCACGTCCGCATCCGCGTCGGCCAGCGCCGCGCCGACGTGCAGCGCCGCTCCACCATGCACGCCACGGTGCGATAGCGCAGGATCTCCAGCGCCTGATCCAGATCGGAGGTCGGGCGGCCGCTGGTGACCAGTTCCAGGTAGCGGCCGTAGTTCACCTCGGTGCGCAGGGTGTCGAGCACCGCCGCGGCCGCCGCGCTCTGCGCCGGGGAGAGTCCGGCGCCGTGCAGCAGCTCCTGGGCCCAGCCCAGGCCGCAGTCGCCGAGGACGATGGCACTGCGCGCACCGAACCGCTCGGCCGCGTGCCCGTCCCGGACCCGCCGGCTGCGGTCGGCGGCGATGCGATGCACGGTGGGCCGCCCGTCGCGGGTGTCGCGATCATCGAGGAGGTCGTCGTGGATCAGCGTGGCGGTGTGCAGGAGTTCGACCGCGGCCGCGGTCCGCACCACCGCGTCCGGCAGGTCGATCCCGCCGCCCGCGTACCAGCCGAGGACACAGAACAGGGACCGGATCCGGTTCCCGCGGGCGAACAGGAAGGAGCGGACCGCCCCGACCACGTCCGCGGGCAGCCGGCAGGCCGCCGCCGATTCGGCCTTCCGGTCGAGGAATTCGTGCAGGGCGGCATCGATCCGCACGCGAATCGCGCCATGGTCGAGGGGTGAATCGGTCACGGCCGACACCGTCATCACAGTCTCCAATCCCGCGCGCCGAAAACGTCGAACAACTCCACCGCGTCCGGCCGGGCCGAACGGGACTGAAACCAAAGAGATTGTAATGGATATCGCGGAGGTGGGTAAACCTTCACCGCGCCACGCCAGGCGACACACCGGTCTCGATGCGTCACGAATCCCTTTGTTGCGCAAACCAATAGACGCAATGATGGTCGCGCACCCGTCGAAATCCGCGCGTCATCGGACCGAGCGTCCGGAACACGAACGGACGGGGTGGGTAGGCGCGCTCGATCACCACTGTGCAGAATCGGACATATGCCTCACTCCAATCCGATCGGCGCCTGGAAATCTCTTCGCGAAGGCAACGAGCGTTTCATGCGGGGCACCCAGGTCCATCCCAGCCAGGGCGCCGGTCACCGCGCCGAACTGGTCGGCGGCCAGCACCCCACCGCCATTCTGTTCGGCTGCGGCGATTCCCGGGTTGCCGCCGAGATCATCTTCGACCAGGGCCTCGGCGACATGTTCGTGGTCCGCACGGCCGGGCACGTCATCGACAGCTCGGTGCTGGGTTCCATCGAGTACGGCGTGCAGGTGCTCAATGTCCCGCTGATCGTGGTGCTCGGCCACGACAGCTGCGGTGCCGTCAAGGCCACCCTCGACGCGCTCGACGGCGGGGCGGTCCCGGGCGGGTTCATCCGCAGCCTCGTCGAACGCATCACCCCGTCGATCCTGCTCGGCCGCCGTGAGGGCCTGAGCACCGTCGACGAGCTCGAGGCCCGGCACGTGGCCGAGACCAGCCGCGTGCTGATGGAGCGCTCGCAGATCATCTCGCATGCGGTCGACGCCGGCCGCTGTGCCATCGCGGGCGTCACCTACCGGCTCGAGGACGGCCGCGCCCACCTCAACCAGGTCATCGGCAATATCGGCGAACAGCCCTGAAGAATCGGCGAACAGCCCCGAAACCTGCCGCGCGTCGATTCGACACCGTGGCAGGTTTCCCGAACCCTCAGCGCTGCAGCCCTTCCCGACGTCACGGGTGCGCGCCGGCCGGCCGCACCCGGTCCGGATGGCGCGCGAGCACCGCGATGAGCACGAGCATGGGGACGGCCGCGGCGAGGGTGACCCAGCCGGTGCCCAGGTTCAGACCGTCGCTGCGGTCGGAGGCGAGCCAGTCGGTCACCGAGGCCCCCAGCGGACGGGTGACCACGTAGGCGGCCCAGAAGGCGAGCACCGGATCGATCCCGCCCCAGCGCCAGGCCACCGCCGGCACCGCGATCGCGACGGCGAACAGCACCGACGACACCAGGTAGCCCAAATGCAGTGCCGCGGCGGTGAAGTCGCCGGCGACGGTGCCGAGCGCGAAGGTCACCACGACCGTGGTCCAGTAGAAGCCTTCGCGCCGGCGGGTATCGATACTGTGCACGTCCAGGGTGCCCTCGACGCGGTACCAGAGCAGCAGCACGCCAGCGAGCAGGGCCAGGAACAGCACGGTCGATACGCCCAGTGGAATTCCGACCACGAAATCCACGATGTCGGCGACCATGGTGCCGAAGATGGCCACCATGACCACGGCGGTCCAATAGGTCCAGACGCGATAGCGGGGTGCGCGGATCTGGGCGGTCAGGCTCACGGTGAAGAGCACCAGCGCACCACCGACCGCCAGCAGCGGCGGCAGATGCTTGACGAGGAAGTCGGAGAAGGTTTCTCCCATTCCGGTGGAGAGCACCTTGATCACCCAGAACAGCGCGGTGATCTGCGGAACCTTGACGGGCAGCCCGGCCCGGGCCGAATCGGGAAGTGTCACATGGTTTGTCACGCCGACACTGTGCCGACCGGCCGCTGAGAAACCGCTGTGAAGACTCCGTCCCGCCGTGGCCGCGGACGTCGCCCGCGGCCGCGAGGCCCTACGCGCGGTAGGGGTGACCGCCCAGCGAGGCGGTGTGGACCGCGACCCGGGAGCGGGCCATGCGCAGGTTGGCGCGCTCGGATTCGGTGAGGTGGTGGCGCGTGCGAACCCCGGCGCTCCGAGTCGTCGATTTCACCGCCCGCAGCTGGGCCATTCTCCCGCGGCGATCGTGATCTCACCCACATCGTCAGCGGAGTCCGGAGCAGGCTCGCTATCCTGTCCGGTGATGCGGCGGTGGGGCTCGCCGCTCCGGACTCACGGAACAACCGCGGCCACCGACCGCCAACAGTCCCTACCCCACCATGACACCCTCGGGGTGCGCTGGAGTAGGAGACGTGTGTGAGCAGTGAGCTGGATTCGACCGACAATATCGAGACCTTCGAAGTCGAGACCTTCGAGCCGATCGACCCCGATGTCGATCTGCACCAACCCGGGCAACAACAGGAACTGTCGCGATCGCACGGCGCGATCCTGGCCGTGATCTCGATCGGCGGGGCGCTCGGCGCGCTGGCCCGATACGGGCTCGCGGTGGAGTGGCCCACCCCGGTCGCCGGATTCCCGTGGGCCACCTTCCTCACCAATGTGGCCGGCTGCTTCCTCATCGGCGTGCTGATGGTGATCGTCACCGAGACCGTCACCCCACACCCGCTGGTGCGCCCGTTCCTCGGCGTCGGCATCCTCGGCGGATTCACCACCTTCTCGACCTACGCCAACGAGACCCGCGGACTGCTGCAACCGGGCACGGTCGCAACGGCATTCACCTACATGGCCGCCACCCTGGTGTGCGCGCTGCTGGCGACCCTGGCCGCGGTCCGCCTCACCCGCGCGGCCTGCACCCACCCGATCGCCCGACGCCGGGAGGCCACCGCATGACCGCGCTGCTCGTCATTCTCGGCGCGATGGTCGGCGCCCCGGCACGGTATCTCGCCGACCGCGCCATCCAGACCCGCCACGACAGCGTCTTCCCCTGGGGCACACTGACGGTCAATCTCACTGGCTGCCTGATCCTGGGCTCGCTCACCGGCGCCGCGGTGTCGTCGCCCACCTACGCGCTCGTCGGCACCGGATTCTGTGGCGCACTGACCACGTACAGCACGTTCGGCTACGAGACCATTCGTCTCGCCGAGCAGCGCTCGTATCTGTACGCCACGCTCAATGTCGCCGTGAGCGTCATTGCGGGGCTCGGCGCGGCGCTGCTCGGTTACACCACCGCTCACGCACTGGGATAGGGCGCCAACACATCTCGATTGCACCGGTGCCCGACGACCGCCGGGTCACGGCGCCCTGCCGATTTCGAGGGAGGCGAGGATGTCGGCCGGGCGGTCGACGAACAGCAGGTGGCCCGCGCCGGGCACGAGGTGCAGCCGCGCGTCCGGCAGCGCCGCGGTGAGCCGCCGGGCATCGTCGGCGGGGACATTACCGTCGGCCTCGCCGTGCCACACCTGCACCGGCACGGTCACGTCGGACAGCCGGAATCCCCATTCACGGATGAAGACCAGGCGAATGTCGGTCGCGAAGCCTCGGCTGCCCTGCTCGAAACTGCGCCGCAGATTGGCCTCCAGCTTGCCGGCCAGTTCGGGATCGCCCTCGACCCGCTCGCGATCCACGTCCGACATCTGCGCGACCAATCCCGCGACCCCCTTCCGCCGACGGATCACCAGCGACATCTCCATCGCCATCGGATGCACCAGAAAGGGGGCCCGCCGCAGGACATTCAGCCCGCGCCGACGCCGGCGCGCCACCGGATCGAGGTCCGCGGCTTCGGCCTGTTCACCGAACGGCGCGGGCGCGGAAACGAGCGCCACGCCCGTCACCCGGCCGGGCAGCCCGGCCGCGACGGCCAGCGCGAACGGCCCGCCGCCGCTCACCCCGACGACCCCGAATCGCCCCAGCCCCAGCCGATCCGCCAGCGCGGCCACCGTGCCGACCCAGTCCGCCACCCGATCCCCCGCGGGCAGCGACGATTCCGCCATTCCGGGCCGGTCGACCGCGATGACGCGAATTCCCGCCGCTATCCCGGCCGCGTCGAAAGCCTCACCCTCCAAATGTGTTCCGGGTACGCCGTGGCAGTACAGGACCGGTATTCCAGCTCCCGCACCGTACTCGGCGTAGCTCACCCGGCAGTGCGGCAAGGCAATCGTTCGCGACGCGGCGGCACTCACCCGGAGCAGCCTAGGCCAGACCCGGCCCCAGCAGGCCGACCAACCATGTTCCACACCTGCCGGGTCGTGCCGGCGTCACCTGGGTTCGAGAAGGACGATCGGTATCACCCGCTGTCCCGCCTGCCGCTGATAGAAGGCGAAATCCGGTACCGCCGCGACGAACTCCGGCCACAGCCGGTCCCGTTCGCCCGGATCGGCCACCCGAGCCCGCACCGGCAGCACCTGGCCGCCGATCTGAATCACGGTGTCCGGATTGGCCTTCAGATTGTGGAACCAGGCCGGATGAACGCGCTGGCCGGCCTTGGACGCCGCGATCGCCACCGCGTCCCCGGCCTCCACGTAGATCACCGGCGACGCACGCCGCACACCGCTCTTCGCCCCGACATGATCGAGCAGCAGAATCCGCGCGCCACGGCGACCGGGCAGGTGCCCACCCAGCCTCCCCCGCGACCACCGATAGACGCGGACATGGACCTTCGTGGATCGACGCCCGGCATAGACGCCACGGCGGTTCGCGAATTGCGCACCGGCGGAAACCATTCGAGCGAACAGTGACATGATGCCAGTAAACACACCTGGCGCCGCGCGCAGGCGGCGTGCACGGCCCGTGTCCCGCGTTCATCTCGACGCCGCGCTCACCCGCCTCGGGATCACCCCGGCCGATGCCGGTGCCGCCGGCTGGAATACGGCGGTCCCGCTGGCCGCACCGGGATTCGGTCATGCCCTCGTGCCCGCGCTTCGCTACGACGCCGCTGCGGACAGACCGGTGCGGTTCCTGCCCTTGCCCTTCCCGTCCCCGCTGACGGTCGGGTGGGCGGTGCGCCGCTGGGAGGCGCTCGCTCCCCTGGCGCGCACCTTCGCCGACCTGGTGGCTCAGGGGCTTCGCAGCGACCACCCCGGCCCTACTGCCGTGGATCTTCCGCCACGAGCGACCTCCCCGCTACAAGATTCAACACGCCTGACCAGCGTCCTTGCCAGATCCGCGGAAGGCCTGGACTATCGAAGGGGACGGGCTCGACGTGGTCGAGAAGTGTTGGGGCAGGGTGGCCCACAAGTGCCATGTGATGAAACTCAATGGGTTGCCCCGTGTGTCGCTCTTGCGCCGCAGTGCCGCACCGACTCACGGCGAGATGGTCGCGGCCCAATGAGCGAATATATGGCAAACGCTGTGTGGTGCCGCCGCACCGCCTCGCTCCGCGCCCGGCACCGAGCCCGGCAGTGGAATTCGGCACGGAAGGATCGAAGGTGATGACCGACATGATGATCGACCCGGCGGCCGCGCGCACCCAGTTCGCCCGCCCCGCGGCGGCGCCCGCCCCGATACCGGTGCGCGGCGAAATCTCCGGCCCGGCCGCCGTCTGGCAGCAGGCGAAAACGGTACTGGTGACCCGGGCAGCGGGTCCGCGCCAGCTGATCACCGTGCCACGGCTCGTGATCCCCATCGGCGACAACGGTCTCGCCTTCCGGACCTCGTCGTACTCCACCGAGGCCGAGCAACTCGCCGAGGACGGCCGGGTGCTGGTGCAGCCCGGCGACTGGCGCGGCCATCCCAAACTCGGTTCCCGCCAGTTCCAGGGCACCGCCCGCCTCCTCACCGCGGGTACCTTCGTGCCCCGGGTACAGACCGAGATCGAGGCCAAGTACGGGTGGCGCACCGCCCTCGCCCGGGCCGCGCACCGCCTCGCCAACGGGAACACGCCCTACGGCGACCTCACCGTGCTGGTGACCGTGTTCGAGCCCGGTCCGCTCGCCCTGCCCCCGACCGATTAACTCTCTGCCGCAACGGGTTTCACGGCGGACCACTGTGTCACCGGCAGCTGTGGCCGCCAAGCGGTGAAGCCGCCCAGCGGCTCGGCCCGATAGACCTGGAAGCGGCGCAAGGCACCGCCGTGCCGCTCGGCCAGGTGCAGCAGCAGCGCATCGGATTCGGCGGTCACCGCATTCGCGACCAGCCGGCCGCCCGGGCGCAGCCGCTCCCAGCAGGCGTCGAACATGCCGTCCTGGGTCAGGCCACCGCCGATGAACAGTGCGTCCGGCGCAGGCAGCTCCGCGAACGACTCCGGGGCCGCGCCACGTACCTCCACACCCGGAACGCCCAGGACCGTGGCATTGGCCGCAATCTGCTTGCGGCGGTTCTCCATTCGCTCGAACGCAACCGCCCGGCACGCCGGGTTCGTGCGGCACCACTCGATGGCGATGGTGCCCGAACCGCCCCCGACATCCCACAGCAGCTCACCCGGCGCGGGCGCCAGCGCCGCGAGCGTCAGCACCCGCACCTCGGCCTTGGTGAGCTGACCGTCCCCGCTGTACACCTCGTCGGGCAGGCCCGGCATCCGCGTCAGGCGCGGCGAAACCCGATCGGAGACACCGTCGATGGCCACGATGTTCAGCGCATCCCCGGCCGGGTGGTCCCACTGCGCGGCGGTGCCGTGCACGATCCGTTCGTCCGGCCCGCCGAGCTGTTCCAGCACCGTGAGCGCCGACCTGCCGAAGCCATTGCGCGCCAGCAGCTCCGCGAGCTGTGCCGGAGTGTGCTGGTCGGAGCTCAACACCAAGACCCGGCGACCGCCGGACAATTCCGGGAGCACCGTCTCCACCCGCCGCCCGACCGCGCTCACCACCGGTGTCTCGTTGAGCGCCCAGCCCAGCCGCGCGCACGCCAGCGACGCCGACGACGGCTGGGGCAGCACCCGCAGGGCCTGCGCCCCAAGCAGTTTCGTCAAGGTCACGCCGATACCGAAGAACATGGGGTCGCCGCTGGCCAGCACACCGAGCCGCCGACCCGCGTACCGCTCCAGCAGCCTCGGCAGCGCGGGCACCAGCGGCGAGGGCCACGGCACTCGTTCTGCCTTCGCCGCGTCCGCGGGGATCAGCACCAATTGCCGTGCGGAGCCGAGCAATACCTCGCACGCGGCGATCTCGCGCCGCGCCGCGCCGCCCAGACCGTCCCAGCCGTCAGCGCCGATCCCGATCACCGGAATCGGCACCAACGGGCGCGAGGTTCCGGTCATCGCGGCATCCGACGCCACACCGAGTACGGCACATAGCGCATGGCCACGAACAGCAACCGAATCCGCCGCGGCACCGCCACATCCCGCCCCCGCCGATACAGCCCCGCCACCACCGCGTCGGCCACCTGATCGGGTGTGCTCGATAGCGGCGCGGGCTCCATCCCGGCCGTCATGCGCCCGATGACGAATCCGGATCGCACCATGAGCAGATGAACTCCGCTGCCGTGCAACGCCATCTGCAACCCGGTCGCGAATCCGTCCAGGCCGGTCTTGGCCGAGCCGTAGACGTAGTTCCCGCGCCGCACCCGCACACCTGCGATGGAGCTGAACACCACGATCTGACCGTCGCCCTGCTCGCGCAGCAGATTCGCCAGACTGGTGAGCACGTTGACCTGGGCGACGAAATCGGTCAGCACGATCTCGACCGCGTGCGCCGGATCCTCCTCGGCCCGAGCCTGATCCCCGAGAATCCCGAACGCCACCACCGCCACGCCGATGCGTCCGTGCTCGGCGATGATCTTCTCCAGCAGCGGCTGGTGCGACGCCATGTCGTCGGCGTCGAACTCGACGCAGTGCACCGCCGCCGCCTCGGCGATCAGCAATTCCTTCGTCTGTTCCTGTAGCTGGTCACTGCGGCGCGCCGCCAGAATCACGACCCGGCCGGGCGACAGCCGTCGCGCCACCTCCAGCCCGATCTCACTGCGCCCGCCGAGCACCAGCACGACGCCCTTGTCGACGTCCCGCGATCCGAAACCCATGGCCCACAGTTTGCCACCCGGGCACCACTGTCCGGTGCGTCCGAGTCCGGATTGCTAGCGTCGGATCATGACCACCACCGCCGCACGCCCCGAACTGTCGCCCGCCGCCGCCGACTTCGTCACCGAACGCCACCTCGCCACCCTCTCCACGCTGCGCGCCAACGGCACCCCGCATGTGGTCGCGGTCGGGTTCACCTGGGATCCCGAGTCCGGCATCGCGCGCATCATCACCAATGACGGGTCGGTCAAGGTCAACAATGTGCGGCGCTCGGGCTACGCGGCGGTGAGCCAGGTCGACGGCCCGCGCTGGATCACCCTCGAGGGTCCCGCCACCGTGCTCGACGACCCGGATTCGGTGGCCGACGCGGTCGAGCGTTACGCCGGGCGCTACCGGCAGCCGCGGGAGAACCCGACCCGCGTCGTGATCGCCATCGATGTGCAGCGCGTGATGGCCAGCAGCGTCTTCAAGGGCGACGCCGCCGGGCACTGACGCCGATCCCGGCGATCCGGGTTCGGGCAACGCGACCGATTACTTTGCGGCACACGGCCCGTCCAATCTCTCGAGTGCGCACCAGAGAGGGAGAGCCATATCCACGCTCCGACTGACTCAGGTCGGAGCGTGGACAGCCCGATACCGGACGAGGCCATGCGCGACTTCTGGCGCTACGCGGCCACTTTCGATGCGCGGGCCACCGGCGGAGGAATCCCCGAATCCCGGGATTGACCGCAATGCCGCTCATCTCGAGTGGCGGACCCGATGTCGAGTAAGCCGGCCGCGTGGCGGGGTGCCAAGCGTGCATGGCGACGTGCTCGCGCGCGGCGAAGTCGTGGCGGCGCAGGTGATCGATCCGGGGCGGGCCCGGTCCGTCGTACCTGTGGAGGCCGAAGGCGGCCGGTGCTATAGGCGAGTCAGTCCGTGGGGGCGGTTGTTCATCGACTCGCAGCCGTCCTCGGTGACGATCACGATGTCCTCGATGCGTGCGCCCCAGACCCCTGGGAAGTAGATGCCCGGCTCGATGCTGAAAGCCATGCCCGGAGCGAGGACCAGGTCGTTGCCGGCCACGATGTAGGGTTCCTCGTGCACCGACAGTCCGATGCCGTGCCCGGTGCGGTGCACGAAGTAGTCGGCCAGATCGGCCGCGGCCAGCACATCGCGGGCGGCGGCATCGATGGATTCGGCGGTGACACCCGGGCGCACGGCGGCCACCGCGGCGGCCTGAGCGCGTTCCAGTTCGGCGAACTGCGCGGCCACCTCCTCGCTCGGCTCGCCCAGCACGTAGGTGCGGGTGGAATCGGAGAAGTAGCCGGGCTCGACCGGACCGCCGATATCGATCACGACCACGTCGCCCGGCTCGATCACCCGGTCCGATACCAGGTGGTGCGGGTCCGCGCCGTGCGGGCCGCTGCCCACGATGACGAAGTCGGCCTCGGTGTGGCCCTCCTCGACAATGGCGGCCGCGATATCCGCGCCCACCTCGGCCTCGGTGCGGCCGGGACGCAGGAACTCGGCCATGCGGGCGTGCACCCGATCGATGGCCGCGCCGGCCCGGCGCAGGGCCTCGATCTCACTGGGGTCCTTGACCATTCGCAGCCGCCGTAGCAGCGGGGTGGCCGAAACCGGTAGCGAGCCAAGCTGATCGGCGATGGGCAGCAGGTGCAGGGCGGGCATGACATCGGTGACCGCCACCCGCGCACCGGCATTGAGCACGTTCCGGACAATGCGGTACGGGTCCACCCCGTCCACCCAGTCCACGATCTGCAACCCCAGCTCACCGGCCGCCGATCCCTTCAGCGAGGCCAGCTCCAGCTTCGGGATCACCACCGAGGGCGTCTCCCCGCTGGCCGGGATCACCAGACAGGTCAGCCGCTCGAAGGACTGCGCCCGCGACCCCATGAGGAACCGCAGGTCAGGACCCGGTGTAATGAGCAACGCGTCGAGATGAGCGTTGCGCGCCAACTCGGCCGCCCGCTCCATCCGTGACCCGTAGACCTCCGCCGCGAACCGTGACTCGTCATGAGCGCTCATGCCCACCGACGCTACTCCCCAGCCTCGCCACCCTCCAGCCACCGCCGAACTTCGCACCCCCAGCACCCTGTGCCACCACCGGAAGGCACCCCGACCCCGCTGCGGCCCAGTACGTTTCGACCCTCCCGCGAATGACATGGTCTTTCGGCCGCACCAGCACGCCACCATGCCGAGTCCGATGAGCAATCGCCCGGCGGGCGGAGCACATGAATTCCCGCTGCGCCCGACTCCTTCGCCGCGCTGCGTGGACCTGTCGGCCGGTCCCGGTAGGGTCGAGCGCTATGAGCACCCCTGCCGCCGGTCCGCTGCTGCTGCTCGATGGGGCCAGTCTGTGGTTCCGGGCGTTCTATGCGATCCCGGAGAAGATCACCGCACCCGACGGGCGGCCGGTCAATGCGTTGCGTGGGTTCACCGACATGGTCGCCGCGCTGGTCAAGCAGCATGCGCCGAGCCGCTTGGTGGTCTGCCTGGACCTGGATTGGCGGCCGCAGTTCCGGGTGGACCTGCTGCCGTCGTACAAGGCTCATCGGGTGGCCGAGGATGCCCGCGAGTCGGTCGACGGGGTCGTGGCCGAGGAAGTGCCGGATACCCTCACCCCGCAGGTCGACATGATCATGGAGGTACTCGAGGCCGCCGGCATCGCGACCGCCGGGGCCGAGGGCCTGGAGGCCGATGATGTGATCGGCACCCTGGCCACCCGGGAAGGCACCGACGCGGTGATCGTCGTCAGCGGAGATCGGGACCTGCTGCAGCTGGTCCGCGACACCCCGACACCCCCGGTGCGCGTCTTCTACGTCGGCCGCGGACTGGCCAAGGCGGAGCTCTGGGGCCCCGCCGAGGTGTCCGCCAAATACGGTGTGCCGGAAGAGAATGCGGGCCCCGCCTACGCCGATATGGCCACCCTGCGCGGTGACGCCTCCGACGGTCTGCCCGGCGTCGCGGGCATCGGCGACAAGTCCGCCGCCCAGCTCATCTCCCGTTTCGGCTCGGTGGAGGCCCTGCGCGCCGCGGCCGCCGATCCGGACTCCGATCTCGCCAAGGGTGTGCGCGCGAAACTGGTTGCCGCCGACGACTATCTGAAGGCCGCGGCCCCCGTCGTCCGGGTCGTCAGGGATGCCGACGTCGCTCACTCGGGCCCGGACCGGTTGCCCGTCACTCCGGCGGACCCGGATCGCCTCGCGGAACTGGCCACCGCCTACAACGCCGAGAACCCGGTCAAGCGGCTCATCACCGCCATGGCCAAGCGCTGATCAGTGCCGTAGCGGGCCCACGGGCCAGGTCTCGGACTTGCCGTCGAGATCGGTGATGGCGGCCTCGGTGAAATAGCTGTCCCGCAGATTGCGCAGGGTGATGTGGGTGGTGCCGGTGGCGGTCTTCCCGGCGGCACAGCTCGGCTGGCATACCCGCCGGTGCTCGGTGCCGTCGCCCTCGGCGGTGTCGGGACCCCAACTGCTCCAGGTGATGTCGCGGATGCTGAGCCCGCCGTCGCCACACGCCAGCACCATGCCGGCAGGCTGCACATCGGCTTTATCGGTAATGCAGTCGTTGACCACCGGACCCGCTGCCTCGGCGCCCGCGAACGGCACGGACGCCAGCCCGGCGCTCGCCACCGCCACCACGGTCGCGGTCCAGCCCGCGATACGAACAGTCGAATTCATCTCGCCCCCGATCACGATCAACCAGAAGATTTCGGCCCACTGTACTCGTCATCGACGATTAGCCAACCCCTGGCAAACGCGAGGGCCCGGCTGCGATCGTCCGATCACGCCCGGGCCCAACACAATTGCCAACTTCCCCCGCCCGAAAAAATCAGCTGGGGCGGCCGACCTCGTAGGTGCCGTCATCCTTGGTGATCTTGATGGTCACCTTCTTGCTCTCGCCACCCACCTTGAGGGTGCAGTCGAAGGTCTTGTCGACCTCGACCTTCTGACCCGACGGGCAGCTCACATCCTGGACGTCGTCGATGCCGTAGGAGTCCTTGAGCACCTTCTGCACCCCGGACTGCACGGCCTTGTTGTCCAGCTGGTCCTTGCTCAGCAGCCAGGCCAGACCGCCGCCCGCCGCGGCCAGCACCACCACGACGGCGACCACGATCCCAATGATCAGACCGGTCTTCTTCTTTCCGGCGGGCGGCTGCTGCGGCTGCGGCCACTGCTGGCCGGCCTGCTGGTTCCAGTCCTGCTGACCAGGCTGACCCTGCTGCGGCCACTGCGGCTGCGACTGCCCCCACTGCTGGTCGCCCTGCGGCTGCTGCCACTGCGGCTGACTCTGCCCCCACGGCTGCTGCACCGGCTGCTGTGGCTGCGACTGCCCCCACGGCTGCTGCACGGGTTGCTGCGGCTGGCTCTGCCCCCACTGCTGGGCCGGCTGCTGCTGTTGCGACGGGTCGCCCCACTGCGTGGTCGGCTGCGCGGGCTGCTGGCCACCCCACTGCTGAGTCGGTCCGGCGCCGGGCGCGGGCTGCTGACCGCCCCACTGCTGCGTCGGATCGTTGCCTCCCCCTTGGCCAGGGGCGTCATTCGGTCCGTACGGGCCGCTCATCTGCTTGCCTCCAATAGCAATCCGTTGTACTCACGCTAGCCCCCCGAGCGGGAACACGCTCGTGTTCCCGCTGCGGTCGGTACATCCAAGAATCAAAGCACAGTCGTATCTACTACGCCGCGTCCACGGCTACGACACCCCGGCGGATGGCCCGCACCGCTTTGCTCGCGGTGGCCGCCACCTCGACGTCGTCGGCGGTGTTGTGAATCTGGTCCAGCAGATCGATGACCTGGCGGCACCAGCGCACGAAATCGCCTGCGGAGAGCGGGTTTCCGCGATCGCCACTGGCGAGCAGCGCATCGGCGAGGTCGTCGCCGCGGGCCCAGGTGTAAACGCCCGTGACGAAACCGAGGTCAGGTTCCCGGGTGGGCTGCACCCGGTGCCGGGACTCGTCGGCGCGCAGCTGCGACCACACTTCGATGGTGGCGTCGACGGCCCGGCGAATCGGCGCGGTCGGGCCCGAAGCGCCCAGGTAGCCGCCCTCCTGCCGGGATTCGTAAACCAGGATGGACACCACCGCGGCCAGCTCGGCAGGGCCGAGCCCGCGCCACAGTCCCTGCCGAAGGCTTTCCGCCACAACCAGATCCGCCTCGGCATAGATGCGGGCCAGGCGGCGGCCGTCCTGGGTGACCTCGCCGTGCTCGACGTAGCCACGCTCCTCGAGCAGCCCGAGGATGCGGTCGAAGGTGCGCGCCAGGGAGTTGGTGGTGGCCGCCACCTGCTGGCGCAGGTGCTCGGTCTCGCGCTCGACCCGGTTGTAGCGTTCGCCGATACGCGCCAGCTGTTCCCGATCCGGCCGCGAGTGCGCCGGATGATTGCGCAACGCCCGCCGCAGGGTCTGCAGGTCGCGGTCGTCGGCGGCCTTGGACTTGCCGCCGCCCTGCCGCCCGCGCCGGGGCGCGGTGATGCCGGTGCTGCGCAGCGCGGAGGCCAGGTCACGGCGCACCCGCGCGGTGCGATGGTCGACATGCTTGGGCAGCCGCAGCCGGCCCAGCGATTCGGCCGGGGTCGGGAAGTCCGCGGCCGAGACCCGGCCCGCCCATTTGTCCTCGGTGAGCACCAGCGGACGCGGATCGCCCGGTGTCGCATCGGGTTCCAGGATCACGGCCAGACCCTGGCGGCGTCCGGACGGAATCGCCACCACGTCCCCGCGCCGCAGTGCGGTGAGCGCGGCCACCGCGGCCTGCCGCCGGTCGGTGCGGCCCTGTCGTTCCAGGTGCCGTTCCCGGTCCCGGATGCGTTCGCGCAGCTGGATGTATTCGAAGAAGCTCTCGTCGCCGAGCTGCGAGCGCAGCTTGCGTAGCTGGGCCTCGTTGCGTTCGATGCCCCGCACCAGGCCCACGACCGACCGGTCCGCCTGGAACTGGGCGAAGGACCGCTCCAGCAGCGCCCGCGACTCCACCGCGCCCATGCGATCGACCAGATTGATGGACATGTTGTAGCCCGGCCGGAACGACGACCGCAGCGGATAGGTCCGCGTCGATGCCAGACCCGCCACCGCGCTGGTGTCCACCTCCGGTTGCCACAGCACCACCGCGTGGCCCTCGACATCGATGCCGCGCCGCCCGGCCCGCCCGGTGAGCTGCGTGTACTCCCCCGGCGTCAGCTCGGCGTGGCTCTCACCGTTGAACTTCACCAGCCGCTCGAGCACCACGGTCCGCGCCGGCATATTGATGCCGAGAGCCAGTGTCTCCGTGGCGAACACGGCCCGTACCAGCCCGCGCACGAACAGTTCCTCGACCGTGTGCCGGAAGGCGGGCAGCATGCCCGCGTGGTGCGCGGCGAAACCACGGTGCAGCGCCTCGCGCCACTCCCAGTACCCGAGCACCTCGAGGTCACTGTGCGGCAGGTCCCCGGTGTGCTTCTCGATGATGGCGTCGATCGCCTCGCGATCGTCCTCACGCGAGAGATCCAGCCGCGAGCGCACGCACTGTGCCAGTGCCCCATCGCATCCGGCGCGGCTGAAAATGAACGTGATCGCGGGCAGCAGCCCCTCGTCGTCGAGCCGGGCGATCACCTCCGGCCGCGGCATGGGCCGGAACGAGCGCCGCGGCCCGCCACGACCGCGCCCGGGCACCGCCCAATTGTCCATCCGGTCGACGGCTTCGCGGTGCTTGATGTAGCGCTGCAAGTCCCCGTCCACGATCACCTTGGCGTCGCTGGACTTGGGGTCGAACAGGTCGAACATGCGCCTGCCGACCATGACGTGCTGCCACAGCGGCACCGGCCGGGTCTCGTCCACGATCACCGCGGTGTCGCCGCGCACGGTCTCCATCCACGCGCCGAACTCCTCGGCATTGGAGACCGTCGCGGACAGGCTGACCAGGCGCACCTCCGGCGGGAGGTGCAGGATGACCTCCTCCCACACCGCGCCGCGGAAGCGGTCGGCCAGGTAGTGCACCTCGTCCATGACGACATACGAAAGCCCGCGCAGCGCATCGGAACTCGCGTACAGCATGTTGCGCAGCACCTCGGTGGTCATCACCACCACCGAGGCGCCGGGGTTGATGGACTGGTCGCCGGTCAGCAAGCCGACCTCGTCACGACCATAACGTTCGGTGAGATCGGCGAACTTCTGGTTCGAGAGCGCCTTGATGGGCGTGGTGTAGAAACACTTCCCGCCCGCGGCCAGCGCCAGGTGCACCGCGAACTCGCCGACCACGGTTTTGCCGGCGCCGGTGGGCGCGCAGACGAGCACACTGTGCCCGCCCTCGAGCGCCGCACACGACTGCCGCTGGAACGGATCGAGCTCGAATTTCAGTTCGGCGGCGAATGCCGCCAGTTCGCCAGTAAGCGACCTTGATGTCACTTTTCAGAGAGTATCGGAGTAATCCGACACGCCTCGCGTTGTTTTCTCGAGCGGTGTCGCGGCCACCGGTTCCGCGGTCGGCACCGGAGTCGGGGCGTCGACGCCGCCGGGCGCGGTGTCCAGCGGAGACGCCTCGTCGTCGGCCAGCTTGTCCCAGGCCTCCGCATTGCGGGCCCGGCGCTTGTCGTTGAGGCGCGCGAACTGCACCGCGATCTCGAACAACAGCGTCAGCGCGAGTGCCAGCGACAGCATGGAGATCGGGTCCTGCGGGGTCACGATGGCCGCGAACACGAACAGGCCGAAGATCAGTCCGCGCCGCCACTTGGTGAGCCGCTGATAGGTCAGCACCCCGAGGAAGTTCAAACCCACGATGAGCAAAGGGGTTTCGAAGCTGACACCGAAGATCACCAGCAGCTTGATGATGAAGCTGAAGTACTGCGCACCGCTCAGCGCGGTGATCTGCACGTTGTTGCCGATGGTCATCAGGAAGCTGAGCGCGTGGGCGACCACCCAGTACGCCAGCACCGCACCGGTGACGAACAGCGCCGCGCCCGCCGCCACGAACGAGATCGCGTACTTGCGTTCCTTGGCGTACAGGCCGGGCGTGATGAATGCCCACAGCTGATACAGCCAGAACGGGCTGGCCAGCACCACACCCGCGGTGGTGCCGACCTTCAGACGCAGCGTGAACTGCTCGAAGGGCGCGGTCGCCAGCAATCGGCAGGCGCCGTCGGCGCTCAGATTGGCCCGCGAGGAAGCGGGCAGATCACAGTAGGGGCCGCGCAGGATCTCACCGAGACTCTCGATCCCGAAGATCGAATGCGAGTACCAGAAGAACCCGAACAGGGTGCCGATCGCGACCCACGCCAGCGCGATGAGCAAGCGCCTGCGGAGCTCCGAGAGGTGCTCCACCAAGGACATGGTGCCGTCGGGGTTCGTGCGGCGCTTACTGCGCCGGGGATCGAACGGGATGCGCATGTGTGTGTGACTGCCTCCGCCTTGCGGCCAAAGAAGACGCGGGCGCGACTGCACGCCCCTGAAGATCCGGAGAAACCGGACCCGGACAACGCCTCATCCGGGATGAGCGGCGCTCATCCCGGATGGTCGTGGTCTCAGGCCTTCTGCTGATCGTTCGGCTGCGGCGTGGGCTGCACCGGCTGGGCGGGCGGCAGCTGGGCCGGCGGCTGCACCGGCTGGGCCTGGGCCTCGGGAGCGGCCTCGCCCGTCTTGCCCTCGTTCTGCATCTGGCTGACCTCGGTCTTGAAGATGCGCATCGAGCGACCCAGGCTGCGGGCCGCGTCGGGCATGCGCTTCGAACCGAAGAACAGCAAGAAGATCAGCACGACGATCAGCAAGTGCCACGGGCTGATGGCGCCTGTCATTCCATTACCTCCAAAGACTCTGGTGAGTCCGATGCTACCGGACCCGCACATCGCGAAGCTCGTTGTCAACCCTTGTTCGCCGCGCCGTCACGCGCGGCGTTGGTGAGCTGTTCCAGCAATTCCGGGCCCGACCAGGTGCGCCGGTCGCCGTTCTCCGCAGCTGACACGAGTTCGATCAGCTGCTGGTTCACCGGCGTGGGTATTCCTACCATGGTCCCGAGGCTCACGATTTCACCGCACAGCCAAGGGATTTCGGTTTTGCGCCCGGCAGCCAGGTCGTCGGCCATGGACGAGCGGGCCACCGGATCGACCGCCAGCACCTTCCCGGCAACCCGTCGGAAGACGCCATCGGGCACGGTCAGCAGCCGGGCCATGATCTCCGGCGGCAGCGGCGTGAGCCGGGCCGGGCGGATGCGGGCCGCCGCCATGACGTCCAGCGCCTCCCGCTGGGCCAGGGCCAGGCAGCGGCGGTAGTCGCGGGTGCCGAGCTCTTCGCGCAGCGGGCGGCCCGACAGCGCGTTGATGGGGTTGTTGAGGTTGAGCAGCAGCTTCGCCCACTGGATGGGCAGCAGATCGGTATACCGTTCGAAGCCCAGACCGGAATTGGCGAAGACCGGGCCGAAGCGGTCGAGCACCGGGTCGTCGGCGACGTCGACCCCGCCCGCGGTGCCGCGGTGGAAGCGGCCCTGGCCATGATGGACGACATTGAACATGACCATCCCGGCCAGCACCACGCAGGTAGGCAAGAGCTCGCGGATGACCGCGTCGTTGCCGATGCCGTTCTGCAGGCTGATCACCACCGTGCCGGGCCGCACCAGGTCGGCCAGTTCGGCGGCGGCGGTCGCCGTGGCCGCGGATTTCACGGTGATCAGCACCAGATCGGCGTCACCGGCGGGCTCGGTGACCGCACGGAAGGCATCCGGTTCGACCCGCGCGTCATTGCCGTCCAGATCGGTGAGCTGCAGCCCGAAGGTGCGCAGTTCCTCCACCAGGCGCGGCCGTCCGACGAAGGTGACCTCGGCCCCCGCCGCGGCGAGCCGGCCGCCGACGTAGCAGCCGATGCTGCCCGCCCCCAGCACCGTCACGCGGAAACTCAAGCGGGACCGACCCCCTCGAGCCCGGCGTAGGCGGCCAGCGCCGAGCTGGACCGCTCGCGCACCGCGGTCACCAGTTCGGCCGGGCCGAGCACGGTGACGCCGGCGCCGAAACCGAGCAGCAGGCGCGCCATCCAGTCCAGGGTGGCGAAGCGCATGGTGGCCTCGACGCTGCCGTCCGGGTGGGCGGTGACCCGATGCATCGGGTACTGCTCGAGCACCCAGGCGTAGTCGGGGCGAATCAGCAAGCGCGCCAGCGGGACCGCGGGATCGTCGACGAACAGGTCTAGGGCGGCGGTCTCGTCCGCGGCCGCCTCGGCGGGCGGGCGGGCCGGCTCGGCGAGCTCGGTGGCCTCCTCGATGCGGTCGAGCCGGAACAGGCGCACGCCCTCGGCCTGCCGGCACCACGCCTGCAGGTAGCTGTTGTTGTCCACCAGCACGATTCGGATCGGGTCCACGATCCGCTCGGAGACCACGTCGCGGCTCGCCGAGTAATAGACCAGGCACAGCGCGTGATCCCGCTCCAGCGCGGACCGGACGGTCGCCACAGCGGGGGCCTCGACCGGCACGGGGAGCGGCGGTCCAGCGAATTCCCGCCCGGTGATGGCGGATTCGATCTTCGCGATGGCGGCGTGCGCCGCGCTCGGGTCCACCATGCCGGGCAGGTCCGCGATGGAGCGCAGCGCCACCAGCAGCGCGGTCGCCTCCAGGGAGGTGAGCCGCAGCGGGCGGTCGATGCCCGCGGAGAAGGTGACCTCGATGCTCTCCTCGGAGAAGGACAGGTCGATGAGATCGCCCGGACCGTACCCGGGTAGGCCGCACATCCACAGCTGGTTGAGATCGGCCATCAGCTGCTTGGAGGACACGCCGAGTTCGGCCGCCGCCTCCGCCGCGCTGATACCCGGATTGGCCTGGAAATACGGAATCATGTTGAGCAGCCGGGCCAGCCGGGTCGACAGCCGGCTGGTGCTGGCCGCCGCGCTCCCCCGCCGGTCCTTCGCACCCTCGGAAGCCCGTGCGCCGTCACCGGTTCCGCCCCGGCGCGCGCCGGTGGCGTCGATCACATTGTCTCCCCGGCGTTTCCGCGACGCAGCCTCGCTCATGCCGACACCTCCGTCCGCTCCAGCACCGACTTCAGGCGCGCGATCACATTCTCGCGCAGGTCTTCCGGGGCGAGCACCAGGGCATCCGCGCCGAGTCCGGTGATGAGCCGGGCCAGCCAGTCCCGGGATCGGATGGGCACCTCCACGATCGAGCCGGGACGTCCGCCGAGCGCGCGGTCCTCCATGACCGGCCCGAGCCGGCGGATCTCCTGCCCGCGGCCCTCGGCCACCCACACCGTGGCCGAGCCACTGATCGGGGTCTGCGCGGTGACCTCGGCGACCACGGCCCGCAGGTCCAGGTCCTCGGGCTTGTGCACGGCATTGGCCGGACCGTACTCGGTGACGTCCTCGTCGATACGGGAGATACGGAACACGCGCTGCGCGTCGCGGACATTGTCGTGCGCGACCAGATACCAGCGGCCGTGGTGGGTGACCACACCCCAGGGCTGCACGTCCCGTTCCACCGGATCCCCGTGGGACTGCCGGTGTTTGAACGTCACCGCCCGGCCGGCGTCGATGGCCGCGAGCAGTTTGCCGAGCACCGGTTCCGAGCCGCGGGTGCGGGCCGGGACCGCGGGCACCGCCGACACCCCGGCATCGGGCTCCACATGAATACCGGCCGCGCGCAGCTTGAGCAGACCGCCCTCGGCGGCCGCGGCCAGCTCCGGGGACTCCCACAGCTGCACCGCGACCGCGACCGCGGCGGACTCCTCGCTGGTCAGATCGATATCGGGCAGTTCGTACGCATCCCGGTTGATGCGATAGCCCTCGACACCCGAATACCGGCTCACCGGACCGATTTCCAGGGGTATGCCCAGATCGCGCAGCTCGTTCTTGTCGCGCTCGAACATCCGGCTGAACGCCTCGTCGCTCGCGGACTCCTCGTACCCGGCGACCGACTCCCGGATGCGCTCCGCGGTCAGGAACTGCCGGGTGGACAGCAGCGCGATAACCAGATTCATCAACCGCTCGACCTTGGATATCGCCACCCGATAGAGAGTAATGGACTGTGTTCGATTTGCCTCCGCCGCGCTCCGGCGGGGTTCGCGGCCAGGCGCGGGGAGGCGGAGCCGTGAAGGCTCGTTCTTCCCTCGCTCCACTCCCCCGCTCCACTCGGTCCGGAACGAGACGGGCCGCGAACCTTCGGGCGTCCTCCGAAATCGGAGAATCCGAGTGTTCGCGGCCCGTGATCAACCAAACCAGCTCACATCGAGGCGATGAGGCGATCCACGCGCTCGTCGACCGAGCGGAACGGGTCCTTGCAGAGCACCGTGCGCTGGGCCTGATCGTTGAGCTTGAGGTGGACCCAGTCGACGGTGAAGTCGCGGCCCGCCTCCTGAGCGGCGGTGATGAAATCGCCGCGCAGTTTGGCGCGGGTGGTCTGCGGCGGCGTGGTCACCGCCGCGTCGACCGCCTCGTCCTCGGTGATCCGCTTGGCCAGACCCTTGCGGGCGAGCAGGTCGAAGACGCCGCGGCCGCGCTTGATGTCGTGGTAGGCCAGATCCAGCTGGGCGATCTTGGGATCGGACAGCTCCATGTTGTAGCGGTCCTGGTAGCGCTGGAACAGTTTGCGCTTGATGATCCAGTCGATCTCGGTGTCCACCTTGGCGAAGTCCTGCGCCTCGACGGCATCCAGGGTGCGGCCCCAGAGATCCACCACGGCGTCGACCTGCGGGTCGCGGTCGCGGTTGCGCAGGTGCTCGACGGCGCGGGCGTAGTACTCACGCTGGATGTCGAGCGCCGAGGCCTGCCGGCCACCGGCCAGCCGCACCGGGCGACGGCCGGTCAGATCATGCGACACCTCGCGGATGGCGCGAATCGGGTTGTCCAGAGCGAAGTCTCGGAACGCGACACCCGCCTCGATCATCTCGAGCACCAGCGAGGCCGTGCCCACCTTGAGCATGGTGGTGGTCTCGGCCATGTTCGAGTCGCCCACGATCACGTGCAGGCGCCGGTACTTCTCGGCATCGGCGTGCGGCTCGTCGCGGGTGTTGATGATCGGCCGGGACCGGGTGGTCGCCGAGGAGACGCCCTCCCAGATGTGCTCGGCCCGCTGCGACAGGCAGAAGGTGGCCGCCTTCGGCGTCTGGAGCACCTTGCCCGCGCCGCAGATCAGCTGGCGGGTGACCAGGAACGGCAGCAGCACATCCGAGATCCGGGAGAACTCGCCGGCGCGGACCACGAGGAAGTTCTCGTGGCAGCCGTAGGAGTTGCCCGCCGAGTCGGTGTTGTTCTTGAACAGGTAGATATCGCCGCCGATACCCTCCTCCGCGAGCCGCTGCTCGGCGTCTATGAGCAGATCCTCCAGAACCCGCTCGCCGGCGCGGTCGTGGGTGACCAACTGCACCAGGCTGTCACATTCGGCCGTGGCGTACTCCGGATGGGAACCGACATCGAGGTAGAGCCGGGCACCATTACGAAGGAACACGTTCGAGCTACGGCCCCAGGAAACTACCCGGCGAAACAGATACCGGGCCACCTCGTCAGGACTCAACCGACGGTGACCGTGGAACGTGCACGTCACCCCGAATTCGGTCTCGATCCCCATGATTCGTCGCTGCACCCTATCGACATTACAGCGGAGTTGTCGCCGGTAACGGGCTTGTCGGACAGCTGATGCAAACGTATTCACAACGATTTAGCACGGGATGCAACGTGGCACGCGCTCTACCCTGCGAAAAAGCAAGGCTCCTTTGCACTCTGCTATTGAGAGTGCAAAGGAGCCTTATCCCGAATAGCGGGATTTGCCTACGCCGGCGCGGGCCCTACGACGGGTCCCCGCTCGACGGCTTCTCGGCCTCGGCCGCCGCTTTCGCGGTCGGCGCCTTGCCGGTCACCAATTCCTGCAGCGCGGCGCCCTGGATGCGGCGGAACGCCCGCCGCGGCCGGGACTGCTCCAGGGTTGCCACCTCGAGCGAGGCGGAACCCAGGGTGCGCTGCTTGTCCTTGTCGCCCTCGGGGACGGCCTTCTGCAGCGCGGCCACCGCCGTGGAGATGGCCGAATGCAGATCCATGCCGGGCTGGTACGAAGCCTTGAGGGCGGTGGTGATCGGGTCGGTGTTGCCGCCCATCACCACGAATTCACGCTCGTCGACGATGGAGCCGTCGAAGTTGATGCGGTAGAGCACCGAGTTCGAGGACTGCTCCGGATAACCCACCTCCGCGACGCAGATCTCCACCTCGTAGGGCTTGAGCTGGTCGGTGAAGATGGTGCCGAGGCTCTGCGCGTAGAGGTTGGCCAGGAAGCGGCCGGTGACATCGCGGCGGTCGAACTGGTAGCCGCGCAGATCCGCCTGCAGGATGCCCCCGCGGCGCAGCGCCTCGAACTCGTTGTACTTGCCGACCGCGGCGAACGCGACCCGGTCGTAGAGTTCACTGATCTTGTGGAGCGTGGCCGAGGGGTTCTCGGCCACGAACACCACGCCCTTGTCGTACACCAACACCACGACACTGCGGCCCCGTGCGATGCCCTTGCGCGCAAGTTCGGTCTTGTCGCGCATGATCTGTTCGGCCGACGCGTAATACGGCAGTGTCATGCTTCGCCGATCCCCTCTGCCGCCAGCGCGGCCCGCTCCTCCACCATCGCCCGCGTGATCTCCTTCAGGCGCTCCTCGGTCACTTCCTCGGAGCCCTCGGCGTCGATCACGATCGCGGTCGGGTAGATGTTCCGCATCGTGTCGGGCCCGCCGGTGGCGGTGTCGTCGTCAGCGGCGTCGAAGAGCGATTCGATCGCGATCCGCAGCGCCCGGTCCTGATCGATCCCGCGCGCGTAGGTCTTCTTCAGCGACGACTTGGCGAACAGCGAACCCGACCCCACCGCGGTGTACCCGAAACGCTCTTCGCTGCGGCCGCCGACCACGTCGTAGGACACGATGCGCCCGGTCTTGTCCGGGTCCTGCGCGGCCGGGTCGAAGCCGACCAGCAGCGGCACCACCGCGAGACCCTGCAGGGCCGCGGGGAGGTTGTCGCGCACCATCTTCGACAGCTTGTTGGACTTGCCGTCGAAGGTGAGGGGCACGCCCTCGATCTTCTCGTAGTACTCGAGTTCCACCGCGAACAGGCGGATCATCTCGATCGCCATACCCGCGGTGCCGGCGATGCCGGCCGCGGAGTAGGTGTCGGTGATGTACACCTTCTCGATGTCACGGCTGGCCAGCAGGTTGCCCTGGGTGGCGCGGCGATCGCCCGCGATCAGCACACCGCCGCGGTAGCTGACCGCGACGATGGTGGTGCCGTGTGGCGCTATGTCCGACGGCACGCCCGGATTGGGGTGCGTGCCGTCGGGTCGGATTCCGTTGCCGGGCAACAGTTCCGGAGCGTGCAAACGCAGGTACTCGGAGAAAGAGGATTGGGCGAACCCCAACTGGAGCCGCAGGGGGTCACCTTGGGTCACTGGCCGCCCTTCTGCACGTATGCGCGGACGAAGTCCTCCGCGTTCTCCTCGAGCACGTCGTCGATCTCGTCGAGCAGGTCGTCGGTTTCCTCCGCCAGCTTCTCGCGACGCTCCTGTCCCGCCCCACCGTCGCCGATCGGGCCCTCGTCCTCGTCGCCGCCACCGGCGCGCTTGGTCTGCTCTTGTGCCATAGCAGCCGACCTCCTCTGTGATCATCGGCGAGCACCGGAGAAGATCCGATGCTCGTCCCCCAACACTACCCACCAGCGGGGACAACATGCCGGATTAAGCGTCATTGTGCTGTTGCCGCGATCTCCCCGCCGCCATGTCGCGGACACGAGAAAGGGGCACGGGGTTCAGCTCCCGTACCCCTTTCGCATGGCCTAGTGGGTCAGCTGCTGGACCAGTTCGGAGGCGGTGTGCACGCCGTCCAGGAGTTTGCCCACGTGGGACTTGGTGCCGCGGCGGGGCTCCAGGGTGGGGATGCGGACCAGGGAGTCGCCGCCCAGGTCGAAGATGACCGAATCCCAGCTCGCGGCCGCGATATCCGCGCCGAAGCGGCGCAGGCACTCGCCACGGAAGTAGGCGCGGGTATCGGTGGGCGGGTTGGTCATGGCGTCGGTGACCTCCTGCTCGGTCACCAGGCGCTGCATGGAGCCACGGGCCACCAGGCGGTTGAAGAGGCCCTTGTCCAGGCGCACATCCGAGTACTGCAGGTCGACCAGGTGCAGCTTGGGGGCGGCCCAGGACAGGCCCTCACGGTTGCGCATGCCCTCGAGCAGGCGCAGTTTGGCGGTCCAGTCGAGCAGGTCTGCGGTTTCGAGGGGGTCACGCTCGAGCAGGTCCAGCACGTGGGCCCACTTCTCGATGACGTCCTTGGTGCGCTCGTCGTCGTTTCCGGTCCGGTCCATGAACTTCTCGACCCGGTCGAGGTAGATGCGTTGCAGCGCAAGGCCGGTCAGTTCGCGGCCGTCCGAAAGCGCAACGGTGGCACGCAGAGTCGGGTCGTGGCTGATGGTGTGCACGGCGGTGACCGGGCGGGCAAGCTGCAGATCCGAGAGGTCCTCGCCGGCCTCGATCAGGTCCAGCACCAGGGCGGTGGTGCCGACCTTGAGGTAGGTGGACCATTCGGCGAGGTTGGCGTCGCCGATGATGACGTGCAGGCGGCGGTACTTGTCGGCGTCGGCGTGCGGTTCGTCGCGAGTGTTGATGATGCCGCGCTTGAGGGTGGTCTCCAGGCCGACCTCGACCTCGATGTAGTCCGCGCGCTGCGACAGCTGGAAACCGGGCTGGTCACCGGACTGGCCGATGCCGACCCGGCCGGAGCCGCAGATCACCTGGCGGGACGCGAAGAACGGGGTCAGGCCCAGGATGATCTGGTTGAACGGGGTCTCGCGGCTCATGAGGTAGTTCTCGTGGGTGCCGTAGGAGGCGCCCTTGCCGTCGACATTGTTCTTGTACAGCTGCATGCGCGGGGCGCCGGGGACGCTGGAGGCGTAGCGGGCGGCGGCCTCCATGACGCGCTCACCGGCCTTGTCCCAGATGACCGCGTCCAGCGGGTCGGTGACCTCGGGGGCGGAGTACTCCGGATGGGCGTGGTCGACGTAGAGGCGGGCTCCGTTGGTGAGGATCATATTGGCCGCGCCGACCTCGTCGGCGTCGATCACCGGCGCGGGCCCGTTGAGCCGGCCGAGATCGAAACCGCGCGCGTCGCGCAACGGCGATTCCACCTCATAGTCCCAGCGTGTGCGCTTGGCGCGCGGCACGCCCTCGGCCGCGGCGTAGGCGAGCACCGCCTGGGTGGACGTGAGAATCGGGTTGGCCGACGGCTCGGTAGGCGTCGAAATGCCGTACTCGACCTCGATTCCGATGATGCGCTGCATGCGATCGAGCCTAGGCGAAAGGCACGCCCGGACGGGGGTGGACTGTCCGGGTTGGGGTCATTCGCTGGTCGTAGTCGGGGTCGTTCTCCCGGGCGATCCGCGCCGAACTGCGACGACGGCACAATGACCGGCATGGTCGAATCGGCTTCCGCCCCGCGCCCGGCGTTGGCGCCCACCCCGGCCGAGGAGCCGAATCCCGTTTCCGCGCAGCCGCGTTCGGGTCGGCTGGCGGCACTGGACGTGCTGCGCGGCATCGCCATCCTGGGGACGCTGGGCACCAATATCTGGATCTTCACCAATGCCGAAGGGCTGCTCGGCTATGTCGCGCGCAGTCACGAACCGCACGGAGCCTGGCTGTGGACCGAGCGGTTGCTGCAACAACTCGCGCAGGGAAAGTTCCTCGGACTGCTGACCATCATGTTCGGCATCGGGCTGGCTATCCAGCAGCGATCGGCGGTGCGCGGTGGCCGGTCCTGGCCGGGCGGATATCCGGTGCGGGCCGGACTGCTGCTGCTCGACGGGCTGGTCAACTTCTTCTTCGTCGCCGAGTTCGACGTGCTGATGGGGTACGCGGTCACCGGGCTGGTGGTGGCGTTCATCCTGGCGACGAGCCCGAAGGCGCAACGGCGCTGGCTGATCGTGGCGGCGGCCATCCACCTCACCATGCTGTCGCTGATCGCCGTGGCGATCGTACTGGGCCCAGGGGGCGGGGGCGGCGGACACCGGCCGCTGGACCCGAATCCGTATGCGGACGGGTCGTTCTGGGATCTGGTGGCATTCCGCTGGGATCACGTGCTGCTGTTCCGGCTGGAGCCGGTCTTCATCTTCCCGATGTCGATCGCGCTGTTCCTGATGGGCGCGCGACTGTTCCGGGCCGGGGTGTTCCGGCCCGAAGGTGCGCGAATTCGGAAGCGCCTCATGGTGATCGGGTTCACGGTCGCCGCACCGATCGATCTGATCCTGGGCCTGGCCGGCGGCGACCTGATCCTGCTGGCCCGCTATGGCACCGCGCCGCTGGTCTCGCTCGGCATCCTGGCCCTGGTCGCGGAGGGCTACGCGCACCGCCAGGACCCCGGCTTCGTCGCGCGCCGCTTCGCCGAGGTGGGCCGAATGGCGTTGAGCTGCTATATCGTTCAGAACCTGGTGTCGGGATTCCTCTGCTACGGCTGGGGTCTCGGGCTGGCGAGCCTGGTGTCTGCCAATGCGCGGGTGCCGTTCACCGCCGGGATCTATGTGCTGGTCTGCGCGCTCATGCTGGTATTCGCCCACATCTGGCTGCGCCGCTTCGACCGCGGGCCGGTCGAGTGGCTGTGGAACCGCAGCTACCGCGCGCTCACCGAGCGCGGAGACCACTGACCGGTCGTATGCCACCCGAGCCGGTCGCGTCGACGGGCGAGGCGGAGGTGACGGTGACGGACCCGGGCTCGGCGGTGGTGTCGGCAAGGACGAAACCGGATGTGGCAGAACGAAACCGCATGACTTCCTCCTTCGGTCGTGCTGTTTACACCACCCGCGCGGCCTCCGTGCGGGACAGCAGTTCGCTCACCACGGTGTCGCGGGTGAGCGGGACGTCCAGGCTGCGGGCATTGCCCTCGAGCAGCGCCAGGACCGATTCGGTGAGGATGCCCTCGACTTGCTCGGAGGACAGGGTGGGGGCAGCGCGCCAGCTGTTGACCACGCCGTCGACGAAGCCGACGGTGCCGAAGGCCATGGGGCGGGCGCGATTCCGGTCGATGCCGAAGCGCTCGAGGGCGTCGGCGAACAGGTCGGCGAGCCGGCCGCCGATGCGGTCGCGGGCGCCGGCCAGGGCGGTCGAGGCCTCGCCGTGCGGGTCGCCGGCGGCCAGGAAGCGGTGCAGTTCCGGGTGGCGTTCGACCCAGCCGACATAGCTGCCGACCGCGCCGCGCACCAGGTCGCGGACGGTGCCGTCGGGGTGCAGGCGCGGCAGCAGTTCGGCGGTCAGGGATTCCAGGATGTGGCGACGGATGGCGCCGTCGAGGTCGGCGCGGCCGTCGAAGTGCCGGTAGACGACCGGGCGCGGGACCTGCAGCCGGTCCGCGATCTGCTGGACCGAGATCTCGGTGCCGTTCTCCTCGATGACAGCCAGCGCGGCATCGAGCATGTCGGCACGGCGCTGGGCCTTGTGACCGTTCCAGCGGGTGCTGCGACCGTCGGCCGCACGCTCTCGGCCCCGAAGGGAGGGCTGCGCGGGGCTGCGTCGGGTGCCGGTCACGGGCCTCACGATACTCACCTCACCGTTGACCGAGACAGTATGTAGCACTAATCTGAGTGTAACGGCCCGTACCAGTAACAAATCAGGAGCTGTCATGGGCGACAACGCCGTCTCCGCCCCCACGGCCGCCACACTGTCCGGGCGTGAGTCCTTCGCTCAGCGCTTGCTGACCGGATCGGTCAAGAAGTCCTACGACCCGGTGGTCGACATGAACTGGGACGCCCCGCTGGATCCGGACAAACTCTTCCTGCCGCCCGAGCTCGTCTCCCTCTACGGCACCCCGCTGTGGGAGGCCATGACGCCCGCCCGGCGCCGCGAGCTCTCCCGCGAGGAGCTGGCCAATGTGCTGTCGGTCGGCATCTGGTTCGAGAACCTGCTCAACCGGCTGCTGCTACGCGAGCTCATGGCTGGCGATCCGACCTCCCGGCACGCGCACTACACCCTCACCGAGATGGGCGACGAATGCCGGCACATGATGATGTTCGGCAAGCTCATCGAACGGATCGGGACGCGGCCGTACTGGCCCAACCGGTTCGAGCGCTGGACGATCAGCGCCCTGCAGCTGTTCCTGCGGGGCTCGATGATGTGGGTGGGCGCGCTGGTGGGCGAGGAAATCTTCGACGCACTGCAGCGCCGCACCCTCGACGATCCACAGCTGCAGCCACTCGTGGCGCGGGCCATGCGGATTCACGTCACCGAGGAGGCACGGCACATCGGGTTCGCGCGCGCGGCCCTGGCAGACCGGGTGCCGACCATGTCGAAGGCCGAATTGCAGTACACGCGACTGTGTGTCGCGGTCGCCGCTCCCCTGTTCGTCTACCTGATGACCAACTGGCACATGTACGCCCGCGCGGGCATCGAGAAGGGGCGGGCGGCCCGCAGGCTGGCCCGCGCCAACCCGCATTCGAGGCGGGCGCTCGGGCTCGGGGCCGCGAATCTCGGTGCGTTCCTGGACACGCAGGGGCTGATGGGGCCGATCGGCAAGCGTCTCTGGCGGCGGCGAGGGCTGCTGTGAGATTCCGGCGGGCGCGGCGCGACTCCCCCGCACCGCCCGACCCGCACCCCGGATCCACCGAACCCGAAGCGGCGCCGGACTATTCGGGGCCCGCACTGCTGGACGCGCCCGGCACGGAGGTGGCGGTGCGCGTGGCATTGACCGGGCATCTCGATCCGATCGACGGCCAATTCCACTGGCACGGGCGGATTTCCGCGGCCGACGGGAGCGAATTACCCGATCCCGGCCGCGGGCAGGTGTTCCTCACCGTACCGGGCGGTGCGCCCGCGCCCGGCGTGCTCCAGGAGCGGGACCCGTGGGGGAATCTGCGTATCGCCGGGGTCGGCGCGCCACCGTTTCCGCTGTAGCGCACCGAGGTTCGAGCGCTACTCGGTGAGCCCGATGAGGTCGGCCATGGTCTCGACCGAATAGGCGAAGAACGGCCCGGCCGGGTCCATCGTATTGTCCAGCTGCCCGAACAGTTCGAAGGTGACCGCGCCGAACAGCTGGGTCAGGCCCACCATGGCACGCGCCACCGCAGCGGCGGGCATGCCGGAGTTCAGGAAGGCAGCGATCAACGCGGATTGGGTCTCGAGTTCGGGGGTGAGGGTTTCCGCGGGCGTGGCCAGGGTGCCGGACTGCCAGGCCCGGTGCACGATGCCGAGGGCGGCGAGGGGTCCGCGCGACGCGGGTGCGACGGTGGTCTGCGGGGCGCGATAGCCCGGCACCGGTGACCCGTACACCAGCGCGTACTCGTGGGGGTGCGCGATCGCCCAGTCCCGCACGGCATTCGACAGGGCCCGCCACTGGGCACGGGGGGCGGTCTCGGTCGCGACCGCGTGCTCGACCGCATCGCCGAGGGCGTTGTAGGCCTCGATGATCAGCGTGGTCAGCAGCTCGTCGCGACTGGGGAAATACCGGTACAGCGCCGAGGACACCATGCCCAGCTCACGGGCGATGGCCCGCAGTGAGAGCGCGGGTGCGCCGGATTCGGCGAGCTGGCGGCGCGCGGCGTCGGTGATCTCGCGGGTGATCTCGGCGCGGGCACGGGCACGGGCGGTACGGGGCACGCTCATTCCGACAGTGTGCCACGAATCGGATCACCGACAAGTTTCGAGAGCACTGCTCTTGACAGCCCGAGCGTCATGCGCGCACACTGATCACATCAGAGAGCACCGCTCTCACACATTGAAGGAAGTGCCCGATGGACGCCCACACCGCCGCCACCCGTTACCTCGGCCCGAAGGGCCTGGACCCCTACATGAACCGCTTCTTCAACCTGCTGCCCAAACTCGGCATCAGCATCGCCGGCTCCCGGCTGCTGGCCGTGCGCGGCCGCAAATCCGGCGAGTGGCGCACCACCCTGGTCAATGTCCTCACCACCGACGACGGCGCCCGCTACCTGGTCGCCCCGCGCGGGCACACCCAGTGGGTCCGCAACCTGCGCGTCGCGGGATCCGGCGAACTGCGCCTGGGCCGCAGGGTCCAGACCTTCACCGCCACCGAACTCTCCGACGCCGACAAGATCCCGGTGCTGCGTGCCTACCTCGACCGCTGGGGCTGGGAGGTCGGCCGCTTCTTCGAGGGCGTCACCAAGCACGCCACCGACGCAGAATTGGCCGACATCGCCCCGGGCTTCCCCGTTTTCGCGCTGGCCTGAGGCTCAGCGGAGCTCGTCGAGGGTTTCCTCGTCGCGGGCCAGGTAGGCGCGGCCGTCGGCGGTGAAGACGATGGGGCGCTGAATCAGTCGCGGATGCGCGGCCAGGGCCTCGATCCAGCGGTCGCGGTCGGCGGGGGTCCGGCCCCACGCCGAGACGCCCAGCTCCTTGGCCTCGGGTTCGGCGGTGCGGGTGATGTCCCACGGTTCGAGGCCGAGTTTGGTCAGGGCGGCGCGGATCTCGGTGGCCGAGGGCGGGTTGTCGAGATAGCGGCGCTCGACATAGTCGGTGCCGGTGTCGTCGAGCACCGCCTTGGCGGTACGGCTCTTGGAGCACTTCGGGTTGTGCCAGATTTCGGTCGCTGCCATGGGTTCAGCCTAGGCGGCGGCGACCGGGCCACAGCTCACCGGCACATCAGACCCAGTCGACGACCCAGCGGTAGGGACGCATCCAGTACAGGCCGCCCTCGGGAACGGGCGCGCCCCAGCGCTGTTCGGCCTGGGTGAGCTGCCAGCGGTATTCGGGGGCCGGCTCGCCACCGTGGATCTCGTAGAGGTGACGCCGCCAGGTATTGATCATGGCGGGGACGGCCTGCTGGTCGTTCTCGTAGGCCCACTCCACGTTTCGCATCATGAGGCTGTCCACGGCGTGGTTGGCGGCATTGGGGTCGCCGGTGCTCAGCGAGTGCAGGAAGGCCGCGACCAGGTTGTAGGCGATGGCGTCGTGGACCGAGGTCTGGCCGTTCTCGAGCGACCAGATGCCCAGGTAGGTCGGCCCCTGCTCGTCGATCCACACCGAGTGCGCCTCGCCGACCCGGTTGTCGAAGATGAGCGCGGTGAGCAGGCCCAGCGTGGACTTGCCCATGATGAGCGGATCGGGACGGCCACTCGAGAGGGCATCGTCGATGAGCGCCCGATAGGCGGCCGCGGCGATGCCGGGCCGGTTGGCGTCCATCAGGGCGTCGGCGGTCTCGCCGCCGGCGAGCTGCGCGGCCGGCGGCTGGGACGGGCCGGAGACCGCCTGCGGCACGCCGTCGCCGACACGCAGGAACTGGGTCTGCATGGCATCGGGGGCAACCGGATCCGACAGCGGCACGCCGTTGCCCAGCGGGTCGCTCATATCCAGGTTGACGGCGAGAGGTTCCTGCAGGCTGGGCGCGGTTTGCAGGTATTCCAGTGCCACCCGGGCGAATTCGTTGTCCTGACTTTCCAGCCATTCGCGCCCGGCGCGCAAGGTGTCGACGAGATGGCCGCCGACACCCTGTTCGATGGCGGCGCACAGGCCGTAGTAACCGTAGCCGCGGTAATCGTCGTGGCCGACGCCCTCGGTGATCAGCAGCTGCGCATATCTGCTTGCCAGATCGTGTCTTTCGATATCGCCGAGCAGCGTGCACGCGGTCATGGCGGCCATCAGCACCTCGGCGTGCTCGCCGTGGGCGCGCCGCAGGTCGATGCAGCGGTCGGCCATGGCGACGGCGCTGTCGGGCAGACCCTGCTGGGTGGCGGCCTCGACGGCCATGGAGTACATGGTGGCCAGCGTGGCGGGCGGGATGTCGGCCGGGTAGCGGGCCGGGCCGTGTTCGGCCAGGTGCAGGGCCTGCGCGTAATCGCCCGCGGCGAAGGCCGATCGGAAGCGGTAGGAGACGATCCAGCCGTACTCCTTGGGATCGGGCGTCGCGTCGAGCCCGTCGTCGAACGCCGACAAACGGGCCAGCGCCTCGTCGGCCTGGCCGCTGTCCAGCATGCCGCTCGCCTCGTTCATCACCTCGACGAACGCATTTCGATCCATGGCCTACTCGCCTTCCCGCATATGTCAGCCCCGGATCGTATGACCGCGCCACCACAGTCCGTGGCCAGTGAGGTCAAGGTCATAGTTCGACTCCACCCCACATGACCACGCGTTGTCGCTCGCGTGGCACGTTGTGTCACAACGATATTCCCGCACCCCGTCGCGAACCCGCCTCCCTGCGGGCCACTCTCGCGTCGCGGCCGATCCGTCCGGACCCCAATCTAACGACAACACGCCAACGCGCCCCGCAACCACGCTCGGCGCGTCGAGGCTTCTGGATTCACTCATCGGCGCGGTGGCGGCGCGGCGAGGGCAGACTGCGACGCGATGCGTATATCTCCCGGGAGGTGGCGATGACGAAGACCCTGATCGACATTCCGGGCGACCTCATGGAACCGGCCCGCAAGGTGACCGGCGGCGCCACCAAGACCGAGACCGTCCGCACCGCCCCGCGACTGCTGGTCCGTCAGCGCCAGCATTATGACGCCATCGCCTGGTTCGCCGATGCGGTGCCGTTCCCGACCGACACCGAACCGACCGAAGGGACCGATCCCGCTCACCCGCGATGACGGGCCTCGGCACGAACCGCGCCTGTATCTGGACCCCGCGATCGACCGATTGGTCCGTACCATCCGGCGGCAGCTGTGGGCCACGGCCACGGTCGGTCGGCCCAGACCGCCGATGTGCTGATCGCGGCGACCGCGGTGCACTACGACGCCACCGTGCTGCACTACGACCAGCATTTCGACCCCATCGCCGAGGCCTTCCCGACCCTGCGCCGGCAGTGGGTGGTCCCGCGCGGATCGGCGGACCGACCCGGTTGATCAGAGGACGGGGAGGACGGTGCCGGGGTCGGGGGTGAAGGTGACGATGCGCTGGCGGGGGTCGCCGGGGAGTTCGAGGTTCTCGTAGGAGAAGCTGAGGTCGCCGGAGTGGGGGTGGCGGATGAGTTTGCCGCCGTGGGTGCGGCGCTCGACATCGCCCGCGCGCCAGAGGGCGGCGAATTCCGTACTGCCGGTGGAGAGTTCGTCGACGAGGGCGATGGTGGCGGGATCGGCCGGGTAGAGGCCCGCGACGCGGCGCAGCTGGGCGACGGTCGCGGCGGCGACATCGTCCCAGTCGCGGTAGAAGTCCCGGGCGACGGGGTCGGAGAACAGTGCGCGGGCCATGTTCTCGTCGGCCATGGGGCCGAACACATAGTGCGCCAGCGGGTTCGCGGCGAGCACGTCGAACAGGTCGGTGATGACCAGGGCGGGCGCCTTGTCGATCAGGTCGAGCATGCGCAGCAGTTCGGGACGCGGTGCGGGAGCGGCGGTTTCGGTCGTGCGGGGTGGTCGGGCCAGGGCGTGCAGGTGCTCGGTCTCGACGGAGTTGAGCCGCAGCGCGGCGGCCAGGGAGTCGAGCACCTCGGTCGACGGGTTGGCGGCGCGGCGCTGTTCGAGGCGCTGGTAGTACTCGGCGCTGATGCCCGCGAGGTGCGCGAGTTCGGAGCGGCGCAGACCGGGCACCCGGCGCAGGCCGGACGGCGGCAGGCCCGACTCTCGCGGATCGACCCGCGCCCGCCGAGACTTCAGGAACTCCGCCAGGTCCGCGCGCACCGCCATGCCCAGAGTCTGGCACGGGGCGGCGGTGGGTGGCCCCGGGAGTACGAGGCACGGCGTGCACTGGTTACGTCCGGCCGCGGCGAGCAGGGTCGGTCTCGTGAACGAGAGATTCCGGCGGGGTGCGGCCCGTCAAGCCGAACTCGGTGGGAGCGGAAGGGTGCGCGGCCGGGTCTATGACGAGCTGGCCGATATCGCCCCGGATCTGCACCGGTTCGCCGTCGAATTCGCCTATGGCGACATCCATTCCAGGCCGGGCCTGGATGCCGGGCGGCGCGAGCTGGTGATCCTGGGTGCGCTCATCGCGCTCGGGGACACCCGCCCGCAGCTGGAGGCGCACCTCGGTTCCGCGCTGAATGCCGGTGTGGCGCCGGGCGAGATCGTCGAGGCGATACTGCAGGCCCTCCCCTACGCGGGTTTTCCGCGCGTTCTCTCCGCCATGGGCGTGGCCCGCGGCGTATTCGCCGGCCGCGATCTGCTCCCCGTCACCACCGATTCGATTGCACAGTAGGAGATCTGCCATGACCGCCACCGCTCAGCAGCGTGCCGACATCATCGACGCCGCCACCCGTCTGTTCTGGTTCATCGACATTCGCGACTGGGACGCCTTCCCCGGTGTCTTCGCCGGCGAGGTCACCCTCGATTACTCGAGCATCTGGGGCGGCGAGCCCGCGACCGTCACGCCGGCGCAGATCCGCGCCGACTGGGAGAAGCTGATCGGCAGCTTCGATGCCACCCAGCACCTGCTCGGCAATCACCTGGTCAGCGTGGACGGCGACCGCGCGGAACTGACCGCGGTCTTCCAGGCGGTCCACCTCCTGGCCAATCGTTTCGGTTCGCCACGGTGGACGCTGGGCGGCACCTACCGCATCGGACTGCACCCGGTCGGGGGCGAGTGGAAGGTGGATTCGATGGTGATGACCGCCCAGTGGGCCGACGGCAACAAGGACATCCTGACCCTGGCCTCGGGCGGACAACGCCCGGACGCCGCGTAGGGGAATCAGGAAGGAAAAAGAGGCCGGAAGGAGAAAGAGAAAGGAACGGAAAGGATCGTCGTCCTTTCCCCTTCAACCATATAACGCAGTGGGGGACTTGCGGCAAGGCCCCGGTATTGGCGCACAATCGCTGGCCGAGGGCTGCAACCTGCGCGAACGGGCGCGCGGGCGGGCAGCGGGGATCGGCTAGGCGGGAAGGTGTGGTGCTGGTGTCGGATCAGGGGTACGAGAAGGAACTCCTCGCGGAGCGGCAGTATGTGACGGGGCTGTACGCACGGCTGGACGCCGAGCGGGCCCGGGTGAAGGGGCGCTACGGCGAGACGCTGCGCTCGCGCGGCGCCACCCTGGTGGAGCGGGATGCCGAGGTGCGGGCGCTGGGCAAGGAGGTCAAGCGCCTCGAGGTGGCCGACAACGGACTGTGTTTCGGGCGGCTGGACAGTGTGACCGGCGAGCACTCGTATATCGGGCGCCTCGGGATCTTCGACGAGGCGAACGAATTCGAACCGCTGCTGCTGGATTGGCGCGCGCCGGCGTCGCAGGCGTTCTATATCGCGACCGCGGCGAGCCCGGAGAACATGCGGCGTCGTCGTCAATTCCACACGCGCGGGCGGCTGGTGGCCGATTTCACCGACGAGGTGTTCGGCCATCCCGGTGACGGCGAGCGCGGTGACGCGGCCCTGCTGGCGGCGGTCAACGCGCCGCGCGGCGACGGCATGCGGGACATTGTGGCAACCATTCAGGCCGAGCAGGACCGGATCATCCGGCTCGATCACCCGGGCGTGCTGGTGATCGAGGGCGGGCCGGGCACCGGCAAGACCGTGGTGGCGCTGCACCGGGTCGCGTATCTGCTGTACACGCAGCGTGCGCAGATGGAACGCAACGGCGTGCTGGTGGTGGGCCCGAACACGGCCTTCCTCAGGCACATCGGGCGGGTGCTGCCGTCGCTGGGCGAGACGAACGTGGTGTTCACCACCACCGGCGATCTCATGCCCGGGCTGAACATCACGGCCGAGGACGGACCGGAAGCGGTGCGGCTCAAGGGTTCCCTGCAGATCCTCGACGTATTGAAGGCCGCGATCGCCGACTGTCAGCGGATTCCGCAGGACCCGGTGTCGATCGAACTGTCGGATGTGACGGTGCGGATCGGCGCGGATATCGCCGGCTGGGCGCGGGAGGAGGCGCGCGGTAGCGGGTTGCCGCACAACCAGGCTCGCGCGACCTTCCTCGAGGTGCTCACCTGGGCGCTCACCGAGCGCGCCATCAAGCGGATCGGCGAGGGCTGGCTGACCCGCGACGACCGCGAGGCCTGGGAGAACATGCGCACCGATCTGCGCACCGAACTCGCCGAGCACGAGGAATTCACGGCGCTGATGGACGAGCTGTGGCCCACGCTGACACCGGAAAAGCTGCTGGCGGACCTGCTTTCGTCCACCGATCGGCTGCGCGCGGCGGGCGCCGACGAGGCGCTGTGGCGCGAGGACGGCGAGGCGTGGACGGTGTCCGATGTCCCGCTGCTCGACGAACTGGTCGATCTGCTGGGCCGTGACACCTCCGCCGAGGAGGCGGCTGCCGAACGGGAACGGAAGGCCCAGGCCGCGTACGCCGAAGGCGTGCTCGATCTGCTGGTCGGCCGCGCCGACCACATGGACGACGAGGATCACCTGTTCGCCACCGACCTGCTCTACGGCGAGGACCTGGCCGAGCGTTTCCTCGAACGAGACACCCGTGAACTCGCCGAACGTGCTGCCGCGGACCGGGATTGGACCTACCGGCACATCGTGGTCGACGAGGCGCAGGAGCTGTCGGCGATGGACTGGCGGGTGCTGATGCGCCGCTGCCCGAGCCATTCCTTCACCGTGGTGGGCGATCTCGCTCAGCGCCGGTCCGCGGCGGGCGCGACCTCCTGGGACGCCATGCTGGAACCGTACGTCCCCGGCCGCTGGGTCTACCGCTCGCTCACGGTGAACTACCGCACCCCGGCCGAGATCATGGCCGTGGCCGCCGCCGTTCTGGCCGGTTTCGCGCCCGAGGTGACGCCGCCGGAGTCGGTGCGCTCCTGCGGCGTGCAGCCGTGGGCGCGACAGCTCACCCGCGGCGAGATGCCGTCGGCCATCGAGGAATTCGTCCGCGACGAGGCGGGCCGCGAGGGCACCAGCATCGTGATCGGCCCGCACGGCATGCCGGGCACGGTCCCCGCGTCCGAGACCAAGGGCCTCGAATTCGACGCGGTCCTGGTGGTGGAGCCCGAGCACATCTTCGCCGACGGCCCGCGCGGCGCGGCCGAGCTGTACGTCGCGCTGACCCGCGCCACCCAGCGCCTCGGTGTCCTGCACGAGGGCCCGCTCCCGCCGGCCCTCGCCGGTCTCTACACGTCGAGGTAGAGCTCGGACTGCCATCCGGGGTTCTGTAGCGGATGGGAGCGTTGGAATACCGCACCTACCTGCGGATTGCCCGTTGGTCATGTTCGGCAGAGGGGCGGTTGCCGAATCCGCTGCGCACTCGCTGCGTACCGGATCGGCTATCGCCTCGACCCGCACCCCCGTGCTGTTCATCGCCCATTGCTGTTCCCGCTGGCCCCGTCCATCTCTTCGAACCCGGGTTCGGGTATGTTTCGTCGGCTTTGCCTACTGGTTGCCGAAAAGTTACTGCCTCCCGGTGATGTATTGGGCAGAATGGCACCGGTCACACGAGTTCTTCCCGCAACAACCTCAGTGTCTCAATCCACACATCGTTGAAAGGGAGCTCGAACATGGCACAGGAAACCAGCGGTATGGCGACGGCGGAAGCCCGACGCGGGGACATCGACGTGCAGGCGGAAGTGGAATTGCTGCGGCTGCGAATGGACGAAGCCCGACAAGAGGCACAGAACGCCCGCCAGTATGCGATGCAGGCCTCGGGTCTCGCACGCCAGGCACAGGCGCAGGCACGGCAAGTGCAGCATCAGGCCCAGCACGCGCAGCAGGACGCCAGCCAGGCCAACCAGCAGGCACAGCAGGCCCGCCAGCAGGCGATCCTGGCCACCAACCAGGCTCAGCAGGCCCAGAGCGAGGCCGACCGGGCTCAAAGCCAGGCCCAGCAGGCCCAGGGCGAGGCCAATCAATCCCAGCAACGGGCCAGCACCGCCCAAGACCAGGCCGACCAGGCCAGTCAATTGGCGCAGCAGGCCGAGGACCAGGCCAACCGGGCGCAGGACCGCGCCGGTCAGTGGGAGATACAGCTCCAACAAATCCGCCAGCAGGCCCGTCTCCAACAGGGCCGCTGACCCGGCGAGGATGACGCAGTGACCAAAGTTCTGGCGGCCGGCCACACTGGGCACCTGGTGTGGCCGGTTCGCCGGCCCTGCTACCGAGGAGCTTCGCGGTGAGCGGCCCAGTTCCGCCGCCCGCGGACGAATCCGATGTCCACGTCGAGGTCATCGTGCCGGAGGCCGTCAACGCCGGGGTGTACGCCAACGGGTTCACCTGCTGGTACAACCGCACCGACTTCACCCTCGATTGCCTTGTCTACCTGCCCACCGAGCCGGGCGCTGTCACCCCGGCCGGTCAACCCATGATGCGACAACCAGTGCAGGTCACCTCCCGCGTGAAGTTCCCACCCGCGCTGATCTTCCGGCTCATGCAAACCCTCAACGACAGCATGAGCAACTACGAGCGCCAATTCGGCCCCATCACCCACCTCGGCGAATAACCTGCCCACGGAGAAATACATGCAGACCCCGAAATCGAGCCCCATCACCCTCATCGCCTGCCCGGGTGACCGTCCCATCGTCTGCGACCCCGCCGTACGGTACCGGCCCCAGACAATCCCCGGCCGCCACTACCTCGTCGCCCCCGCCGCCCCGCACCCACAACCCGAACCCTCCTGAACATGACGGACAGGAGGTTGTTTGCGGGCTCGCAACCTTTACCGGCGGTGGCCATCACTCACTGATGGCCACCGCCGCTTCATTTTCCGACTACTTCGTGCAGGTCGGGTTTACACATCGAAGTAGAGCTCGAACTCGTACGGGTGGGGGCGGACGTTGATCTCGGCGATCTCCGAGTCGCGCTTGAGGCGGATCCAGGTGTCGATCAGGTCGTCGGTGAAAACCCCGCCCTGCGTGAGGTAGTCGTGGTCAGCCTCGAGCCGGTCGATGACCTGCTCGAGGCTGCCGGGGGTCTGGGTGACCTCGGCGCTCTCCTCCGGGGTGAGCTCGTAGAGGTCCTTGTCGACCGGCAGGGCGGGCTCGATCTTGTTCATGATGCCGTCGAGCCCGGCCATCATCATGGCGGCGAAGGACAGATACGGGTTGCCGGAGGAGTCGGGGCAGCGGAATTCGAGGCGCTTGGCGCTGGCACTGGTGCCGGTCACCGGAATGCGCACGGCGGCGGAGCGATTGCGCTGGCTGTAGACCAGATTCACGGGTGCCTCGAATCCGGGCACCAGGCGCTTGTAGGAGTTCACCGTCGGGTTGGTGAAGGCCAGCAGGGACGGCGCGTGGTGCAGCAGGCCGCCGATGTAGTGGCGGGCCAGATCGGACAGGCCCGCGTAGCCGGCTTCGTCGTAGAACAGCGGCGAGCCGTCCTTCCACAGGGATTGGTGCACGTGCATGCCGGATCCGTTGTCGCCGAACAGCGGTTTGGGCATGAAGGTGACGGTCTTGCCGGACTCCCAGGCGGTGTTCTTGACGATGTACTTGTAGAGCATCAGATCGTCCGCGGCGGCGAGCAGGGTGTTGAACCTGTAGTTGATCTCCGCCTGTCCGGCGGTGCCGACCTCGTGATGCCCCTTCTCCAGTTCGAATCCGGCGCGCTGTAGATGGGTGCACATGCGGTCACGCAGGTCCACCTCGGCGTCATAGGGGGCGACCGGGAAATAGCCCCCCTTGGGCCGGACCTTGTAGCCGCGGTTGAGGGTGCCGTCGGGATTCGTCCGCTGGCCGGTGTTCCAGTCGGCCGACGACGAATCCACCTCGTAGAAGGCCCCGTTCATGGCGGTGTCGTAGCGCACCGAATCGAAGATGTAGAACTCGGCCTCGGGAC
The DNA here is from genome assembly GCF_040645495.1 of Nocardia sp. NPDC046763. Lineage (NCBI taxonomy): Bacteria > Bacillati > Actinomycetota > Actinomycetes > Mycobacteriales > Nocardiaceae > Nocardia > Nocardia sp. NPDC046763. The sequence goes on along the minus strand of NZ_JBEYYI010000003.1, from coordinate 306,571 downwards.
CGAAATAGGCGGTGTCGGCAATACCGGTGGACCGCAGGTATTCCTCGGCCTTGCGGGCCACGTTGCGGGGATCGCGGCTGTAGGCGGCACGGGTGTGCGGGTCGTGGACGAAGCAGCTGATATTGAGGGTCTTGGCGGCACGGAACGAATCCAGTTGCGCGGTGCGCAGATCCGGTAGGAGCAGCATGTCGGACTCGTGGATGGCCTGGAAGCCGCGCACCGACGAACCGTCGAAGGCGATGCCGTTCTCGACCAGATCCGCGCCGAACATGCTCGCCGGGATCGAGAAATGCTGTTGGATGCCGGGGACGTCGCAGAATCGGATGTCGACGTATTCGACTTCCTCGGCGTCGATGTAGTCCTGTACTCCGTTGATGGTAGGGGTGATCACCGCTCGCTCCTCGTGGCTGCGCACGCCTACCCGATCGGACGGCCCGGTCGGGGTCCGGCGGTCCTGCTCGTGCTAACACGATACGTCGCAGGCATCCGGGGATGGACGCGAATGAGCCTGTGTAACAAGATCATTAGCCACTTTGCACGCGCCACGCCGGGCCGAGCGAGACCCCTCCCCGAACACTTCGGCGTTCCACTCCCCCGTATTTGTCACTGTGCACAAATCCGCCGCCGCAGATCTTCGCCATTGCCACTGGTCCGGAAACTCAGACGCAAACCAATAGCTACCACCTACGCCGCTACTATCGAGTCGCTGTACGGGTAGTAGGAGAGTGATGCACACGCGATTGCGGGACCGAGCGCTCGAGGAGCTGTACCGGCGCGCGGTCGTGGCGCGCGCGGAGGTGCCGGCCTCGATGCCGCCCTACCGCACCCTGCCCGAATCCCTGGTGGCCGGCGGTTTCGCCCGCGGCATCACGCTGAACGTGGACCTGTTCTTCGAGTTCGTGCGCTCCGGCCGCGCGCCCTCGCCGGAGGACACCCAGGAGGTCGTGCAGATCGCGCTGAGCCGGGTCCGCGACGGCGAATCCCTCGAGGACGTGCTGGGCCGCTACAGCATGGGTGCGGAATACCTGTGGTCTCGCCTGAAGGACACCGCCACCGAGCCGGAACGGGAACTGCTCAATGACGCCGCGGTGTCGCTGCTGCGGTATGTCACCCTGCTCACCACCCGCATCGCCACCGCCTGCGTGCAGCGCGCGCACGACCCGCGCTGGGAGCTGCTGGAACGCCGCCGCGCCATCGCCGACGCGCTGCTCACCGGCCGCGACCCGATCGAGTGGGCGCACGAACCGGCCATCACGGTGCCGGACGCGTTCCTGGTCGCGGCGTTCCGGCTGGGCACGACCCGCAGCGCCGACACCAGCGAGCTGCGGCATCGCGTCGAGGCCATTCCGGGTGTGTTCCTGCGGTTGGACAGCGGCGGCTGGACCGCGCTGCTGCCACTGCAACCCGGCGACGACGGAACCGCCACACTTGCCACGCTGACCGGCAGGCTGCCCGGTCCCGGCCTGCCCGCAGCCCAGCCGGAGGCGCCGCTGTCCCGGATGGGACCGCCCGCACCGTTCTGGGTGGGCGTCGCCACCGCCGCATCGCGCGCGGAGGTCCCCGAGGTCTTCGCCGAGGCCCGGGTGCTGGCCGAGCTCGGCCGCTGCCTGGACCGCCCGCAGCCGGTCTGCCGCCGCCCGGACCTGCTGTTCGAATACACCATCGCCGCAGGCGGTTCCGCCCGCGCGGGGCTGGCGGCCGTGCTGGCACCGCTGGATGCCCAGCCGCTGCTGACGGAGACCCTGGAGGTCTTCGTGGACACCGGCTTCAATCAGCTGGCCACCGCCCGGCTGCTCACCATCCACCGCAATACCGTCACCTACCGGCTGGCCCGGGTGCAGGAACTGACGGGCCTGGATCCGCACCGCCCGACCGACGCCATGACGCTGTCGGCAGCCCGCATCGCCCGGCGGCTCGAAACCGCCTGCTTCGCACCGTAATCCGCGCCCAGGTTCGGCCCTCGACGCGCCCGCGTTGCGGGCCTTCATGATTCACCGGCTCCCTCCGCTTGGACATGTGCACAATGGCCCGCGCCACAGTCTTGGCGATTGCCGGTAGCGGCGCGCGGGCGCTGGGCGGTCTGCTGAACTCCGACGATGAGGTCGCGCGGGGCGCCGGAGATCCGGCGCGCCCGACCGCGGCCTCCCGACCATCCGCAGAGGTAGATCGTTGAGTAGTTCCTTCCGGCCGCGCCGCTGCCGTCTTGCCCCCTGGGCCGTGGCCGGTTTGTCGGTGCTGGCCATGACCGTCACGTCCACCACCCCCGCCGGGGCCGCGCCGGTACCCGACGCGCCCGTGAACTTCGGGCTCCCGTCCGGCTATCACCCGACCCCGGAGCGGTACGGGGTGGGTTATCAACTGGGACAGGTCGTTCCGCTCTCCGACGGCACCCAGTTGCAGGCCGAGGTGCGCTACCCGACCGATCCGGCGACCGGGCAGCGGGCCGCGGGCGAGTTCCCGGTCATCGTCAACCTCACCACCTACGGCGCGGTGACCAGCGCGCTCACCGCCGCCATCACCGGCGTCATCGACGATCTGCACATCCAGCTCCCTGATCAGCTGAAGGACGCCCGCCGCATCATCAACCAGGCCACCTCCATGCAGGACATGCTGGTGCGGCACGGCTATATCGAGGTGACCGCGGACGTGCACGGCACCGGCGGTTCGACGGGCGCCTGGAGTCCGGCCTCCGAGCAGGACGGCAAGGACGGCGCGGAACTGGTGGACTGGGCCGCGGGGCTGCCCGGCTCCAATGGCAAGGTCGGCATGTACGGCTATTCGTTCCCGGGCCTGTCGGCCCTGCGGACCGCCGAAACCGTCGGCCCCGGTTCGCCATTGAAGGCGATCGTGCCGTTCGCGGTGCCCAACAACATCTTCGACGAGGTGCTCGACCACGACGGCATGATGAGCCCGCTGCTGCTCACGGTCATCTCGCTGATGGTCCCGTACCTGAGCCTGATCGGGCCGTTCCTGACCGCCGCGGTCTCGCCCCAGATGTTCCTGAAGTCCCTCGGTGATCACCTGCTCGCGCTGGTCGGTCCGGACACCAGCACGGTGAAGCTGCTGTTCGACGCATACACCGGCGGCTCCACCGCGTACGACAACTCCTGGTGGCAGGACCGGCGTTTCGAGACCGGCCTGCACAACCTGGTCGACAACGGCATCGCCGTGTACCAGGTGGACGGCTGGTGGGATCTGTATCAGGAAGGCGCGGTGCGCAATTACGCGCAGCTGCAGAACCTGGCGGCCGGCCGCGACCAGTTCGCGCCCATGGCTCCCGGCCAGCAGGCCGACGGGCGCTACCAATTGCTCATGGGCCCTTGGTATCACGTCGGCCTGGGGATGGGGCCGGGCTCGCGCATGGACACCGATCGGATCACCCTGGCGTGGTTCGATCGGTGGCTCGAGGACATCCCCAATGGCGTCGACGAGACCGGCACGCCGCTGCACGTCATCGACGCCGGCAACAATGCCGCCGACACCGCGCGCTATCCGTTCGAGCAGGCGGCCGTCCAGCAGCGCTATCTCGACGGTGACCGTCTCGTCGCGGACAAACCGACGGCCGCCGACGCCTCCGATCGCCTGAACTACACCGGCATCGACAACATCTGCAATCGCGAGTCGCTGGGCCAGTACACGGCGGGCCTGCTCGATTTCGTGTTCCGGATCTTCACCGTCTCCGACCCGTGCACCGAATGGGTGCAGAATCCGACGGCGGGCCTGCGCTACACCATGGACCCGGTGACCGAGCCGACCGTGCTGGCCGGGCCGTCGAGCGTCACCCTGTACGCCTCCTCCACCGGCACCGACGCCGCGTTCCAGGTTTGGCTCGACGATGTCGCGCCGGACGGGACGGCCGTGAACATTACGGGCGGTTCGCAATTGGCCAGCCAGCGCACCCTCGACGACGGCAAGACCTGGTCGACCGCCGACGGCACCGTCTACGCGCCAGAGCACACGGTGCTGAAGGAGAACGAGCAGCTGCTCACGCCGGGCGACGTGGTGAAGATGGAGGTCAAGATCCGGCCCGCCTTCCACCGGCTCGAACCCGGCCACGCGCTGCGGCTGCGCATCAGCAGCGGCACGTTCCCCTCGACGATCCCGAATCCGGCGGATCTGGGCCGGCTGCTGGGCACCTCGCAGCAGATCCAGCAGAACGCGCTGTATCCGTCGGCGCTGGTGGTTCCGCTCGGACCGGCGGATTCGTTCACGCACTGAGCCGGACAGCCGGGGCGCAAGGTCCGCTCGTACCGTCGATGACTTCGGCGCGTGCCCGCCGCTCCCGACCGTGGTTCCCGCCCTGGTGGGCGATATCGGCGATGCGGCGCTCACCGGCGCCGACGCCGAGTTGGAGGCCGCGCTGCGCCGGCAACGCCCATCGGTCGCGCCATCCCGGCCACCGCCGGCCTGCTGCGCCAGCTCGGTGTGCGCGACCCGCTGCGCGGCGAATCGACCGCGCCGCTACCGGAATTGGCGGCCGCGGTGGAGCGCTTCCAGCTCGGCGAGGGACCCGCGCCCACGGTCGTCCCGCTGTGCACCGCTACAGGTGCATCCAGTTCGGCCACACCTGTGACCACGGCTGCTTCGGGCCCGCGCACTTCCAGATGGTGACGTCCCGGGTATTGCCCTCGAAGCCCAGCCGGGTGTCCACCTTGCCGACGGGTTCGACGTGCTCGAACTGGCTGCGCAGCGCCGCCTCGGAGCTTCCGACGGCCAGCACCGCGGTGGCGTCGCCGGGCGGGGCGCCGAAGTAGCCGAAGCCGCGGCTGGGGCTGTACAGCGGCGGTAGCAGGTCGCGGCCGAGCTCGTCGAGAGCGCTCGCCTGCCAGTAGGTGTCGGTGACGATGACCGCGTGCGCGCGCTCGGCCGGGGTGAGCGCCTGGTAAGCGCGGGTCACCTCGTCGGCGAGTTCGTGCCACCCGAAGGAGCCGTACACGCCGATTTTGATGGCGGCCTCGGCGTCGCCACGGGGCGAATGCACCTGGTCGGCGGGCCGCCACGGGGTCGAGTAGAGCGTGAAAACCGTTGTGCCCAGCGCCAACACGGTCACGCCCGCGGTGACCGCCCGCCGCCACACCGGTCCGATCCGCTCGGCCGTGCCGACCACGCCGACCGCGCCCGCCGCGATCAGCACCGCGTACATGCCCGCCGCGTAGTAGATCCGCCCGCCCGCGATCAGGAACGCCGCGTACAACAGCAGCAGGGTGACACCCAGAAAACGGTAGGGCCGCAGCACATCCCAGCGCAGCAGCACCCACAGTCCGCACAACAGCAGCAGGGCGCCCAGATATCCCGCCAGGCTCACCGACATCGGCACGAACAGCAACCGCCCGCCCAGGATCCCCTGCTCGGACCCGATCACCCCGCCCATCTTCAGCTGCGGCCAGGAGTGACGTGCCTGCCAGATCAGCTCGGGCACCGTCGCGGCCACCACGATCGCCCCGCCCGCCCACAGCAGCGGCCGCCGCACCAGCTCGCGCGGCCCGCACAGCAGGCTGCTCGCCGCGACCGCGATCCAGAAGAACGGGATCAGCCACTTCACCTGCATGTCCACCGCGGTGACCAGGGCGGCGGCCAGCAGCAGCCGGTCGTCGCGGGTCCGCACCCAGCGCACCACCAGCCACGTGATGATCACCCACAGCGCGGTGTCGACGGCATTGGTGGTGAGCATGGTTCCCTGCAACAGCAGGAACGGCGAGCCGGCGTACCCGATCGCGGCGAGCAGCTGCGCCCACCGGCCGCCGTCGAATTCGCGGGCGAGCACGGCACACAGCACGATGGCGGTGACCGTCAGCGCGACCGACGGCAGCCGCAGCACGAAGAACGATCCGGGCGCGAGGGTGTCCATCAGCCGCGCCAGCAGCGGCAGCACCGGGCCCTGATCGGCGTATCCGAACGCCGGCCGCCGGCCCGCGGCCAGGAAGTACAGCTCGTCCCCGAAATACCCGTACCGGCTCGCCGACAGCAGCAGCACCACCGCTGCCGGCACCGCGACCGCCGCGACGGTCCACCACGCCATGGGCGGGCGTTCCTCGGCCTTGGCGTGCCGTCCGGCACCGTACGGCCGAGCTGGGCGATTCATCACATCGGTCAACGCGCACTCCTCGCCGGCGGGTCATGCTGCGAACACTCCGGAATCTACAGCTTCTTTCCAGCAAATTTCGGACACGGCGCCACACGATCTATACTCGACGCCGGTGTGACTGCCGCACAACGCGTTTCAGCGAAGGAGGCCGACATGACCGAGCAGACCCCCGAGACCAATCCCTACGGGACCCCGACCACCACCGGGCCGGAGCCGATCCGGTCCTATCAGAACCTGCTCAATACCCTCATTCGCGGCCTGCTGCGGGTGCCGGTGCTGTCCACCCGGGTGGGCAAGCGGCTGTGCGTGCTGCACGTGGTGGGCCGCAAATCAGGCAGGCACTATGGCGTGCCCGTCGCCTACACCCGCCACGAGGGCGACATCCTGGTCGGCACCGCCAAGCGTCCGTGGGTGAGCAATATCCGCAAGGGTGTGCCCATCGAGGTGTCCTTCGGCGGACCCAGGCACACCGCCGACGCCGAGGTGGTCACCGATGCCGAATCGGTGGTACGGCTGTCGGAAGTCATCGCCCGCGACAACATGCAGTGGGCCAAGTTCAACGGCATGGGCATCGACGTAGCCGGCAATCCCAACCTGGCCGATGCCTACCAGAGCTGGCAGCAGGGCTGTGTGATCATCCGGCTCACCGTGCGCTGATCCTCCGACTCACGCGGGCCGGGCGTCAGTCGGCGCGCCGGGCCTGGACGTAGTCCTCGGCGTTCAGGCCCACCAGCACCTGACGCACCAGCGGCGGGGCCCACGAGGCGGAGGCGTCGTGGCCGACCATTGGATCGGTGAGGGTCACCGTGTGCCCGCGGGTCTCGAACTCGAAGGTCCCCGCGGCGCGAATGTTCTTCAGCCAGTCGACGTCCCGCCCGTAGGTCAGGGCGATGCGGTAGCCGCCGTCGCGCTCGAAGACCATGACCGGGGACCGGTAGACACGCCCGGACCTACGACCGCGGTGGATCACGATCCCGAAGTACGGCGTCACCCGGGCCCCGACCCCCAGGACCGGGTTGCTGACCCGCCGATTGATCCTCGCGAGCACCCGCGGCAGCGGCATGATCTCGTCCTCCCTGACGAAAACGGTTGCGCCCCTGAGGCTACGCCGGGATCCGGGCGGCCGCGCGGCATCGCTACTGTGCACAGCAGGGCGCCGGGTCCCACGGCGCGGCAGGAAGGAGAGCCCGGTCCATGCCGGAGATGATCGCGGTTTACGACGCCGCCGGTCGTGAGATCGGCGCGCAGGAGCGCGCGGTGGTGTACGCGGAGGGCCTGTGGCACGCCAGTGCGGGCGTGCTGGTGCGCTCGCGCGACGGGTCGAAGGTATACGTGCACAGGCGGACCGATACCAAGGCCGTTTTCGCCGGCATGCACGACTGCCTGGCGGGCGGGGTGCTGGATCCGGGTGAGGATCCGGCCGCGGCGGCGGTGCGGGAGCTGGGCGAGGAACTGGGCATCGAGCTTGGCCCGCACGACGATCGGCCGCTGCCGCTGGCGAGCGCGTCCTGGAACGGCGAGTGGGCGGGGCGGCCGATGCGCTGCCATCTGTTCGCCTACGAGCTGCGCTACGACGGGCCGATCCGGCATCAGCCGGAGGAGATCGCTGACGGCTGGTGGTGGACCGATGAGGAGCTGCGGTCACATCTGGAGAACCCGGCGTGGCCGTTCGTGCCCGACACCCGCGTGCTCATTCCGGATCTGCTGCGCTGAGCCCGCGAACACCGACGGCCCATCGAATCCCGCGCGATTCGATGGGCCGTCGTGCTACCGCGGTTCAGGCGGTCGGCGTGGTGCCACCGGCACTGCCGCTGAACAGACCCTGGATGGTCTTGATCAGAACCGTAGCCAGGAAATCCGAAGCAGATCCGGACACGTGGTACTCCTCATCTTTCGAATGACATGTCGGGCATGTGAATCATGCACGGTTCACATTCGAGGAGAAGCCGTTTCCCGGGGAAACTTTTCCCGGACCCGACGAGAGCCACACGGTAGAACGTGTTCCACCAGGGTTTATATCGGTTCGATAAAATTGTGACTTACGTCACAATAGGGTCGGAACGCGCTACTTTCCACCCTCCGCGAGGGTGACCGGCTGTGCGACGTAGGAGTTCCCGGTGACATCGACACCCTGGGACTTCAACTGGTCCAGGGCCTTCGTGACGTACTCGACGCTGTACGCGGCGGCGTCGGGGTCCTTGGTGAGGACGGTCTTGCCCTCCTGGTTGCGGGTGTTCTTCGCGATCGAGACGGTGCGGTCCCACGCCGCCTGGTCGATCATCCCGATTCCGCTCGGAGACGGCCAGATCAGCTTGTTCACCTCGGTGATCTGCCACTGCTGATGACTCGCGCCGAGGGTGGACCCGGCGGCCACGGTCAGATCGCGGCACTTGTCCACATTGTCGCGGCAGAAGGCCCAGCCCTTCAACGAGGCGGCGATGAACTTCACCGTCCGATCGGCGTACTTGGAGTCCTTCAGCTTGTCGGTATTGGCCCAGATAGCGTCCTGGAGCATGGCTACACCCTGATCGTTCCAGTCGATGGTGGCGAAATCGTCTGCCGTGTACAGCTTTCCGGTGGCGGGGTTCTTCACCTCGAGCAGTTGCGCGTACTCGTTGTAGGACATGGCCTGGGCGGCGTCGATGTCGTGGGCGAGGAAGGCGTTCATATCGAACTGCTGCTGGACCAGGGTGACATCCTTGGCGGGGTCCAGCCCCGCCTTGGTCATGCCGGCGAAGAGTTCGAATTCGTTGCCGTAGCCCCAGTTTCCGACCTTCTTGCCCTTCAGGTCGGCGGGGCCGTTGATGCCCGCGCTCTTGAACGACACCTGTTTGGTGCCGGAGCGCTGGAAGATCTGGGCGACATCGGTGATACCCGCACCGGCCTCCCGGGAGGCGAGGGCCTTGGGCACCCAGGCGATGGCGTAGTCGGCCTGCCCCTGGGCCAGGACGGTCTGGGGCACGATATCGGTGCCGCCGTCGAGGATCTGGACGTCGAGGCCCTGCTCCTTGTAGTAGCCCTGGGACTGTGCGGCCAGGTAGCCCGCGAACTGGCCCTGCTTGAACCATTGCAGTTGCAGCTTGACCTTGGTGAGCCCGTCGGCGGTGGTCGAGGAGTTGTCGGTGGTGCTGCATCCGGACAGTGCCGCCACCGTGAGGGTGGCGGCGGCCAGCACGGCCCGGATGCGGAATCTGCGGGTGGCACTTCTCATTTCGATCTCCCAGGGATGGTGCGGGGTCTGCGGGTGAGCTGTTCGAGCAGCAGCACGGCGGCCAGGAACACCAGGCCGAGGATCATGGCGGCGACCACGTAGGCCCAGGCCCGCGGATAGGCGGTATTGGCCGCCGCCGAGGTGATGCGGCTGCCCAGACCGTGCTGGAGACCGCCGAAGTATTCGGCGATGATCGCCGCGATCACCGCACCGGGCGCCGCGATACGCAGGCCGGTGAACAGGTAGGGCAGCGCGGCGGGCAGGCGCACGGTGCGGGTGATCTGCCAGCCGGTGGCGGCGTAGGCGGTCATGAGGTCTTCGTGCACCCGCGGGACCTGGCGCAATCCCCGTGTGGTGCTGACGAAGACGGGGAAGAACACCACGATGGTGGCCACCAGCCGGCGCGGCAGGTCGGTGGTGGTGGAGAACATGGAGTTCAGCAGCGGGGCCAGCGCCACGATGGGCACCGCCGCCGCGCCGGCCGCCAGCGCGCCCAGCACCCCGTCGACCACCCGGAAGCGCACGGCCAGCGTGGCGGCGGCCATGCCGAGCACCGCACCGGCGAGCAGGCCGGTCAGCGCGTTCTTCCCGGTCGCGAGGGCGGCCTCCAGGATGGCGTGGTGATTGTCGGCGAACGCCTGTCCGATGGCGCTGGGCGCGGGCAGCAGGAACGACGGGACGCCCGCCGCGGCGGTCAGCACCTGCCACAGCACCAGCAGGGCGACGCCGAAAAGCACTGGCGGCAACCAGGATCGGAGCACGCGGGTCATCGCATGTCCCGTCCGGCGGCGCTTTTCGGCGTGCCTGCGCCGCCGTGCCCCTCATGCAGGGCGGCGCGGACCGCGGCCACAGCGGTGAAGAATTCCTCGCTGGACCGGACCTCGTCATCGCTGTGGCGGTCCCGGCCGCCGGTGGACAGCACCTCGGTGATGCGCCCGGGGCGCGGGGTCATGACCACCACGCGGTCGGAGAGGAAGACCGCCTCCGGGATCGAGTGCGTCACGAAAACCACCGCGGCGCCAGTCTCTTCGGCGATGCGTAGCAGTTCGCCCTGCATGCGCTCGCGCGTCATCTCGTCGAGTGCGCCGAACGGCTCGTCCATGAGCAGCAGCGGTGGTTTGCGGGCGAGCGCGCGGGCGATAGCGACGCGCTGCTGCATGCCGCCGGACAGTTCCGCCGGGAAGCGCCGCGCGAATTCGGTCAGGCCGGTGATCTCGAGCAATTCGGCACTGCGGGTGCGCCTTTCGGCCTTGCGCACGCCGTGCAGCTGCAGCGGCAGTTCGATGTTCTCCTGCACCGTCCGCCAATCCAGCAGTCCGGCCTGCTGGAAGGCGATGCCGTACTCCTGATCGAGCCGGGCCTGTCCGGCGGTCTTCCCGTGCACCACAACGGTTCCCGAGCTCGGCTGCTCCAGGTCGGCCACGATGCGCAGCAGTGTCGACTTGCCGCACCCGGACGGGCCGATCAGGGAGACGAATTCACCCGCCGCGACGCGCAGGCTCACGTCCTCGAGCGCGGTCACCGCGCCGGCGGCGAATATCTTGCCGACGCCGCGCAACTCGACGGCGGGCATGGCCGCGGCCACTGCCGGTTCCGGTGCGGCCGCGGATGTCTCGACGGTCACGGGGTACCTCCGAACAAACGAACGGGCAGAGCGATGGTCACCGGGCCGCTCCCGCAGTGTGGCCGGGCCGGGCATAGCGGCGCAGCAGCACCTCGGCGAGCGAGACCAGTCCGGTGAGCACCACACCGAGCAGGGCCGCCGCGATCACCGCGGCGTACAGCCGCGCCGCATTGCCGGTCGACTGCTGGGAGAAGACGATGATCTGGCGGCCGATCCCGCCCGCGGTGCCGGTCGAGATCTCGGCCACCACACAGCCGATCACCGCGGCGGCGGCGCCGAGCCGCAGAGCGGGCAGGATGTGCGGCACTGCCGCGGGCAACCGCAGATGTATCAGGGTGGCCCACCAGCCCGCCGCACAGCTGTGCAGCAGCTCCACCGAAGCCCGTGCCGGAGACTGCAATCCGCGCAGCGTGCCGATGGCAACGGGGAAGAACACCAGGTAGGACGCGATCACCACGATGCTCATCCACGGCTGCCACGGCCGGCCCGCGATGACGATCTTGCCGCCCCACCCCGCCACCAGCGGGGCCAGCGCGATCAGCGGCACGGTCTGCGAGACGATCACATACGGCAGCAGCCCACGCTCGACCCACGAGAACCGCTGCATGAGCACCGCCAGCGCGACACCGACCACCGCGCCCAGGGCCAGCGCCAGCAGCGCGAGTTCGAGCGTGAAGCCCGCCGTGCGCAGCAGGGTCGCGCCGACGGTGGTCTTCCCGTCCCGCTCACCCAGTACGGTCAGCACCGCCCAGGAATGCGGCAGCGCGCCATCGGAGGTGCGGGGCAGGACGCGCTGGTTCCCGATGCTCACGCCATTGGCCGGAACCAGAGCCTTCACCAGCTCCCAGATCGCGATGAGCAGCACGAAGGCCACGATCGGATACAGCAGCCGCCATCCGCGCCGGCCTGCGCGGGCGGTGCGGGCGGTGCGGGCGGTGCGGGCGAACGAGAATTCGGGCGGCTCGGTGCTGGTCCGGGACGGTGGATCGGTCGTCGTCGCGCTCACGATCCGGTCACCGTCGCCTCGATCGGATGCGCCAGGCGCGGCAGCACGGATTCGCCGTAGGCCTCGAGGGTGGAGGTCTTGGCGTCGTGCTGCAGGTAGACCGCGAACTGATCGACGCCCATGGCCTCGAGCTCACGCAGCCGGGTGAGGTGCTCGTCCGGGGTGCCGAGAATGCAGAAGCGGTCCACGATGTCGTCGGGAACGAACTCGGCGTGCACGTTTCCCGCCCGGCCGTGCTCGTTGTAGTCGTAGCCGCGCCGCCCGGCGATGTAGTCGGTCAGCGCCTTGGGCACCTCGGAGTCGGAACCGTAGCGGGCGACAATGTCCGCGACGTGATTGCCGACCATGCCGCCGAACCAACGACATTGCTCCCGTGCGTGTTTCAGCGATCCGACGGTGCCGTCGGTGATGTAGGCGGGTGCGGCCACGCAGATGGCCACCTCCCGCGGGTCGCGGCCCGCACGTTCGGCGGCGGCCCGGACGCGGGCGATGGTCCAGGCGGTGATGTCCGGGTCGGCGAGCTGCAGAATGAACCCGTCGGCCACCTCGCCGGTGAGATCCAGGGCGCGCGGACCGTATCCGGCGACCCACACCGGCAGCCGGGACGCCTGCGCCCACGGGAAGCGGACGGTGGTGTCGCCGATGTGCGCACTACGGCCGTTGCCCAATTCTCTGATCACGGCGATGGATTCACGCAGGGTCGCCAGCGTGGCGGGCCGCCCGCCCAGGGTGCGGACCGCCGAATCACCGCGGCCGATACCGCAGATGGTGCGGTTGCCGAACATGTCGTTGAGGGTGGCGAAGATGGAGGCGGTGACGGTCCAGTCGCGGGTGGACGGATTGGTCACCATCGGGCCCACCATGACCTTGCGGGTCGCGGCGAGGATCTGACTGTAGATGACGTAGGGCTCCTGCCACAGCAGGTGCGAGTCGAAGGTCCACACGTGCGAGAAGCCGTGTGTCTCCGCGATTCTCGCCAGTTCCACCACCCGGGACGCGGGCGGCGTGCACTGCAGCACCACACCGATGTCCATGCGGCACTCTCCCCTCGTAGCTCGGGTTCGTCAGATGAGGTTCTGGGACAGGCCGCGTTTGACGTACCGGCCGTGGCCGGCGCTGCCCAGGTACTGCCCGGCGTCGACGATGACCCGGCCGCGCGAGAGCACGGTGTCCACATGACCGTCGATCTCGAAGCCCTCGTAGGCCGAATGGTCCATGTTCATGTGGTGGGTCTTGCCCAGGCCGATGCTGGTGTGCCCGTTGGCGTCGTAGATCACCACGTCCGCGTCCGCGCCGGGGCTGATGACGCCCTTGCGCGGATAGAGCCCGAACATGCGGGCCGGGGCGGTGCAGCACACCTCCACCCATTTCTCGAGGGAGATGCGGCCGTCCTTGACGCCCTGGAACATCAGGTCCACGCGGTGCTCGACGCCACCGATCCCGTTGGGAATCTTGCTGAAATCGCCGAGGCCGAGTTCCTTCTGGTCCTTCATGCAGAAGGGGCAGTGGTCGGTGGCCACGGTGGTGACGTCACCGGTGCGGATGTAGCGCCACAGCTCGTCCTGATGGCCTTCGGCGCGGGCCCGCAGCGGTGTCGAGCACACCCATTTCGCGCCCTCGAAACCCGGTGCGCCCAGGTTCTCCTCGAGCGAGAGGTACAGGTACTGCGGGCACGTCTCACCGAAGACGTTCTGCCCCTTGCCCCTTGCCTCCGCGATCTGCTCCAGGGCCTGCTTCGCGGAGACGTGGACGACGTAGAGCGGGGCGCCCGTCAACTGCGCCAGCATGATCGCGCGGTGGGTGGCCTCCTCCTCCATCTGCCACGGGCGCGTGACGCCGTGGTGGTACGGCGCGGTCTCGCCCCGCGAAAGCGCCTGTTCCACAAGCACATCGATGGCGATCCCATTCTCGGCGTGCATCATGAGCAGGGCGCCGAGATCGCCCGCGGTCTGCATAGCGCGCAGGATCTGGCCGTCGTCGGAGTAGAAGACGCCCGGGTAGGCCATGAACAGTTTGAAACTGGTGACGCCCTCGGACACCAATTCGCTCATGCCCTTGAGGGATTCGGCGTCCACCGAGCCGACGATCTGGTGGAACCCGTAGTCGACCGCGCACCTTCCGGCCGCCTTCTCGTGCCACAGCGCCAGGCTGTCCTGGACCCGCTCGCCCGGCTTCTGCACCGCGAAGTCGACGATGGTGGTGGTGCCGCCCCACGCGGCGGCGCGGGTGCCGGTCTCGAAGGTGTCCGACGCCTCGGTGCCGCCGAAGGGCAGCTGCATGTGGGTGTGGCCGTCGACGCCGCCGGGGATCACGTACTTGCCGGTGGCGTCGATAACGGTGCCGGCGGTGGCGGCCGGGTCGGCGCCGAGCGCGGTGGATCCCGGCTGCACCACCGCGGCGATGGTCTCGCCGTCGATGAGAACGTCGAGGGGCTGGGATCCGGTGGCGGACACCACGATTCCGCCGTGGATGAAGGTCGTGCTCACGGCTCCACCAGCTTCCCGTAGGCATCCGGACGCCGGTCCCGGTAAAAGGCCCAGCGGTCGCGCACTACCTTGATCAGTTCCATGTCCAGGTCGCGAACCACCAGCTCGGGGGCGGTGTCGGAGGCGACCTCACCCACGAACTGCCCCTCGGGGTCGACGAAGTAGCTGGTGCCGTAGAAGTCGTCGTCGCCGTACTCCTCGATGCCCACCCGGTTGATGGCCCCGATGAAGTACTCGTTGGCCACCGCCGAGGCGGGCTGCTCCAGCTTCCACAGATAGCTCGACAGTCCGCGCGAGGTGGCGGAGGGGTTGAACACGATCTCCGCCCCGGCCAGGCCCAGCGCCCGCCAGCCCTCCGGGAAGTGCCGGTCGTAGCAGATGTAGACCCCGATTCTGCCGACGGCGGTATCGAAGACCGGCCAGCCCAGATTGCCGGGCCGGAAGTAGAACTTCTCCCAGAACCCGTTGACCTGCGGAATGTGGTGTTTGCGGTACTTACCGAGGTAAGTCCCGTCGGCGTCGACGACCGCCGCCGTGTTGAACAGCAACCCCGGCTGCTCCTGCTCGTAGACGGGCAGCACCATCACCAGGCCGAGCTCGCGGGCCAGCGCCGCGAACCGCTCCACGGTGGGACCCGGCACCGATTCGGCGTAGTCGTAGAACTTGGTGTCCTGGAGCTGGCAGAAGTACGGCCCGTAGAACAGCTCCTGGAAGCAGATCACCTTCGCCCCGGCCGCAGCCGCCTGCCGCGCGTAGTCCTCGTGCGCTTTGATCATCGACTCTTTGTCGCCGGTCCAGCTCGTCTGCACCAGCGCCGCTCGAACAATCGCCATAGTTTGTGATACTGCACCTGAAACGAATTCGCTTGTGTTACAAGATGAAGGAAACGATTTCGTGACCGTAAAACCTCCGGCGTGCCCGTCGGAGCCGCATCCGTCTCCCTCGCACACTGAGTCTGTGACCGCCGAATCCGCCGCCGACCTGGCCGCCGCCGCACACGACCGCACCGCGGCCGGGATCGCGGCCGGAATCGGCCAGCGGATCCGGTCCGGCGCGCTGGCACCCGGCACCCGGCTGCCCACCGTGCGCGAGGTGGCCCGGGAGCTGAAGGTCTCCCCCGTGACGGTCAACCAGGCGTGGCGGGCGCTGGCGGCCGCGGGGGCGATCGTGGCGCGCGGCCGGGCGGGCACCTTCGTCCAGGACGCGCCGCACGCCCCGCGCGCGCCCGCGGCCGGACGCTATCAACGCCTCCACCCCCACTCCGACAGCGTTTTCCGCATCGATCTCTCGCGCGGCACCCCCGATCCGGCGCTGCTGCCCGACCTCACCGCCGCCTTGCGCGGTCTCGGGGACGACGGCCGCATCGACGACCTGTCGGCCACCTACCTCGGCGAGGCCGTGCTCCCCGAACTCGAGACCGCCGTTCGCGCGGACTGGCCGGCCCGCGCCGAACGGTTCACCATCCTCGACGGCGCGCTCGACGCCGTCGACCGCCTGCTCGCCGTCCACGTCCGGCTGGGTGACACGGTGGCGGTCGAGAACCCGTGCTTCCCGCCGTTTCTCGACCTGCTGGCCCGGCTCGGGGCGCGTCCGGTTCCCATCGACCTCGATGAATCCGGCATGCGTCCGGATCGGCTGGCCGCCGCCCTGGCGGCCCGCTCCCCGGTCCTCGTGCTGCTCCAGCCGCGCGCTCAGAACCCCACCGGCGCCTCGCTGTCGGCCCGGCGGGTGCGCGAACTGGCCGACGTGCTGGCCGACGCCGCCGTCGTCGCGGGCGGCACGCCCGTCATCGTCGAGGACGACCACAGTTCGGGCATCACCCACGCGCCCCTGCGCTCCCTCGCGGCCCGCCTGCCGACCCGCACCGTGCACATTCGCTCCTACTCCAAATCCCACGGCGCGGACCTCCGCCTGGCCGCCGTCGGCGGCCCCGCCGACCTGCTCGACCCGCTCCTCGAACGACGCATGCTGGGACCCGGCTGGACCAGCCGTCTGCTCCAGCGGGTGCTGCTGCACATGCTCACCGACGACGCCGCCCGCACCACCGTCACCACGGCCCGCGGCGTCTACCGCGCACGCGCCGACGCCCTGCGAAAATCCCTGTCCCACCACGACATCCGCCTCCCCCGCGGCGACGGGATCAATCTCTGGTTCCCCGTCGCGGACGAGAACGCCGCCATGATCTCCCTGGCCGCCGCCGGGATCAAAGCGGCCCCGGGCGGCCCGTTCGAGGTGACCGACCACCCTCACACCGACCACCTGCGCCTCACCGTCGCCGCCCTCACCGACTCCGAAATCCCCGAGGTGGCACGGCATCTCGCCACCGCCGCGGTGGCCGTGCCGACCTACCGCCGGGTCCGGCGGGCCTGACGCCGCATCCCACCCAGTGGGCAACCGCGGGTCACTCCTGCTCCGGCGCAGTAGGAACGATGCTGACCCCCGTTTTATCGAGGAGCCCCATGAACAAGCTGGAAACCCGACTCGCCCTGCGCGAACTCACCGAGCGCTACGCCTCCCACGCCGACCGCCGCCGCGACGCGGCGATCGCCGAACTCTTCACCGAGGACGGGACATTGGTCATCGAGTGGGGTGGCAGGCAGCCTACGACGACGGTGCGGGGCCGCGCCGAGATCGAGGCGGCCATGCGGCCCCTCGACCGCTACCGCGCCACTCGGCACGTGATCGCCAACCAGCTGCTCGACTTCTCCGGTGACGGCGTGCGGGGCGAAACCTATTGCACCGCTTCCCATGTCTACGACGATGCCGACGGCTCCCGGGTCTTCGTCATGCACATCCGCTACGACGACACCTTCGCCCGCGACGGCGGCGCGTGGCGGTTCCGGCAGCGCCGGCTCATCGTCGACTGGACCGAGGATCGGCGGCTGCGCATCACCCCGTGATCACGGTCCCAGCGTGTGATTGCCCCCACCGCGACCATGCAGTCCGTTACAGTCGCCCGGCACGAACCGATGCTCTCATCGATGCTCGTTGTCAATCGACGTTCCATGGAGGGGTACATGAACATGATCACCCGTAGCGTCACCGGCCTGGCCACCGCGGCCGCCCTCACCGGTGCCGCCCTCGTCCTCGGCACGGGCCCCGCCGCCGCCGCCGACGACTGGCCGGTCCAGCAGGACGGCAGTCCCATCTACGTTTTCGAGGCCCACGACTTCCTCACCCCCAGCGACCCCGACTTCTGGAACCCGCTGGTCAACCGTGCCCGCCTGACCTCGCCGTACGGCACCACGACCCGCATCGTCTGCTCCGGCTTCCACGGCGTCACCACCAACTGCGTGCAGGCCGACGCCGACGGCAACCCGCACGCGTTGAAGCGGCTGCCGTTCAACTTCCCGAACGTGAGCGGCTCCGGCGCCCCGGGCGGCGGTGTCTCGCACTGGGTCTACCCCGGCTTCATCCCCGGGATCAGCTGACCGGCACCGGCATCCACGTACGCGAAAGGGCTCGCATCCGAAAGGATGCGAGCCCCTGCTTTCCGGTTTACAGGTACTGGCCGGTGTTCGACTCGGTGTCGATGGCGCGGCTGGCGCTGGCGTTCTTCCCCGTCACCAAGGTGCGGATGTAGACGATGCGCTCGCCCTTCTTACCCGAGATGCGGGCCCAGTCATCGGGATTCGTGGTGTTGGGCAGGTCCTCGTTCTCGGAGAACTCGTCCACGATCGAATCGTAGAGATGCTGGATACGCAGACCCGGATTGCCGGTTTCCAGAACGGACTTGATGGCGTACTTCTTGGCCCGGTCCACGATGTTCTGGATCATGGCGCCGGAGTTGAAGTCCTTGAAGTACAGGACCTCCTTGTCACCGTTGGCGTAGGTGACCTCCAGGAAGCGGTTGTCCTCGGACTCGGCGTACATGCGGTCCACCACGCGTTCGATGGTGGCCTGCACGCACTTGCCGCGATCGCCGTCGAACTCCTGCAGATCTTCGCTGTGCAGCGGCAGCGTCTCCGTCAGGTACTTGGAGAAGATGTCCTGCGCGGCTTCGGCATCCGGGCGCTCGATCTTGATCTTCACATCCAGGCGGCCGGGCCGCAGGATCGCGGGATCGATCATGTCCTCACGGTTGGAGGCGCCGATCACGATCACGTTCTCCAGGCCCTCGACGCCGTCGATCTCCGAGAGCAGCTGCGGCACAACGGTGGTCTCCACATCGGAGGAGACACCCGAACCGCGGGTGCGGAAGATCGAGTCCATCTCGTCGAAGAACACGATCACCGGGGTGCCCTCGGACGCCTTCTCACGGGCCCGCTGGAAGATGATCCGGATGTGGCGCTCGGTCTCACCCACGAACTTGTTGAGCAGCTCGGGACCCTTGATGTTCAGGAAGAACGACTTGGCTTCCTTGGCATCCTCACCGCGCGCCTCGGCGATCTTCTTGGCGAGCGAGTTGGCAACGGCCTTGGCGATCAACGTCTTACCGCAACCGGGCGGACCGTAGAGCAGCACGCCCTTGGGCGGGCGCAGCGCGTACTCGCGGAACAGATCCTTGTGCAGGAACGGCAATTCGACCGCGTCGCGGATCTGCTCGATCTGGCGCGAGAGACCGCCGATGTCCTCGTAGCCGACATCCGGCACTTCTTCGAGCACCAGGTCCTCGACCTCGGCCTTGGGGATGCGCTCGAAGGCGAATCCCGCCTTGGTGTCGACCAGCAGCGAATCACCCGGCCGCAGTTTGCGAATCGGACGATCCGGATCCTCGAGATCATCCACGTCGACCAGGGCGGACAGCGGCCCGGACAACCAGACCACCCGCTCCTCGTCGGCATGCCCGACGACCAGCGCGCGGCGCCCGTCGTCGAGAATCTCACGCAGCGTGCCGATCTCACCGATGGAATCGAAACCGGTCGCCTCGACCACGGTCAGCGCCTCGTTGAGACGCACGGTCTGCCCGTAGTGGAGGGTGGTGGTGTCGATATTCGGCGAACACGTCAGCCGCATCTTGCGCCCGGAAGTGAACACATCGACCGTCTGATCGTCGTACACGCCGATGAGGACGCCGTAGCCCGAGGGTGGCTGGCCGAGGCGATCCACTTCCTCACGGAGAGCGACCAGTTGCTGGCGCGCTTCCTTCAAGGTGTCCATCAGTTTGGTATTGCGAATCGTCAGCGAATCGACGCGCGCTTCCAATTCCCGTGTGCGATCCGGCGTGTCGGCGAGTTGCCTCCGGAGTGCAGCGGCCTCGGCACGTACTGCCTCGAGTTCCCTCCAGGCGGCCGAATCCGAATGTTCGATGGGGCTCATGATGCTGCTCCTCCCAGTCCCGGTCTATCAACGCTACCGGGCTCTAACCGTTCCCGCTTTCCGACATGGTTTCGTCGTGATCACATCTAGGCTGCGGCCTCCAGGCCGGACGAGCATGTTAGCCTGCCCTAACCTGTTTCCGGTGAGTTAATCGCCGGACCGAGCCGAAAGGTGCCGTTGATGCTCCTTCCCACCAGTCGTACTCCTGGTATGCGCAACGTCACGCGGACGCTTCGTGTTTCCGTGGCTACCGTCGCGGCCTTCACGGCCGTTATGGCAACTGTGACCGGCTGCGGCTCCGACGACAAGGGTTCTTCGTCCTCGACCACCACCGTGTCGGCCACCGCCGCCGCGCCCGCGCCGACCGCGGACGCCCTGCAGGGCGTCCTCACGGCCTTCGCCGACCCGGCGAAGCCGGCTGCCGACAAGGCCAAACTAGTCGTCGACGGCGACAAACGTCTCGGAAATATCGACACCATGAACCAGGGACTGGCGCATTACCAGGTCGGGTTCACCGTCGGCGAGATCAAGCAGGACGGGACAAAGGCGGACGCGAAGGTGTCGGTGACCTCGCCGCACGGCACCATGCCCGACGTCCCGATGACCTTCCAGTACAGCGACGGCGCGTGGAAGCTCTCCGACGCCGGCGCCTGCACCATCCTCGGCATGGCCCGCGCGGCCTGCCAGTAGCCACCCCCTCGAATCCCGAAAGGCCCGTCCGTTCATGCCCGCTCGTTCCGTTCGCCTGTCCCTGGTCGTCGCCGCGGCCGCCGCCGCCCTGACCTCGGGCGCGGGCCTCGCCGGCGCCGACGCCCCCGCGCCCTCCGCCGACGAATTACAGTCGACGCTGACCCGCTTCACCGACCCGGCCGTGCCCGCCGCCGACAAGGCGAACCTGATGGTCAACGGCGGTGCGCGCACCTCGAACATCGAGACCATGAACCAGGGCCTGGCCAACTACGGCAGCATCGGCTGGACCGTCTCGGGGGTGCAGGTCAATGGCGACAACGCCAATGCCTCGGTCGCCATCGTCTCCCCGCACGGCACCATGCCCGGAGTGCCCATGAGCTGGCAGCACACCGACGCGGGCTGGCAGCTGTCCGAGAACACCGGCTGCACCATCCTGGCCATGGGCAAGGCGCCCTGCTGACGCCGTGATACCGGTTGGCGATCGGCCGACACCACGACGCGCCCCCGCCGTTCAGTGGCGGGGGCGCGTTCGTTTCGAGGCCGGATCCGGCGTCGAGATACTTCTTCCCGGCGCGCCTAGCCCTTCGACGGGCGGCGCTGGGGCTTGGGGGCGGTGACGCCGTCGGCGAGGCGGCGGGCCTTGACCAGGAAGGCGGTGTGGCCCTGCATGCGGTGTTCGGGGCGCACCGCGAGGCCGACCACGTGCCAGGGCCGGACCATGGATTCCCAGGCGGTGGGCTCGGTCCAGCAGCCCTGGCGGCGCAGCGCCTCGACCACCTCGGAGAGCTGGGTCGTGGTGGCCACGTAGGCGAGGAAGACGCCGCCGGGGATGAGGGCCTTGGAGACGGCCTCGAGGGCATCCCAGGGCTTGAGCATGTCGAGGACGACCCGGTCGACCTGTTCGCCGGAGTAGTCCGCCACGTCGCCGAGGGTGAGTTCCCAGTTGGCGGGGCGTTCGCCGAAGAAGCGCTCGACATTCCTGACCGCGTGCTCGGCGTGGTCGTCACGTATCTCCCAGGAGATGACCTTGCCCTCGGGGCCGACCGCGCGCAGCAGCGAACAGGTCAGCGCGCCCGAGCCGGCGCCGGCCTCCAGGACCTTCGCGCCGGGGAACATGTCGCCCTCGTGGACGATCTGGGCGGAGTCCTTGGGGTAGATGACCGCCGCGCCCCGCGGCATGGACAGCACGTAGTCGGTCAGCAGCGGGCGCAGGGCCAGGTAGGGGGTGCCCTTGGCGGAGTTCACCACGCAGCCCTCGTCGGCACCGATGAGATCGTCGTGGTTGATGTGGCCGGCGTGGGTGTGGAATTCCTTGCCCGCCTCCAGGATCACCGTGAACTTGCGCCCCTTGGCGTCGGTCAGCTGTACCCGGTCACCGATCTGGAAAGGGCCGGTCCGTCTGGCCGTCATGAATCTCCGTTCTGCGTGGTTGTGGTGAAGTCGTGCGTCGCCGCGAATGTGCTGCGCCGGATTCGTGCGCACCTTGTCGGTGCCGGCGTTTAGCCTGCCAGGTATGTCGGTTGACGTAGTCAGTACCCCGGAGACAGAGCGGTTCGCTCCGCGTGGGCCCGCCCTGTCCCCCTCGCGCGCAATCGATTTCAAACAGTGCCCGTTGAAATACCGGCTGCGGGTCATCGACCAGATTCCGGAACCGCCCTCGCGGGCGGCGGTGCGCGGCACGGTGGTGCACGCGGTGCTCGAGGTGCTGTTCGGGCTGCCCGCCACCGAGCGGGATGCCGAGGCCGCGGCCGCCCTCGTCGAGCCCGCCTGGGCCGGAGTGCGCGAGTCGCGGCCCGAGGTGGAGTCGCTGATTCCGGCCGAGGAGCTGCCCGGGTTCCTGGCCGAGGTACGCAAGCTGGTGGGCGTGTACTTCCGGCTGGAGGATCCGTCCGCTTTCGATCCGGAGTCGTGCGAGACCTTCATCGAGGCCGATCTCCCCGATGGCACCCCGTTGCGCGGCATCGTGGACCGCATCGACCGTTCGGCCGATGGGGAGCTGCACGTCATCGACTACAAGACCGGCCGCGCCCCGGGCCTCACCTACGAGACCCGGGCCCTGTTCCAGCTGAAGTTCTACGCCCTGGTCCTGCTGCGCACCCAGGGCCGGGCCCCGGCGGAACTGCGGCTGATGTACCTCGCCGACGGCGTCACCCTCACCTACGCGCCGGACCCGGAGGAACTGCTGCGCTTCGAGCGGATCCTGTCGGCACTGTGGGCGGCCATCGTGACCGCCGCCGAGACCGGGGAGTTCCCGCCCAGCCCGAGCTGGCTGTGCGAGTACTGCGATTTCAAGCGACTATGCCCCGAATTCGGCGGCACCCCACCGCCTTTCCCGTCCGGCGAGGACGAGCCGGAGTCCGGCCCGTCCTGACCCGACCGGAATCAGAAGGCGCGGCAGGACCGGATGTCGGTGGCCAGGATCGCCTTGGCGCCCAGGTCCGCGAGCCGGTCCATGAGCTCGTTGCCGTTCTTGCGCGGCACCAGCGCGCGCACCGCGACCCACTCGGGATCGGTGAGCGGCGACACGGTCGGCGACTCCAGCCCGGGGGTGATCTTGACGGCCTCCTCGAGCAGCGCCTTGGGGCAGTCGTAGTCCAGCATCAGGTACTGCTGGGCGAAGACCACGCCCTGGATGCGGGCGACGAGCTGGTTGCGGGCCTTGTCGTGCTGGTCGGCGCCCTTGGCCTCGATGAGCACGCCCTCCGAGGAGCACAGCGACTCGCCGAAGGCGACCAGGTTGTGCTGGCGCAGGGTGCGGCCGGAGCCGACCACGTCGGCGATGGCGTCGGCGACACCGAGCTGGATGGAGATCTCGACCGCGCCGTCGAGGCGGATGACCTCGGCCTCGATGCCGTGCCGGGCCAGGTCCGTGAGCACCAGGTTCGGGTACGAGGTGGCGATGCGCTTGTCGTACAGGTCCTCGACCTTCCATTCGCGCCCGGCCGGGGCCGCGTAGCGGAAGGTGGAGCGGCCGAAGCCGAGGGCGAGCCGTTCCTGAACGGGCGCACCGGAATCCAGGGCCAGGTCGCGGCCGGTGATGCCGAGGTCGAGCTCGCCGGAGCCGACGTAGATGGCGATGTCCTTGGGCCGCAGGAAGTAGAACTCGACCTGGTTGGCCGGGTCCAGCACGCTCAGCTCACGGGAGTCGGTGCGCTTGCGGTAGCCCGCCTCGGACAGGATGGCGAGGGCGGATTCGGAGAGTGCGCCCTTGTTGGGGACGGCGACGCGAAGCATGGGAGGTCCTTTCGGAACGGGAAGGGAAGACGTGTCGACGGGGGAATGGGCGAACGGTGCGCCGCACCCGGCCCCTTGGATGGGCACGGTGTACGGCGCACCGGCGCGTCACAGATGTCGGTACACGTCCTCGAGCCGCAGCCCGCGGCCCACCATCAGCACCTGCACCCAGTAGAGCAGCTGCGAGATCTCCTCGGAGAGTTCCTCGTCGCTCTGGTACTCGGCGGCGATCCAGACCTCGCCGGCTTCCTCGAGCACCTTCTTGCCCTGCGCATGCACGCCGGCGTCCAGGGCGGCGACGGTGCCCGACCCCTCGGGGCGGTTGGCGGCACGATCCTGCAGCTCGGCGAACAGGGCTTCGAAAGATTTCACGGGGAGTGATTCTTTCAGACGGGCGCACACTCCCCGCAATCGGTTATACGGTGAGCAGTTCGGCGAGTTCGGCGACTGCCCCGCGCAGCTGCTCGGCGAAGTCGTGCATCTGCTGGGCAACGTGCTTGGGCGTGGCCAGGTAGAGGTTCCAGCGGTCGGGCAGCAGCACGTAGGCGATGCCGATGCACTTGGGGCTGGTGGAGCCGAACCCGAAGTACTGGATGTTCACCGACGGCGCGGAGCTGGTGCTCAGGTAATCGTCGCGGGCGATGGTCCAGCCGGGGCTGTCGTAGAAGGCCATCGGGGCCGTCGCGCCGAGTTGTTCGCCGCGGCGGCGCTGGATCCACTGCAGTTCCCACAGGTGCTGTTCGGGGGCCTCGCCGCGCTGGCATTCCTGGGCGCGGCGCACGTGTGCCTCGGCGGCGGTGCGCAGGGCCACCAGTTTGCGGTCCCGGTCCACGGCCGGATCCTCCATGGCGGCAACGAAATCCAGCATCTCCGCGGTGATCACGCGCATGGCCTCGGTGCGGCCGTTGCGGAACTGGCGGGTGGCGATGGATTCGTAGGTGGCGCCGTTGAGGCCCTTGCTGCGACGATGCGCGAGCTGATAGCTCAGCTGCGCGAAGGCGTCCGGGGAGATGCCCAGCCGCTTGGCGCGGTTGGTGCCGAAGTCGAAGGACACCGTGGTGGTGGCGTTGTCGGCGGCGTACTGCGCGAAAGACGCTGCGGCGGAGGCGATCTCGGTCTTGGATTCCGGGCCGAGGACGAATTCGACCGGTTCGATGGCGGGCAGGCCCTGCGCTTCCGCGCCCGACCGTTCGGCGTGGTCGCTCACCGGCGCCTCGAGCAGGGTATCGACGAAGGACAGGATGGTGGTGCCGTCCAGGCCGCAGTGCTCGACATTGATGCCGGCCTCGCCGTCGGCGAAGACGATGAACGACACCGACTTGTCGAACCAGCGGTTGCCGCTGTCGCCGTGCAGCAGCTGGTCGCAGGCGTGCAGGGTGTCGCGGGGCGCGAAGTCCTCGAGGCAGACACAGAACAGCGCGGTCTCGATGGTGTCGAAGGCGGCGGCATTGGCGGGCCGCAGGGCGGCATAGACCGGCGCCCAGTCGGCGCGGGCGAGGGTGGTGAGGTGCCCGGGCGAGGTGTTCGTGGCGGCGCGGCGCGCACCGGCCTTCATGACGGCGTGCAGGCCGTCGGAGAGGTCCTCGGGTGTGTAGGGGACGCCGCCGGAACCGATGACGTCCATGCGGAACATGGTGCCACGGTAGAAGACCACGATGTGGCGGGCGTCCGAGGGGCCGGGCCAGGCATCGCTGTAGGGCACTCGCACGGTGTCCTGGGGCGCGTCCGGTATGCGCGTCTCGGAGAACAGGAACTTGTTCTGCGCCATATTGAGTCGCGTGCCGCGCTGGGTGGCGGGCGGGATCTCCTCCTTGTCCAGGCGCAGCTTGTAGCCGACGGTCGCGGCGATAAGGGCGGCGGCGCGCTCGCTCTGGTCGGCGCTGGTCGAGGAGGCGAGGGCGGTGTCGTCGCGGAACAGGAAGAAGAAGTTCGCATTCAACGCGATCCGGTCGCGGCGGCCCAGGTATCGGGAGGGCCAGAACTCGTCGAGCCAGCTGCCCACGCCCGGGGTGTCGTCGAACCGCTGCAGATCGGCGTGCAGGGTGCGGGCGGGGCTGTCGGGGCGCAGCAGATCCTCGACGGCGGCCGCGGTCGCGGCGTACTCGTCGGAAGTCAGCAGGGGCGCGCACCAGTGCAGGAAGCGGGTGCAGCTCTCCTCCAGGGTGGGCAGCGGGACGCGGGGCAGCTGCTCGTCGAAGGCGAAGGTGCTGTCGCTCAAGGGGTGTCCTCGTGGGTTCGTCGGATAGGGGCAACCTGGCTTTTGCACACGCGTGACCGTCCCCCTGGCGGTCACCGCACCCATTCTTGCCATCGAAACCGTCCGAGCGCCAGGCTTTCACCCGAAACCACACACGGTCCGGCCGGGATGTGGAATTCTTGCGCCACAATAATTTTCATGCGAGTTCCGGAGTCACTCGGGATCGCTGAGCCCCTTCAGCGTCCGCGGCACCTCATCGGCCTGCAGATAGCAGCCGGACTGCTCGAATCCGCCGATGGTGTGGGTCTTGTAGTCGCCGTAGCCGATGCGCAGGAAGTCGTCGCCGCTGAGGCCGTGCACGGTCCAGTCGAAGGCCACGCGGGCGCGGGCGACGACCGTGCGCAGCGCCATCAGGTGGTAGCTGCGTGCGACGAATTGCGCTGGGATGCCCCGTAATCCGATGCCCAGCGGCCGGGCCAGCGCATCGCGGCCGCCGAGGTCGACGACCATGCCCAGATCCGGATGCCGGTAGGGCTCGGGCTGTCCGCCGCGCAGGGTCGCGAGCAGGTTCCTGGCCATGTGCTTGCCCTGGCGCATGGCGTGCTGGGCGGTGGGCGCGCACACCTTGTCGCCGCCTTCGGCGATATCAGGCACGGCGGCGGCGTCACCCATGGCCCACACCCCGGGCAGGCCGGGCACGGAGAGGTCGGCGGCGGCGATGATGCGGCCCTTGTCGGTCTCCGCGCCGAGGTGTCCGGCCAGCGGGCTCGGGGTGACGCCGGCGGTCCACAGCACGGTGCGGGAGGGGATGAATCGCCCATTGGTGAGTTTCACCCCGTGCGCGGTGACCTCCGCCGCCGACGCCCCGGAGATGAGTTCGATACCGCGTTCGGCCAGAATCCTTTTCGCTTCCGCGCCGAGCCGCTCCCCCAGTTCCGGCATGATGCGGTCGCCGTGGGTGACCAGGTGCCACCGCACCATGCCGCGTTCCGTCTCGGGGAAGAAGCGATCGGCCGCAGCATGGCAGACCTTGTTCAGTACCGCGGCGGTCTCGGTCCCGGCGTAGCCGGCGCCGATGGTGACGAAGTTGAGCCGTTCCCTGTCCTCGTCGAGCCCACCGCGCAGAGCGGCGACATCGAGTTGCCGCAGCACGTGGTCGCGCAGGTACATGGCTTCCGGCAGGGTCTTCATGCCGAAGCCGTGTTCCTGAAGCCCGGGCACATCGAGGACGCGAGTGATGGAGCCCGGGGCCAGGACGAGATGGTCGTAGTCGAGCGCGGTTTCGCGGCCGGCGGCTCCCCTGCGCACCACCACGCGCCGGGTGTCGTGGTCCACCCCGACCACCATGCCCGGCACCACCTCGGTGCGGCGCAGTATCCGGCGCAGGGATACCGAGACCGACCGAGGGTTGAGGGTGCCGGAGGCGACCTGCGGCAGCAGCGGGAGATACAGCAGCCCGGCGTCGGGCGAGACGAGCTGGATGAACGCCTCGTCGGGCCGGATTCGGCGTTCCAGATATCGGGCGCACTCGACGCCCGCGAAACCACCGCCGACAATTACGATCTTCGCTGGTGCCACCGATTCACCGTAACAATCGCGGGGAGTTTTCAGGTGAATCCGGGATGTGAATTCAGTGTGCGACGTGATCAGTGTTCGGTCGCGACGCTGAATTTCGGCCGGGACAGATACAACTCGGCGTAGAGCCATCCGTCGGATTCACCGCCGGTCGGGTCGATTCCGCTGTCCGACAGGGTGTTCAGCACCCGGGCCTGCTCGTCGGGCGAGGCGAAGCGCCGTTGCCGGAACACGCCGGGTGCGCGTTCGGTGCGGTAGCCGAGAGTCTCCAGGTGGGCGGCGATGGGGTCGAAGGAGAACATGCGCAGCACGAAATGCGCCATCCAGGGCAGTTTTCCGCCGTGGGCGCGGGCCACCCGCAGCAGCGTGTTCTCGGTGATGTAGCCGACGCAGCCGGTGGAGATGATGAGGTCGGCGACGGCGAGGGCGTGGCGCTGGGCCTCGGTGGGGTCGGCCGATTCCAGGTCGGCGTGCACGGCGTCCTGGAGGAAGCCGGCGGCGGTGGCGTAGTCGAGGGCGGGGCGGGAGGCGTCCATGCCGATGAACCGGACCCCGGGGAGCTGATCGTGGGTGCGCAGCAGCCGCTGGTCGCGGTCGATGAGCGTGGCGGTGTCGTCGGTGTCGCGGCCGCGGTACCGTTCGGCGAGGTCGGTCATGGTGGTGTCGAGGCGCAGCAGGGCCGCGTTCACGCCGTAGGAGCAGCCGATATCGAGGACGGTGGGGGTGGCGATGCCGGTGGCCGACCGGAATTCCGCGAGTAGTCGCTGGAAATGCGGTTTGGCCAATTCCGGTATCTGGTAATCCAATTCGGCCATGCGCGCGTAATAATCGCGTGGATCGGGACGGTCGTAGATGTCGTCGAACGAGGCTTTTCCGGTGGAGCTGTGTAACGAAACCGGCACGCGCTGGTCCCTTCTCAGTCGAGCAGTCGATCGCCGCGGACCTCACCGACGGCCAGATGATTCGGCAGCACCCGCCCGAACAGCTGCCGGGTCCGCTCGGCGGTGCCTATCAGTCCTGGGGTGTCGCTGTAGGCGAAGATCGCCGAATGCCGTTGCACCGTCCCGCCTACGGGCGCGACCCGGTGCAACGAGAATCTCCCCTGGAACAGCTGCAGATCCCCCGGCCGCAACTCCAGCCGCCGGATGAACCGTTCCCCCTGCCCCGTCAGCACGGCCCGCACATCGGCGAGGTTCTCCGCCTCCCGCGACCGGATGTTCGGGCAATACTCGAACACCCCACCGCATTCCGGTTCCTGCGTGAGCATGCTGACGGTGAACTCGTTGGTATCGAAATGCCAGGGATGCGACATTCCCGGTGCGACGACGTTGAGGCACAACCCCGCCAGCGGATCGGTGTACTCGTGCAGCTCCGCAAGCCCGAAGCAGTCCGCCACGAACCGCTGGAACCGGCGGTCGGTGTACAGCCGCTGGATCAGCGCGTCCGTGGGAATGAGATCCCTTGCCACGAACGCGTTCCCGCGGTGCAGCACGATCCGTCCCGGATGATCGGGCGGGAGATCGGCATCGAGGGGAATGTTGTAGGCGTTGACGTCCTCCACGGTGTAATACGCGTGCGGAGCCAACGCCACCCCCTCGCTACGCAAGGTATTCAGCAGCTCGGGCCTGATGAACCCGCGCAACACGCAGCAGCCATCCGCGGCCAGCTCCGCCCGCGCCTCTCCCACCGCCGCCAGCCACGCCGCACTCCCCGGCGAGTCCAGCGGATACTTCCCGACATCCACCCCGGGCACCGGCCCACCGCCCGCCAACGCATCGGCTTCCCACGAGTCTGCCCGACCCCCGACCGCAACCATGCGGCCCATTCTTGCCGCCCGAATGCCCGACACGCCCGAGTTCCACTTCGATTGTGGATACTCACTATTCCTGCGCCCCAGCAGGTTTCATGCGGTAAAGGTCGTCCGCTATCTGGCAGCCGCCATCGACCGTCGCGACTCTACGCCACCCGGATCAGCCGATATCCACCGCCCGGGCCGGTCCATCCCGCGCCCGGGTGACACCGACATCAGGCGCTTGATTTCGGTTGCGCTACAACCGAATTCATAACGGTTGACAACGCTCCTCAACGGGGTACACCGGTAGTGAGAGGACCGGCGTGATGGGCAGTCAGGGATCGTGGGAGACCATCAACCGGGCGCTGAATCGGGTGTCCGGGCCGGGGAGGCGCGGCACCGAGTGGACCACCTATCTGTGTCCCGTTCACGAGGCGGATGGGCGGCGCCATCGGCCTTCACTGGGGGTCGTGTACAACCTGCAGCGGCAGCGGACGGTCGTCCGGTGTTTCGCCGGGTGCTCGGATGAGGAGGTGCTGGAGCGGCTCGGGCTGCGGGTGCGGGACCTGTTCGATGCGCCGGCGGAGCCGCGGGGGTCGCTGACGCGGGGGACGGTGGAGACCGGGCTGGCGGATCGGGCCATTTTGGCTGCGGGGCTGGCGCTTTCGGTGCACAAGCGTGACTTCGGTCCGCCGATCGGACGGCCGCGGCGGGTGGCGGCGTACATCTACCGGTGGCCGGATGGCAGTCCGGCGGGGTGTGTGTTCCGGGTTCGGACGCTGCATCGACAGGGGTATGTGAAAAGCTTCTATCAGCAGCACAGGACCGAAACCGGTTGGGAATACGGCGGATTCGCGCACCTTCCGTTTCATTTGCCGGAGGTGATCGACGCCGTCGACGCCGGCCGCGACATCTTCGTCTGCGAGGGTGAGGCGGATGTCCTCACCGCCACGCATGCCGGATCGACCGCCACCTGCAATGCGGGCGGGGCGAACGGGTGGCATCGGGAGCATGCCGCATGGCTGTGCGGCGCGCATCGGGTGTGGGTGGTCGCCGATCGGGATGCGCCGGGGTATCGGCATGCGGCGAAAGTTGCCGAGTCACTGGTTGATTGCGTGGATGAGCTGCGGGTGGTGCAGGCTCGGGACGGGAAGGATCTCACCGATCACTGCAATGCGGGGCATCAGGTGTCGGAACTGGATCCGGTGCCCGTGCTGGACGAGCACTATCGCGGGCAGTGACTCGGCCGGCGGGGCCGACGGCGCGCTGGTAGCGGTCGATCAGAGTGTGCAGGGCGGCGACCAGTTCGGGGGAATCGACGATGTCGAAGTCGGCGTCGAGCAGGCCCAGGTAGAGGGCGAGCATTTCGGGGTGGTCGGAGCCGGGCTCGAAGGCGCAGCGGTTCTCGCCGAGTTCCTCGATGTCGATGGGGATCGGGATGCGGGCACGGACGTGAGCGGCGGGGGCGTGCACGATCACGCGGGCACGGAAATGCCACGTCGCCGAGCCGACTCCGCGTTCTACCCGTGACGCGATCTCGGAGTCGGGCGGCAGGGGGCGCGGGGTGAAGCGCGGTCCGGCCGGGGTGCGCGGGTCCATGCGGTCGACGCGGAAGGTGCGCCAGTCACCCCGGTCGAGATCCCAGGCCAGCAGGTACCAGCGCTGGCGGTGGTTGACGAGGCGGTACGGCTCGACCGCACGCCGGGAGGATGCGCCCGCGTGGGTCCGATAGTCGAACCGCAGGCGTTCGTGGTCGCGACACGCGGCGGCGATGGCGGTCAACGTGTCGGCGCCGACCCGCGGCCCGCGCATCGGAACCGGCAGCGCGTGCTGGAAGGCACTGACCCGGTGCCGCAGCCGTGACGGCAGGATCTGCTGCAGTTTGGTGAGCGCACGCAGCGATGTCTCCTCGATGCCGAGGACCGAACCGCTTGCGGCGGTGTGTAATCCGACGGCCACCGCGACCGCTTCGTCATCGTCGAGCAGCAGCGGCGGCAACGCGCCACCGGCCCCGAGCCGGTATCCGCCGTCCACGCCGGGCCGCGCGTGCACCGGATAGCCGAGTTCGCGCAGTCGATCCATGTCCTTGCGGATCGTGCGCGGGGTGACCTCGAGCCGTGCGGCGAGTTCGGCCCCGGTCCAGTCGCGCCGGGATTGCAGCAGCGACAGCAGCCGCAGCAGACGGGCGGAGGTTTCCAACATTTTTCGATGGTATCCGCGAATCGCGGAACGAACTGTTCCGCAATAGTCCATACCGTGGTGTCGAACTGCAGACGAAGAGCCTCCGGCGAGGTTCTCCCTAGTGAACGGAACAGCCTGATGAGCACCGAGATTCGCCCCTTCACCCTCGACGTTCCCCAGTCCGACCTGGACTATCTGCACGACCGACTGGACCGCGCCCGCTGGGCCGCCCAGCTGCCCGGCACCGGCTGGGAGCGCGGCATCCCCGAGACCGCCCTGCACGAGCTGGCCGACTATTGGCGCACCGAATTCGATTGGCGCGCTCAGGAAGCCGAGCTCAACGCCTTCCCCCAGTTCACCACCGAGATCGACGGCCAGCTCATCCACTTCCTGCATGTCCGCTCCGAACGCCCCGATGCCCGGCCGCTGCTGATCACCCACGGATTCCCCAGCTCGATCGCCGAGTTCATGGGCCTCATCGGCCTGCTCACCGACCCGGCCGCAGGCCCGGCCTTCCACGTGATCGCCCCGTCCCTGCCCGGCTACACCCTGTCCACGCCGCTGAGCGCCATCGGCTGGACCATGGCCCGCGCCGCCCGCGCATGGATCGAGCTCATGGCGCGCCTGGGATACGACCGCTACGGCGTGCACGGCGGCGATGTCGGCAGCGGTGTCTCGGGCCTGGTCGCCGCCCTGGACCCCGAGCACGTCACCGGCGTCCATGTGGTCACCGACCCGCTCACCGCCGCCAATGTCGCGACCTTCCTGCCCGGCCTGGCCGACGGCCTGGACCCCAACGACCCGATCGACAAGGTCATCCTGGACCGGATGGACGCCTTCCGCCGCGAGGGTTCCGGCTACCTGGCCATCCAGAACTCCCGCCCCCAGACCATCGGCTACGGCCTGGTCGACTCCCCCCTGCTCCAATTGGCCTGGATCGCCGAGAAATTCGAGGCGTGGACCGACCTCCCCATCGACCGCGACCAACTCCTCACCACCGTCAGCCTCTACTGGTTCACCGGCTCCGGCGCCTCCGCCGCCCACACCCTCTACGAGCAGTCCCACTCCACCGAATGGGGCGCTCCCCCGTCGGTCCCCCAGGGCTTCGCCATCTTCGGGGCGGACGAAACCGTCCGCCGCGTCGTCCCCGCCCCCGCCGACGCCCACTGGACCGAATTCGAACGCGGCCTGCACTTCCCGGCCATGGAGGCCCCCGCCGACCTGGCCCGCGACCTCCAGACCTTCTTCGGCCCGCTGCGCTGATTCCGCAGAACCGACCGGGCCCGGCGCTATCGCCGGGCCCGTGCCGCGTCACTCCGACGCCGTGCGCCGATCCAGCTCCGCCACAAGCCGTTTCGCCGCCACCACCCGATAGGCGTCCTCGACGATCTCCCCGATCTCGTCCCACTCCACGGCCGTATCCAGATACACGCCGAGCCACCCGCGATGCCCCACATACGGCGGCCGGAAGAACCGCTCCGGCTCAGCGGCCACCAGCTCCGCCTGCACCCCCGCCGGCGCCGCACACCAGAATCCAACCCGCTCGTCATGATGATGATCCGCGAACATCACGAACATCTTCTTCCCACCCGCGAACCAGCACGGTTCCCCATGACTGACCCGCTCGGTCACCTCGGGCAGCCCGGTGCACACGCCCCGCAGCAACTCCAGCACGCTCTCCATACCCGCAGGCTAAGCGACGAACAACCCGCAGCCTTGGACGAATGGGAACCCTGGCGGGGTCATCGTGTTCGCGGTCAGCCGATTCCGGCGGGGACGAGATCTCCGAGGTCGGTCATGGTCAGCCCGACCAGGCTCTCGCGGAAGGTCCGGCCCGGTGCGTCGGGCACCGCGACCTCGCACGGCACCACCAGCAGCGCGCAGCCGGCGGCCTGGGCGGCGATCGAGCCGGTCGGCGAATCCTCGATGGCAACCGCGTTTTCCGGTGCGACGCCCAGGAGTTCGGCGGCTCGGAGGTAGATGTCCGGGGCGGGCTTGCCGTGAGGCACCTCGTCGGCGCAGACGGTGGCGCCGAAGAACTCACGGCCGATGGTGTTCAACCCGTACTCCGTCAGCGACCGCTTGGTGTTGGTGACCAGGGCCATCGGGATACCGGCGGCCCGTACCATTTCCAGCGCCTCGCGGGCACCGGGACGCCACGGCACCGGACCGTGGAACAGTTCGGTGACCCGTCGCTCCATCCAGTGCGAGGCCGTGGCGACGGCCTCGGGGGTGTGCTCGATACCCAAGCCCTCGAACAGAATCCGGAAGGCGTTCGGACCGGACGCGCCGATCAACGCGTGCCGGACAGTGTCGGTCAGCTCCCGCCCGTACTCCCCGGCCAGTTCGCGCAATGCCATGTCCCAGAGCTTTTCCGAGTCCAGCAGCGTTCCGTCCATGTCCCACAACACCGCGTCCAACCGCGCCACCGACTCGAACTCCTTCCGCACCACCTGAACCAAAAACCGGCTCCGCCACGGGCGGAGCCGGTTCAGCCTATCGGGGACCGATCACAGACCCGAGGCCGCGATCATCAGGTGCCCGGTCGAAGAATCGACCTGGATCCACCGGTTCTCGGTGGACACCTGCCCGTTCTTGAGCACGTAGGTCAGCGCCACCACCGCCCGGTTGTCGCCGTTGGGCGTGACCGCGCCCACGCTCACCGACGAGATGCCGCCCCAGAACTGCGCGTATGCGTTGTAGCCGCCCGTGGAGGCCTGGTAGCCGGGCGACAGCACCGACCACGCACCGCTGACATTGCCGGGGAGCATGCCGTAGTAGCCCTGGATGAACGAGGCCACCGAGGTCGCCGGCGGCGGGCCGAACGGTGTCGTCGAGGACGGCGGCACGGTGGTCGTGCTCGGCCGAGCCGAAGAGGTGGGCGCCACCGACGAAGTCGGCGCGGGCGTGGTGGTCGGCGCGTGTGTGGCCGCACCCGCCTCGCCGTTGCGCGTGGGCTGCTGGGTGCCGCCGTCGGCCTGGCCCATATTGTCCGGGGAGGTCGCCGGAATCGGCGAGGCCGCCGCGGTGACCGAGCCCCCATTGTTCGCCAGCGGCTGGTTGCCGCCGCCGCTGTTGCTGCTGACCGCCACGGCGATCACGACGGCCACGACGAGTGCGCCCACCACGCCGGCCGCCACCAGCACCAGCTGCCGCGGATTCCGGGCCGCGCCACCGGTTTTCGCTCCGCCGGTCGCGCCCGGCGGCGGCGTGCCCGGCACCGTCCCGCGCGGCGGCGACGCATCCGTGGCCATGTCGACGTGCACGGTGGCGTCGGTGGCATTGCTGGGCGCGCCGCTGCGCGAGGTCGACATCACCGTCGTGGCGGCCGAACCGTCCACGGCGGCAGCGGCACTCATCGCGGGCAGCACCTTGGTCTGCTGGATCGGCGCGGCCGGGGCCCGCCCCTCCGCCACCGCCTGCAGCCGTTCGGCCGCCTGCACCATGGTCGGCCGGTCCGCGCCCTCGGCCGCGAGCAGGTCCATCAGCACCGGCGCGAGCGCCGCGGCATGGGTCGGCGGCGGCACCTGGGCGCGCGCCACCGAGTGCAGCACCGCCAGCGGGTTGTCGCCCTCACCGAAGGGCGGCTTCCCCTCGACCGCCGCGTAAAGCGTTGAGCCCAAGGCGAACACGTCGGAGGTCGGCTCCGGGTTCTCGCCCCGCGCCACCTCCGGCGACAGATAGGCGGGCGTACCCGCCAGGAACCCCGTGGACGTGACGGTCACGTCCCCGGTGGCCCGCGAGATGCCGAAGTCGGTGATCTTCACCGTCCCGTCGTCGGCCACCAGGATGTTGGCGGGCTTGACATCCCGGTGCACGATCCCGGCCTTGTGCGCCGCGGCCAGCGCATCGGCCACCTTGGCCCCGATCCGCGCCACCTCGACCGGTTCGAGTCGCCCCTTCTCCCGCATGCGCGCCGCCAGGCTGACGGCGTCCACGTATTCCATGACGAGCCAGGGCTGGCCGTCCTCCTCCGCCACGTCGAACACGGTGACGGCGTTGGGGTGATGCAGTCGCGCCGCGATGCGCCCCTCGCGCATCGCCCGCATCCTGGCCTCGACGGCCTGAGACCGGGTCAGCCCCGGTGTCAGCAGCAATTGCTTGACCGCGACCGTGCGCCGCAGCCGAACGTCGGTCGCGCGCCACACGACCCCCATCGCACCGGTGCCGATCGGATCCGTTAGCCGGTACCGCCCCGCAATCAGCCGGTCTGCGCTCATGTGGTTGTGCCCCTCCTGCTGGCTTTCGCGCCGAGCACCCCTGCAACTCTGCGCGAAAGCCCGGAAATCTGGTGAAAATATTAAGCGTTGAAGTACTTGGCTTCCGGGTGCAGCAGCACGAACGCGTCCGTGGACTGCTCCGGATGCAGTTGCAACTCCTCCGACAGCATCACTCCGATCCGGCCGGCGTCCAGGAGCTCCACGAGCTTGGCCCGATCCTCCAGATCCGGGCAGGCACCATAGCCGAACGAGTACCGTGCGCCACGGTATCCGAGTTTGAAGTAGTCCAACACATCGGCGGGATCCTCGTCTGCGACCGAATGCCCTTCCAGTGTGAGCTCTTCCCGAATCCGGCGGTGCCAAAACTCGGCGAGTGCCTCGGTGAGTTGCACGCCGATGCCGTGTACCTCGAGATAGTCGCGGTAATTGTCGCCCGCGAACAGCACATTGGCGAAGTCGGCGATGGGCTTACCCATGGTGACCAGCTGGAACGGCAGCACATCCACCTGCCCGGTCTGCTTCGCGTACTCGCGCGAGCGAATGAAATCGGCGACGCAGAGGAACCGGTCGCGTTGCTGACGCGGGAATGTGAACCGGAAGCGTTCCGGCGCATCGGGATTCGGTTCGGTGAGAACAATCACATCGTCGCCCTCGGAGACGGCCGGGAAATAGCCGTACACCACCGCAGCGTGCTGCAGCACACCCTCGGCGGTCAGCCGGTCCAGCCAGTACCGCAGGCGCGGACGGCCTTCGGTCTCCACCAGCTCCTCGTAGGAGGGCCCCTCGCCGCCGCGCTGGCCGCGCAGGCCCCACTGGCCCAGGAACAGTGCCCGCTCGTCGAGCAGGCTCGAGTACTCGTTGACCGACAGGCCCTTCACGATGCGCGAACCCCAGAACGGCGGCGTCGGCACCGGCAGCTCCGCGGCCACGTCCGAACGCGCCGGCACCTCGACCGGCACCTCGGCGGCCTTGCGCTGCTCGGCGATCCGCTTGGACCGCTCGTGGCGGGCCTTGCGCTCGGCGGCCTTCTCGCGGGCGGCGATGGCCTCCGGAGAATCCGGGTCGGACGCGCCGCCGCGCTTGATGGTCATGATCTCGTCCATGAGCCGCAGGCCCTCGAAGGCGTCACGCGCATAGTGCACCTCGCCGTCGTACACCGCGGTGAGATCGTTCTCCACGTACGCGCGGGTCAGTGCCGCGCCGCCCAGCAGCACCGGGAACTGCTCTGCGACACCGCGGCTGTTGAGCTCCTCGAGGTTCTCCTTCATGACCACGGTGGACTTCACCAGCAGCCCGGACATGCCGATGACATCGGCCTTCTTGTCCACAGCGGCATCCAGGATCGTCGAAATCGGTTGCTTGATACCGAGATTCACGACCTCGTAGCCATTGTTGGACAGGATGATGTCCACCAGGTTCTTGCCGATGTCGTGCACGTCACCCTTGACCGTGGCC
Source organism: Nocardia sp. NPDC046763 (assembly GCF_040645495.1). NCBI lineage: Bacteria > Bacillati > Actinomycetota > Actinomycetes > Mycobacteriales > Nocardiaceae > Nocardia > Nocardia sp. NPDC046763. The sequence continues at coordinate 269,556 of NZ_JBEYYI010000003.1, read as the reverse complement.
AGCACGATGCGGCCCTTGCCGGAATCGTCGGTGGCCTCCATGTGCGGTTCCAGGTAGGCGACCGCGGTCTTCATGGTTTCGGCCGACTGCAGCACGAACGGCAGCTGCATCTGCCCCGAACCGAACAGCTCGCCAACGGTTTTCATGCCCGCCAACAGCGTCTCGTTGATGATCTGCAGCGGCGGCACCTCGGTCATGGCGGCATCGAGATCGGCGTCCATGCCGGCCTTCTCGCCGTCGACGATGCGCCGCTCGAGCCGCTCGAACAGCGGCAGCGCCGCCAGTTCCTCGGCCCGCGACGCCTTCGACGAGGCCGCCGACACGCCCTCGAACAGCGCCATGAGCTTCTGCAGCGGGTCGTAGTCCTCGGTGCGGCGGTCGTAGACCAGATCCAGCGCCGTCTGCCGCTGCTCCTCCGGAATCCGCGACATGGGCAGGATCTTCGAGGCGTGCACGATGGCCGAATCCAGGCCCGCCTCGACGCATTCGTTCATGAACACCGAGTTGAGCACCTGCCGCGCGGCCGCGTTCAGGCCGAACGAGATGTTCGAGAGACCCAGCGTGGTCTGCACATTCGGGTGCCGCTTCTTGAGTTCACGGATGGCCTTGATGGTTTCGATGCCGTCACGCCGCGACTCTTCCTGGCCGGTGCCCAGGGTGAAGGTCAGTGTGTCGATGATGATGTCGGACTCGTCGAGCCCCCAGTTGCCGGTGATGTCGGCGATGAGCCGCTCGGCGATCTCCACCTTCTTCTCGGCGGTGCGCGCCTGGCCCTCCTCGTCGATGGTCAGCGCCACCACGGCCGCACCGTGTTCGGCGACCAGCGCCATGGTCTGCTGGAACCGCGAATCCGGGCCCGCGCCGTCCTCGTAGTTCACCGAGTTGATGGCGCAGCGCCCGCCCAGGTGTTCCAAACCGGCCTTCAGCACCGGGGTTTCGGTGGAGTCCAGCATGATCGGCAGGGTGGACGCGGTCGCCAGCCGGGAGGCCAGCTCGGTCATGTCGGCGGTGCCGTCGCGACCCACGTAGTCCACGCACAGGTCCAGCATGTGCGCGCCGTCGCGGGTCTGGTCCTTGGCGATGTCCAGGCACTTCTGCCAGTCGCCGGCCAGCATGGCGTCCCGGAAAGCCTTGGAGCCGTTGGCATTCGTGCGCTCACCGATCATCAGGACCGAGGCGTCCTGCTCGAACGGCACCGAGCTGTAGATCGACGAGATGCTCGGCTCGTGCACCGGATCCCGCTTGGCCTGCTGGACCTCGCGCACCGCCTCGGCCACCTGCCGGATGTGCTCGGGCGTGGTGCCACAGCAGCCGCCGACCAGCGACAACCCGAACTCGGACACGAACTGGGTCAGCGCGACCGCCAGCTCCTCCGGCGTGAGCGGGTACTCGGCGCCGTGCGCGCCGAGGATCGGCAGACCAGCGTTCGGCATGACCGACACCGGCAGCTGCGCGTGCTTGGACAGATGCCGCAGATGCTCGCTCATCTCGTCCGGACCGGTGGCGCAGTTGAGCCCGATCATGTCGATGCCGAGCTTTTCCAGCGCGGTCAGCGCCGCACCGATCTCGGAGCCGACCAGCATGGTGCCGGTGGTCTCCATCGTCACGTGCGTGATGATCGGGATCCGGCGCCCGGCCTGGTCCATGGCCCGGTGACTACCGGTGACCGCGGCCTTGACCTGCAGCAGGTCCTGGCAGGTCTCGATGAGGATGGCGTCGGCGCCGCCGTCGAGCATGCCGAGCGCGGCCTCGCTGTAGGCGTCGCGCAGCGCGGCGTAGGGCGCGTGGCCCAGGGTCGGCAGCTTGGTGCCCGGACCCATGGACCCCAGCACGTACCGGGGAGTCCCGTCTGCGGACGGTCCCATCTCGTCGGCCACCTCGCGGGCGAGGCGGGTGCCGCGCTCGGACAGGTCGCGAATGCGGTCGGCGATGTCGTAATCGGCCAGGTTGGGCAGGTTGCACCCGAAGGTATTGGTCTCGACGGCGTCGGCGCCGGCCTCGAAGTAGGCCCGGTGGATGTGACGCAGCACGTCGGGACGGGTGTCGTTGAGGATTTCGTTGCATCCCTCGAGGCCACGGAAATCGTCGAGAGTGAGATCCGCGGCCTGCAGCATCGTGCCCATCGCACCGTCCCCGATCACGACACGCCGTCTGAGCGTGTCCAAGAGGGTGGTGTCGAATTCGGCGCGGCTGCGTACAGACATGTACTCAAGAGTAGAGGGAGACGCCGACAAGCTGAATTTGACTGCCTCCGCTCCGCTGCGGCGGGTTCGCGGCCCTGGAGACCTCGTTCGTCCCTCCCCCGCTCCTCCGCTTCGCTCCCCCGCTCCAAGGCGGAGGTCGATCAAGCCGCAGTCCAGGACGAGACAGGCCGCGAACCATGGGTGAACCACGGCGAGTCGCGGCGGGCTGCACGATTGCGCGTCGCATGCACACCAGGTCTGCCCACACCGTAGGCTGACCGGGTGAACGCCAGTGAATCCCCGGTGCCACCCGAGTCGGACCTGCCTACGCTGCGGGATCCGGTGCTCGTGGCCGCCTTCGAAGGCTGGAACGATGCGGCCGATGCCGCCAGTGGCGCGGTCGAGCATCTGGAACTGATCTGGGACGCGCAGCCGCTGGCCGAGCTCGACTCCGAGGACTATTACGACTATCAGGTGAACCGGCCGACGGTCCGGCAGGTGGACGGGGTGACCCGCGAGATCCAGTGGCCCTCGGCCATGCTGTCGGTCTGCTCGCCCCCGGGCAGCGATCGGGACGTCGTGCTCCTGCGTGGCGTCGAACCGAATATGCGCTGGCGCAGTTTCTGCAAAGACATCCTCGAATTCGTCGAGCAGCTCGGCGTGTCCACGGTGGTGATCCTGGGCGCGCTGCTGGCCGACACCCCGCACACCAGGCCGGTTCCGGTCACCGGGACCGCTTACAACAAGGAAGCCGCGGAGCGCTTCAACCTGGAACAGACCCGCTACGAGGGACCTACCGGTATTACCGGAGTGCTGCAGGACGCGTGCGTGCGCGCGGGCGTCCCGGCCATCTCCTTCTGGGCGGCGGTGCCGCACTACGTCTCCCAGCCGCCCAACCCCAAGGCCATCATCGCCCTGCTGCACCGGGTCGAGGACGTCCTCGATGTCGAGGTGCCGCTCGGCGGTCTGCCCGAGCAGGCCGAGGAGTGGGAGGGCGCGGTCAACGAGATGACCGCCGGTGACGAGGAGATCGCCGAGTACGTGCGCTCGCTCGAGGAGCGCGGCGATGCCGAGGTCGACATCAACGACGCCATGGGCAAGATCGACGGCGACGCCATCGCGGCCGAGTTCGAGAAGTACCTGCGCCGCCGCGGACGAGGCGGCTTCGGTCTCTGATACCGGGCTCCGGCACCAAAACCATTGCCGCATCTGCGGCACCAAAACCATTGCCGCACCTGCGTTTCGGCGCAGGTGCGGCATCGTTTCGACGGCTAGTGCTCTACGGCCCAGATCTTGACAGAGGCCTCGTGGGCCAGCTTCGCGATCAGAATGTCGCGCGGAATGGTTTGCCCCGCAAGGTGATCGAGCGAAGGCACCACCACGTGGTGGGCATCGGCACGCTTGAGTTCGGCCGTCAGCTCCGCGAACGCGGTGCCGTCGCCGGGGGTCGATTCATGGAACGTGGCGGCGAAGCAGAGGCCGGCGGATCGGGCGAGCCCGCACATGGCATTCTCCAGCTCTTCGCTGCGGCCGTCGGCCAGATCGTCACGCACGTACCCATAGATCAACGCTTCCACCCGAACCTCCGTTGGATTGGGGACCGCTGTCATGAATGTGCCCTGTTGAACAGTTTGACGTAATCACGAATGCAATTGCAGATGTCAACCCACTGACATCGAGATGCCCTATCCGGGTCCATCTGTCGTTAACTGGTGAGATACTACAGAGCGTGTCCGCCGCTGACGATCGACCTGTCTGGGCTGTCCGAATGCGTACCGAACGTGATGCTCGGGGGTGGTCTCAAGCCGATGCGGTCCGTGCCATGCGGGGCAAGTCGAGCCACAATCTGCCAACGGACAGCACACTTCTGCGCAATTGGCGGCGCTGGGAGTCCGGGGAATCGCGGCCGGACGATTTCTACGCACCGATCATCGCGGCGGCTTTCGACACGGTGACGCCGGCCTTCTTTCCCAAGGCCCGGCCCAATCGGGACGACGAGATGCTCTCGGCCACGGGGATGGACACACTGGAATTCATTGGGCGGCTACGTATGTCCGATGTGTCCGCCTCTACGCTCGACGCGATTCGCATCACCGCCGATCGGTTGTGTTCGGAGTATCCGTGCGCCGATCCCCACGAGTTGCACGCCGAGGGCACGGCGTGGCTGCGGCGGATCACTTCGCTACTGGACGGTCGCTTGACTCTCGCGCAGCATCGGGAGGTACTGGTGCTGGCCGGATGGGTTGCCCTCCTGGTCGGTTGCGCCGATTACGATCTCGGCTGGCGCACCGCCGCCGAGGCGACCCGCCGGGCCGCGCTCGCCCTCGGCCAGGAGGCCGAGCATGCCGAAATCATCGGCTGGGGAGCCGAAATGGCCGCCTGGTTCGCGCTCACCCAGGCCAACTACCGGGGCGCCATCGACACCGCCGAGGCCGCGCACGCCACTACCGACCGCCTGGGCGTCGGCGTCCAGCTGGCGGCACAGCGGGCCAAGGCGTGGGCGCGGCTGGGCGATCGGCGCGAGGTGGAAAGGGCACTCGCCCAGGGCCGTTCGATTCTGGACACCATCGAGCATCCGTCCAATCTGGACAATCACTTCGTGGTCGATCCGCAGAAGTTCGACTTCTACGCCATGGACTGCTGCCGGGTAGCCGGGGACGATCGGCTCGCGGAAAACTATGCCCGGCAGGTGATCCTGACCTCCACCCGTCCCGACGGCAGCATCCGCAAACCCATGCGGGTCGCCGAGGCGCACCTGACGCTGGCGGTGGTCGCCATCCGCGATCGCAATCTGGAACTCGCCCTCGACGAGGGCGCGCGGGCCTTCGCCGGCAAGCGCCGCTCGCTGCCCTCGCTCATGTGGATCGCGGGTGAGACGGCACGGGAGATGATCGAGCGCTTCCCCGGCGATCCGCGCACCCGGACCTACCTGGATCAGCTGCGCGCACTCGCCGCGGGCTGACACATCCCTCGCAGCACGTGCGGACACCCCTCGGGCGCGCCCACCGGTTACGCTCACGCGCATGGACTTCAGTCTGTGGACCTGCGCTGCCCGAGGGCACGAGACCTACGCCCCTACCGAGCCCGAGCTCGCGGCACGCCTCCACGTCGCCACCCCGGCGGGTGAATCCTGGCGCTGCCTGCGCTGCGGGGATTTCGTGCCGGGCGAGCCGCGCCGCACCGGTGCCGCCGACGACGCGCCCGAGGTGCCACGCGGCCGGCTGCTGCGCGACCGCCTCATCATGCGGCTGCTGGCCGCCGAGCGCATCATCCGCGGCATCGTGTTCATTCTGCTGGGCGCGGGCGTGCTGAAGCTGCGCGGTTCCCGCGAGCACTGGAAGTCCAACTGGGACAAGGATCTTCCGCTGATCCGGCAGCTGGCCGACCAGATCGGTTTCAACCCGGACCATTCCAAGATCATCCGGGGCATCGACAAGGCCTTCACGCTCTCGCCGAACGTGCTGATCTGGATCGCGGTCGGCCTGTTCGCCTATGCCACCATCGAACTCATCGAAGCGGTGGGCCTGTGGATGGTCAAGCGGTGGGGTGAATATTTCGCGGTCATCGCCACCTCCATCTTCCTGCCGCTGGAGATCTACGAGCTCACCGAGAAGGTCACCGTGCTGCGGGCAGGGGCGCTGCTGGTAAATGTCGCCGCGGTGATCTGGCTGCTGTGGAGCAAGCGGCTGTTCGGACTGAACGGCGGGGCCGCCAAGTATCACGCGGAGCATCACTCCGAGAGCCTCATGACCGTCGAACGCGCGGCCGTCGCAGCGCAATCCGAGCAGCGCACCGAACGCATCGTCACCCAGCGCGCACAGTGACCACGGGCGGCCCGGTCACCCGGGCACGCCGAGACCATGGTCCAGGGTGGGCCAGGATTTGATCAGTTCGTCGCGGAAGACGGCCCAGGCATCGCGTTCGCCGAATCCGTCAGCAGCGCACCGGTTTCGGTGACCGAATCGGCGGGCGCGGCCCGCGCGGCCACCGGTGCGGCGAGGGACGCGACGGCCAGCTACCCGACGATCGCAGCGCTCCGCAGCCGATGCCGCACTGGTCCCCCCGAGATCGATGGTGAGGTCGACTCGTCCACGACCGGAAGGCTGTAACCCGCACATCTATTCATGGATGTCGCGGCGTGACGCCCCCGGTAACTCCCGTCGCGCCGCGACATTCCACCGCGCGGAGTATTACGGGGTGACGATGTTGAAGTTCGGGTCGGGCTTGTCCATGACGTCCTTCAACTGCTTCAGCTTGGCCGGGTCGCCGCTGACCTTGATCGCGCCGGCCAGGATCTCCTTCACGATGTCCTTGGCTCCGGTCATGGTGGCGATCAGCTCGAGCCGGGACAGGGTGAAGGTGGCGTCCGGGGCCGAGCCCTTGAAATCGGCGGGAAGCACGTAGTGGATGAGCACGCCGTTGCGGAGCTCGGTGCGGTAGGTCCGGTTCTGGTCGGTAATGATCCAGTCGTTGACCAGGTGCAGGTCCCACGCCTTGGGGCCGTTGATCAGGAAAGCGGCCGAGTCGAAGACCTGGTCCACGCTCAGGGCGCTGATCATGCTGGCGGAGTTGGCCTTGATCGGGGTGCCGAAGGTGCCGTTGCGCAGCTCATAGGCGCCGGAGAGGAAGAAATTGCGCCAGGTGGCGTTCTCCGAGCCGTAGCCGAGCTGCTCGAAAGCGCTGGCCTGCAGCATCTTCGCCTTCTCGTTGTCCGGGTGGGCGAAGATCAGGTAGTTGAGAACCTGGACGCACCACCGGTAATCACCGTCGGAGTAGGCCTTGCGGGCCACCTTCAACGCCCCGCTCGCACCACCCATGGCGTCCACGTGCCGCTTGCCGGACTCGACCGGCGGGTGCTCCCACAGGTGCGCCGGGTTGCCGTCGAACCAGCCCATGTAGCGCTGGTAGATGGCCTTCACGTCGTGGCTGACCGAACCATAGTAGCCGTGGTTGTACCACTTGCCCTCGATGGCCGGCGGCATCTGGATCATCTCGGCGATCTCGATGCCGGTGTGGCCCTGGTTCAGCATGCGCAGGGTCTGGTCGTGCAGGTAGGCGTAGGTATCCCGTTGCAGCGACAGCCATTCGGTGACCTTGTCCGCTTCCCACATGGGCCAGTGGTGCGAGGCGAAGGCGACGTCGTACTTGTCGGAGAACATGGTGATGGTCTCGGTCAGGTACTGCGACCACACGTGTGCGTCGCGAACCAGCGCGCCGCGCAGGGTGACCAGGTTGTGCAGGGTGTGGGTGGCGTTCTCCGCCATGCACATCGCCCGGAAGTCGGGGAAGTAGAAGTTCATCTCCGATGGCGCCTCGGTGCCCGGGGTGATCTGGAAGACGACCTTGATCCCGTCGATGGTTTCTTCCTGGCCGGTGTGGGTGACGTCCTTGTTCGGCGGGATGAGGCTCACCGTGCCGACCGAGGTGGTCATGCCCAGGCCCGCGCCGACCTGCCCCTTCGCACCACGCGGCAGCGCCGCGCCGTACATGTAGGCCGAGCGGCGGGCCATGGCGGTGCCGGCGAAGACGTTCTCCTCGACCGCGTGCTCCATGAAGCCCTGCGGCGCGATCACCGGGATCCGGCCCGAGGCAGCGTCTTCCAGGCTGATGACACCGAGGGCGCCGCCGAAGTGGTCGACATGGGAGTGGGTGTAGATCATGCCGACGACCGGCTTCCGACCGCGGTGCGCGAAGTACAGGTCCATGCCCGCCGCGGCGGTCTCGGTCGAGATCAGCGGGTCGATGACGATGACGCCGGTCCTGCCCTCGATGATCGTCATGTTCGACAGGTCGAGACCGCGGATCTGGTAGATGCCCGGAACCACCTCGTAGAGGCCCTGTTTCACCACCAGCTGCGACTGCCGCCACAGCGAGGGGTGCACCGAGTTGGGGCAGGCGCCCTGGATGAATCCGTAGGAATCGTTGTCCCACACCACTTTTCCATTGGCATCCTTCACCACGTCCGGCTCGAGCGCGGCGATGAAGCCCTTGTCGGTGTCGGTGAAGTCCTGCTTGTCGGAGAAGGGCAATGAGGATTGCGCCTGATGCTGCTGGTCGACGATGTGGCCGCTCGGATCGACCGGATCCTTGCTGGTCTGCTCGGCAGTGGAACCGTTGTCGCCGTTGCTGTCGCACCCGGCGACGGCGGCTCCGACGCCGGCGGCCACCAGTGCGGCCGCGCCCACCCCGAACGCCCCTCGGCGCGACACCGTGAAGCCGCCCGGCTTGCGGTCGTCGCCGTTGTTCGTGAGGTCCGCGTCGGTCATCAGCGCTCTCCTGTCTCCATGCGGTCGATGTGCCGGACAGAACGAGTAGCCGATCATTCGCTGCAATTCTGCCGTGCCCGCCACAGTACATCACTATTGCAGTACTACTGCAATATGATGGCTGCGTGACATCACCCATGACCCCGCGAACCCTCCGCCGGACCTGCGTGCACGCGCTCCGACCAGATGTGATCGGATTCTCGTCATGAGCGAGGGCAAAGGCGACGGCCCACGGCGGCGGCGCAACCCGGAACAGACCCGCGGGGCGATCATCGAGGGCCTGCTGTCGGCGGTCCACGACGGCGAGTTCGACCCCACCACCCGCAGCATCGCCGAGCGCGCCGGGGTGTCCGAACGCAGTATCTTCGTGCACTTCCCAACCCGGACAGCGCTGATCACCGCGGCGGTGGATCAGCAGTCCGAGCAGGTCGAGGCGCTGCTGGCCGAGATCGACCCGGAACTGCCACTGGCCCAGCGCATCGAGGCGGTGGTACGCCAGAGCGAAGCCATCTTCACGCTGCAGCGCGAGCCCCGGGTGCTCGGGCTCATCGAATCCTTGCGCACCCCGGCAGTGGACACCCGGATGCGGTTGACCGACAAGCGGATTCGGGACGCGCTCACCCGCGCCTTCGCACCGGAACTGGACGACGCCGAGGGCGAGCAGCTGCTCGATCTCGTCGACGCCACCGTGGGCTGGCCGTACCGCCACCACCTGATGGACCGGCGCGGCCTGTCCAAACGCGCCGCCTCCGAGGCCGTCGGCCGCGCGCTCACCGCCATGCTCACCCTCGAACGCTGACCGGACCGACCCGGCCGCACCGGTCGCGGGTGACTCGGGGGTCCGGAATTCAGTAAAGATCGATGCGTGTTGCTGCTGCGTTGCCGACTGCGGCTGATTGCATACGCGAACCGATAACACGCAATCTTCCAGCTAATAAACTTGAGACCCACATCATGCGCTGGAAGGGGTGCGATGACGCGACGCATCGAGGGCCGCGTGCTCCGGCGGGGCGATCGAGGGTATGAGGCAACCCGCCGGGCCGCCACCTGGCATGCCGGCACGCCGGACCGTTTCCCCGCGGTGATCGTGCAGGCCAGCAGTACCGACGACGTGGTAGCGGCAGTGGGGCTCGCGCATGACGAAGGCCTGAAGATGGCGGTGCGATCGGGGGGACACAGCTGGGCTGGATCGCATCTACGGGATGCGACATTGCTGCTCGACGTCTCGGGACTGAGGGAGGTTTTCATCGATGCCGAGCAGATGAGTGCGACTGCCCAACCCGGCTTATTGGGTTCTGAACTCGGCGAGGCATTGAGGCAGCGGGGTTTGTTCTTTCCGGTCGGCCACTGCCGGACGGTATGTATCGGGGGATACCTGCTGCAAGGCGGATTTGGTTGGCGTAGCCGCGAATTCGGACCGTCGTGCATGAGCGTCACCGCCGTCGAGGTGGTGACGGCGGGTGGTGAGCTGGTCTGCGCGGATCAAACGCACCATTCGGACCTGTTCTGGGCCGCACGCGGAGCCGGGCCGGGATTCTTCGGTGTGGTGACGCGTTTTCACCTACGGCTGTATCCGCTGCAGCGAGTCACCCTCGAGAGTTCTTATCGCTATCCTCCCGCGGTGTGGGAAGAGTACTTCCGCTGGTCGAGGTCGATCGAAGCCGAGCTGCCCGCGCAGGTCGAGTTGTGGAACCTGCTGTATCGCGACGAGACGGCCGGCACGGACGGCCCCATCGTTTCGGTAAGCGCGACGGCGTTCACCGATACCGAGGCCGAAGCCCGCGAAGCCCTCGCGATTTTCGAGACCTGCCCTGTCCGGCAGAAGGCGTTGGTCGCCGCGCTGAATGAACCAACCACGACGAGTGAGCTCACCCGAGTCGGCAGCCTGCTGCACTATCCGCCAGCGAAACGCTTCATCGCCGACAACATGTGGACGCACGCCGGCTTCGATGAGCTGCTGCCCGGCCTGCGGGCCATCCGGCAAGACTTTCCGCCCGCTCCCTCACACCTGGTGTGGATGCCATGGACGCTGACCCCGCAGCGGCCTTCGATGGCCTATTCCGTGGAGGATGAGCTCTACATCGCGCTCTACACCGCATGGGATCACAAGGCCGACGACGAAATATACCGACGCTTCGTCACCGAGCGCATGCGCGCCATGGAGTACGTGGAGACCGGCATCCAACTGGCCGATGAAAACCTGATCAACCGTCCGAGGCGTTTCGTCACCGACGATCATCTGCGTCGTCTCGACGAAATCCGAGCGATCTACGACCCCGGCGAGCTGTTCGTCTCCTGGCTGGGCCGCCCCGATCTCGACTGATACCGGCCGGCAAGCTCGGTGGTCGTTGCCGAGGAGTGAGACATGCCAATACGCGACGGAATCTATTTGGCCGCAGCGTCTATCGTCGGATATTCGAAGCCAACGTCGCAATCATGCCCTCGGGCACCACCTTTCGCTCGGGTGAGCCCCTGCGCTCGGTCAATCGATCATGGTCGATGCCAGGCCAATGGGAAGGTGGCGAAATCCGGCAATAGGCAGCCATCGCCGCGGGACTGCACACAGGCGATCAATACCCCTCGCGCCTTTTCGTCCCCATTATCGGCGAGTGACGTCGGCCTGCGTGGCGAGATAGTTCGAGCAGCGGCCGGAACACCGTCGGACTTTCACGCATTCTGCTCAAGAGCACGGTAGGGTCTTTTCATGGCCTCTGAAGGTCGTATCAACGTGCGGCTCGCTACTCAGGTGCTGCTGCTGCAACTCGTCATCGTGGCACTGACGTTGATCATCGCGTTCGGGCTGTTCGCCAACTTCAGTCGCCAACGTCTGAAAGTCGACACCGGCATTCGAGCGATGGATATCGCCCACGCGGTTGCCTCTGCCCCTGAGGTACTTACCGACATCTCCCGCTACAACGCCGCTCCGCTGACTCCGACCCCTGCGCTCGTCGACGAACTGGCGGCCGGTCCGCTGCAGAATATTGCCTCACTGGTCGAGCAGCGTACGGGTGCGCTGTTCGTGGTAATCACCAACGCGCACGGCATCAGGCTCGCGCACCCCGATCGTGACAAGTTGGGCCGTGAGGTCAGGACCTATCCCGCCCGGGTGCTGGCCGGACACGACGAGGTGCTCGAGCAATCCGGCAGCCTCGGGCGGTCGATACGCGCGAATATCCCAGTGCTGGAACCGGGTTCTGATCGTGTGGTCGGAATGGTCAGCGTGGGCATCTCCACGAAGGAAGCTCGTGAACGCTGGGTGCGTAATCTGCGCGTGCTGGGCGGGCTGGGCGGTGTGACGCTGCTGATCGGTGTCGTCGGCTTGGTCGGACTGGGCCGGCGGTGGGGAGGGCTGACACTGGGTTTGCGATCGGCCGAGATGACCGAGCTGGCGCGTAGCCAATTCGCGGGGAACGCGCTCGGCGAGGGCGTGGTCATGGTCGACACATCCGGGAAGACGACCTTCGTCAACGAAGAGGCGTGCCGACTGCTCGGGATCGATAACAAAGCGGGCCGGCGCATCGAGGAGATCGGGTTCACCCCGCGTGTGCTCGGGATGCTCGAGGCGGCAGATGGGATACCCGCTCTGGCCACCGTCGGTGAACGCATCGTCGTGGTCTCGGCGCGGCCGGTATCGCGCGACGGACGCGAACTGGGAACCGTGTTGGTGACGCGGGACCGAACCGATGTCGAGTTACTGACCCGGCAACTCGACGCGGTGCAGGCAATGAGCGCGGTGCTACGCGCCCAGCGCCATGAGTTTGCCAACCGTCTGCACCTGCTCAACGGGCTGTTGCGCGGCGGTCACGTCGAGGAGGCGTTGCAGTATCTGGAAGAGCTTCTCGGGTCGGGCCCGCTGGGGTCCTCGCTACCCGGTATCGACTCCATCGGCGATGCCTACCTGCAAGCATTCCTGGCGGCCAAGGCCGCAGCCGCCCGTGAAGCCGGGGTGAGGTTGAAGATCGGTGAGAACACCTGGGTATCTGGCCGACTCGCACTGCCCGTCGACGTCACCACCGTGGTGGGCAACTTGCTCGACAACGCCATCGACGCGGCGCGGTCGAGCGACAACGCGATCAAGGAGGTGGAAGTCGAGCTGTTGCAAGATGGTTCGACGCTGCATGCCACGGTCGCCGACAGTGGCGACGGCGTGGCACCCGACTTCGTGGAGCAGCTGTTCACCGAGGGTGAGACGACAAAGCCGGACTCCGGGATACCAGGCGGCCGGGGTATCGGGCTGGCGTTGTCGCGCCAGATCAGCCGCGCGCTCGGTGGCGACCTCTGGCTGGCCAGCCTCGGTAACACGGAGCTGCGGTTGCAGGGCGCGGAGTTCATCGCCCGGCTGCCGGGCGTGATGGTAGAGGAGGCGCAATGAGCGGCACAGACCTGACGGTGCTGGTGGTCGACGACGACTTCCGCGTCGCCAATATGCACGCCGAGATCGTGAAAGCGCTTGCGGGCTTTACGGTGACCGCCACGGTGAACACCCTCGGGGCCGCGCGAAAGGCCGATCCCGTCGACCTCGCCCTGGTCGACGTCTACCTGCCCGACGGCTCCGGAATCGACTTCATCCGCGAACTACGCTGCGACAGTATGGTATTGACAGCCGCAACCGAGTCGGTCACGGTCCGCGCTGCCATAGCTGCCGGGGCGGTGAGCTACCTCGTCAAGCCGTTCGCGACCACCGAGCTCGCCGCCCGTCTGGCCGGCTATGCTCGCTACCGCAAGATCCTGGCCCGCCCCAATCTCAGTGCCGGCGACGTGGACGCGGCGCTGGATGCGCTTCGCCCCAGGATCACCCCCGCTCAGTCCCCCACCATCGCTGCATCCCCCACCAAACAGCTTGTGCTGCAGGCTTTGCGAACATCGGAGAAGCCGATGTCGGCGGCGGAGGTCTCCGCGGCGATCGGGATATCAAGGGCAACTGCCCAACGGTATCTGGCGACGCTTGCCACCACCGATGACGTCACCGTCGGGCTACGTTACGGCACCACGGGAAGACCCGAGCAAGAATTCACGGCGACTGAGGACCGATCACCCCGGTCCTCGCGCTGAGTCGGCATTTGCCGACCCGGGTTTGCGTCCAGATATTCCGCTCCGGTGGCAGTGGGCTTGGAAGGCCACCAGTTCGCCCGCCCGATCATTGCCGCCAGCGCCGGCACCGCGATGGTGCGCACCACGAATGTGTCGATCAGCAGACCCATGCCGATGATGAATCCGGTCTGCACCATGGTCGAAACGCTGCCGAACAGCAGGCCGAACATCGAGGCGGCAAAGATGATGCCGGCCGAGGTGATGACACCACCGGTTGAACGGACCGCGCGGATGATGCCGGGGCGGATGCCGGAGCCTGACTCTTCACGAATTCGCGCGATCAACAACAGGTTGTAGTCCGCCCCGACGGCGACCAGCACGATGAATGCCATCGCCGGCACGTTCCAATAGATCGCGTTACCGAGTACCAACTGGAAGAAAAGGACTCCCAGGCCCAACGCCGACAGAAACGAGATCACCACTGAGGCAATGAGATACAGGGGCGCCACGATCGCCCGGAGCAGGAGGATGAGGATGGCGAAGACAACGAGGAGCGTCACCATGACGATCAGTCGAAGGTCGTCGTTGTAGTAGCTGCGGATCGTGTTGTACGTCGCGGTGGTGCCGAGGGCCGATATCGACGCATCCGCGAGCGAGGTGTTCGGCTGCACGCCGTGCGCGGTGTCGAGAATCGATGTCACCTGGTCCATCGCGGCCGCGCTGTACGGGTCGAATTTCGTTTCGACGACGTAGCGCACCGAATGCCCGTCGGGCGAGATGAACATCGTCGCGGCGTTCTTGAAGTCCTCGGAGGTGAGCAGGTTGGTGCCGATCTGCCCGGTTCGAGAGCTGAGCTCGGTCTGATCGAGCGGCTGGCCAGTGGGGCGCGTAATGCCGCGCACCGCAGCGATATTGGGCAGTTGAGACACACGTTGCGCCATTTGCTCGAGGTCGGCGAGGGCCTGCGATGTCCGCAGGTCGTGCGGCGAGTGCACGTAGAGGTATTGCGGCGACAGCGTACTCGTCGAAAAGTGGTCCTCCATCGCCGCGAAGCCGACGTTGCTCTCCGCCGACCGTGGCAATTGCAGACGGTCGTCGAAGGTGGGACGCATGAAAGCCGCGCAGCAGGCCAGCGCGATCAACACCGCCAGACTGACCAGCAGATGCACTTTGGGCCGGCGAACGATCCGAACAGCTGATCGTCGCCACAGCCGGTTGGTGAGTGCCGGGCGCGGCGCCACCCATCCGCGTCGACCGGCAAGCACGAGAGTGGCGGGCAACAACGTGACGGCGGCAACAAACGCGACCGCGATCGAAACCGCAAGCGCTGGGCCCACACTCAGGAACGCGGGCAGGCGGGTGAAGACCATGCCGAGGAAGGTGACGGCGACAGTGGCCGCCGACGCTCCGATGACCGGGCCGATGGCACGTAGTGCCTTCTGCACGGCCAGGTCGGAGTCCATGCCGGACCGGATGTACTCGTGGTAGCGACTGATCAAGAAGACGGCGTAGTCGGTACCGGCGCCGACGATCATCGCCGTCATCAACGCGATCGTCAGCGCGGACACCCCGAGCCCGATCTGAGTCAGCGCGGACACCGCACCCTGGGCCGCTGCCACCGAAATTCCGATGGCGATCAAGGGCAGCAGCACGGTCACGGGTCGTCGGTAGATCACTGACAGGATGACCAGCACCAGCAATGCGGTGGCAATCTCGATCATGCGCATGTCGCGGGCGCTGACGATCGACAGGTCGCCGACGGTGGCAGCCTGCCCGGTCACGTCCGCGGTCAGTAAGGAGCCCGCGGTGGAGCGTTTGGCGATTTCGGTGATCCGTTGGTAGACCTGTGAGGATTCCGGGGACCCGGCAGGCGCCCTGAGGTTGACCGCCAGATAGAACGCTTTGTTGTCGGCACTGACCATCAATGGACGCAGCGCGGGTGTGGTGAGGACGTCCTGTACACCGGTCACATCGTTGGTCTCGCCGCGCAGGGTGGTAGCCAGCGTGCGGTAGACATCCTCGTCGGCAGGTTGCAGACCCCGGCTGTCGGTGAGTACGACAATCAGGTTGTTCTGGGCGGATTCACCGAAATCCTTGGCCATCTGCTCTACTGCCGCCATGTCTTCGGCCGGCAGCGGCTGTGCTGTCCGGCCTTCGACCACCTTCGTCAATGCGGGGAAGGCCACGGCGAGCACCGCGACCACGGCGATCCAGGCGGCGATCACGAGCCACGGCTTGCGCACCACGAAGCGACCCAGCACCGAAAACACATCGATGCGTGTCGAGTTTTTGCGAGCGGCGGATCGGGTGGACATGGTGAACCTTCATTCGGGGTGGTCGAAAAGGGATGAGATGCGGGAGCACGAGCGGGGTGTCACCCGTTCGTCGAGGTCGGACGCCTACCGCCGCCCGCTTACCGGCTCAGGGCATGGCCAGCCCGCGGCGGTGAGTGAGAAGTCGCTCAGCGCGCTCAAAAGGTCCTGTCGCAAGCCGTCATTCGAGTTGCCACGTCCCGGCTGATGGGCAAGGACCGAGACGAAGACCTGTCGGCGCACTCTTCCCGAGAGCAAAGCCAAGACCGTGCCGGCGCGGCACATCGTCGCCTTGGTCACGCCTGGGCAGAGAGACCGCATGGCGAAGAAGTCGGCGTCGGTGCCGTCCGGCCGGTTGGCGGCCGGGGGGGCCGCACCAGGGTTGGATGCTACGGCGGTGGTGACACCGCCGGCGGCCTCGCTGACTATGCGCCTGACCAGCTGATTTGGCACCAGGGGAACGAGGGGCACCAACTCCCGCAGCTCGTCGGGCGACTCCTGATGGCGGATCAGCGCCTGCTTGGTTGCGGCCCGGATCTCGCGCAGATCCGTCGTCGCGGGTGCAGGATCGACCGTGACGTCGACATTGGTGATCGCGTTGGCGCGGGTATCGCCGGCGGTGCGCTCGTTGATGGGTAGCGTCAAGGTGACCGAGCCGTCCGGGGTGACCTTTCCGATTCGCTGGGCGAGTCGGGCCGCCAATCCTTCGAGAAGAGTGTTGCTGGTCCCTCCGAGTGAGTGTGCGCGGGCGTCCCATTCGTCGGCGTCGATAAAGATCGTTGCCGTTGGGAGCGTGATGGGTTCGTCGGCTCCGGCGGGCGGCGCAGGTGGCTTGGCAGGAAGCCGGGTTGCAGATCCGCCACGGGTGCTGTTGCGCCGGGCCAACCGTGCCGCGCCGATGACGGCGCGGCCGATGGCGGGGATGTCGTGCGCAGTCTGGCGGGCGTCTTCGCACAGTGCTTGCCACCGTCGGCGTGACCCGGCAGCAGGCCAGCTGATCGGGTCGTGGCGGCCGCAAGCCGCATCCGCCAACGCCTCGTACAACCCGACGCCGTCGGTGAGGGTATGTGTAGTGACCAAGCTCATCCCCACGCCGCCGTCGGTGAACGACAGCGCCGCAAGATGCCATCCGGGTCCGTGCTCGGCATCTACGGGGATAGTTGCCTGCTCGTTGAGCCAGGCGTCGAATTCGTCGCGCGGCCGCGGCGTTGCGATTTCGAGGTCGGGCCGATCGCTGGGCGAGACCCAGCGGTGGCGGCCGAACGGCAACGGTGAGCGTTCGATGCGGCGGGATAACCGTCCTCGCGCGAGGTGGTGATGGAACTGGCGCAGACCGTCGATATCAACCGTGCGGTTGTACATCCAGACACACTGGATCAGGCTGGTCATTGCGGTCGCCCGCTCGAAGCGAAAGGCGGTCTGGTCGAACGGATCGAGTACGTTGCTCATTATTCCTGAGGTCCTTTTCTTGTTACTTACATGCCGGGCTGGGCGTATGAATTCGCTTGGCCCGCAATCGCATCTACCCGAGCCGGGGTGTTCTTGATGACGCTCGCGAACGTCTCGATCAGTGCCGCGAAGTAGCGGTGCACCGACTCACGTGCGACGGGGTTGTCCGGAAAGGAGATCGTCACTGTGGTTTTTCCGGCGTGCCGGTTGATCCACATGTTGATGCCGCCGTACGACAGACTGTCGCCGTAGATACCGAAATTCGTCTCTTCCCACAATGCGCCGACGGGGATTTTGCGGAAATCGAGGAACGACACCATCATTGGTGGACGCGTGGGCAGCTTGATCCCCAGTTGATCAGGCAACGCCAGCTCCAGGACCCGTTCAATCGGCACGCGAGCGAGATGCTTGGCGTCGTCGTACGATTTCTGCGCTGCCCGGGCCGCCTCTGGAAACGAGCCGGTGTCGGTCGGAACGGTGAACGGGATCAGGCTGGCGAACCAACCCACAGTCATCGTGTCGAGGCCCGGCGTCCGGGTGTCGTAGGGCGTGAATCCGTGATAGGTCTCGGTGCCTGCCAATTTGTGCTCGGCCAGCGCTGCGCACGCCAGAACTCCGCCGCTGAACCGGGCACCGGCCGCACGGCAGGCGGTGTCGAAGAACTCGGTCTCGGCGGTGTCCAGCAACTCGACTGTCCGCAAGTCGCCTTTGTTGTCGGCCCACGCGTCACCGAGCGGCAGCGGGAAGCTCGGCCAGTCGCCGTCGGTGTCGCGCGCGAACTCGATCCAGTCCTTGATCTCGGGGGATGACAGGGTCAAGCTCGCCACTTCCCCTCGCTGCCGCACGGTGTAGTCGCGATAGCTCCCAATCTGCGCAGGCGCGCTGGGCCGGTATTGGTGCACGACCTGCCGCAGATCCCGGTACATCAGGTGGATGTCGAGGAAGATCAGACCGGCGGACATGAGGTCGATGTGGAGATGATCGACACTGGCGTACATCGTGAAGTAGTCGGCGTGCTGGACGATGCCGAATGTGAAGCAATCCCACTCGAGCGTCTCCGGCGTCGTCGTCAACGCATGTGTGCGTATTTGGTCGGCGTTCATATGTCCGAACTCCACCGGAACGAAATCGATGGCCTCGGGGTTGTCGATCGTGCGGCGGGCGATGGCGTCGTTCTCGAATTCGAACCAATTGTGGTAGGTGTCGTGACGACGGACATGCGCATTGATCGCTGCCGTCATCGACGGAATGTCACACAGGCCGGGAATATCCCACGCCACGACCATCAGGCGAGGTAGCTGCCTATCCGTCGCCTTGCCGTCGTGCGCGAAGCGGAGGTGTTGAGTCTGCTGATAACTCGGCGGTAGATCGCTTCGTATCGCAGTCCGAGCCGCTTCGCGTGCCGCGACCGAGGCGGTCCAGGTGGTAACCGGACCGTGCGGCGGCTGCCATTCATCGATGTTGCCCAGCGTAACCATTCTTCAATCCTTTTCTCTGAGATGCCCAGGTTTCTTGCGCGACACAGGAATGCCGGAAAGGCTAATTGCGAGTAATTTGCCGATTGGCGTGAACCTTGTTTCGCGCTGCGATCGTCTGGCGTATTCGGTTATTTTCCGAAACCGAACTTACGGTGCACTTGCAGCAATGTCGCGCTTGTAGGCAATGGCCGACGAAAGCGACGATTTTGCGGTTTTATGCAGTTTCACGGTTTTGCGCATTGTGCTCACCGGCGAGGTCGATAACCTCGTTCACGCAACCCCTCGCGCAGGGTGGGCGCATGAGCATCGGGAGGCGGATGTCGGGTCGCCGGCGCATCCCCATTGCGCGGTCGATTGCGGCGCTGACGCAATGTGGTTCATCTCGGAGAAGCATGTGCCCGGCGGCGGGTCGGTGCAGGTGGGTAGCACCTGGGATGGCAGCGACCAAGTCGCGTGCGTGGGAGGTTGGCGTCGTCACGTCCGCTCCGCCACTGATGACGATCGTTTCGGCGGCGATGGACGGCAGGGTGTGGTGGTGGTCGTATCGCTTCAGGCCGGGAAGGAAGCCGACCGCAGTCGACAGCGAACTCCCGCGGATGGCGGATGCCGCGACTGCGGCGGCGCCCCGCTCGGCGCTGCCATGGCCGGAATATCTGCTCAGGGCTTCGCCGACCAGCCGCACGAGAGCCTTGGATGCCCGGTCGGTAGCGCCACGAGGCATGAGGCTGACCAGTTCGAACAGCATCCTTGTGGCGGGAGTCGCGAGCAAGCGGCCCAATCCTCGCTCGGCGAGTCGGCCGGCCGCAGTGGCGATCAATACGAGGCCTTGCGGTTCCACAGGACGATCGAGGACGGGGCGGCCGAGGTATGCCAGCGCCGTCATCCCGCCCATCGAGTGTCCCGCCAGCGTGAGCGGCCCCGTCACGCGCAGAGCGGTGAGGACCTCGGCGAGGTCGGCAGCGAGCCGGTCGATCCGGTAGGTCCGCATTGCAGCGCCGGTCGAACAGCCGTGGCCGCGGTGATCGTAGGTGATGATGCGCACGCGGTCGCCCCACCGCCGCACCAGCTGACGGATTTGGAGTGCCCAGCTCTCCTGCGTCAGGCACAGACCGTGCAGCAGGACGACAGTGTGGGTGCCGGCGCCGGCAGAGCCGTAGTCGCGGACCGATAACCGCACGCCATCACTCGTCATTACCGTTCGCTCGACATAGCCATCCCGCGCCCCGTCCACTCGCTGCCGGCGCACCGCCGGGATGGCGAGATCCCCACCGCCCGCGGTGGGCAACGACGTCGTCGAAGCATTTGTGGCAGGTGCCATAGTCGGATTCGGTCGGACCACCACCGTGGACTCCTTCCCGGTGTCGATGTCGAGATGGTTCCCGACACCCTGGTCCGCTCGAAACTACGGAGTGGCAGCGATCGTGGCTCGCTTGTGCGCACTAGCAGCGCAACAGGCGATTTTGAGCTTTTTCGCATTGTGCTCATCGTCACTCGAGCCGACGGCGGATCGAACTCCGCTAACTCGGTATCGACAAGAACCACGCTTGGCTGCGATTCCGTTGTGCCGCAATCAATCTCCGCACACTCATCAACAGCGTCCGGAACTGCACCCACCGGGCCTGGGCCGTGGCCCCGAGCCCACGGCGGCCCACCCTTGCCCATCTCGATGCCCGTCGGGCACAACGGAATCGGCGGGAAGAACGGAACGCTGTCGACCGATCAGGTTGACCTACCGCCGAATTGGCGGCCTTGTCGGCATTCTTCCCGCACCTGCCGCGTTCGTTGCAGTTCTGATCAGAGGTCGGCCAGCGCGATGCCGGTGAGGCCGGGGCCGAGGTGCGCCAGTTCGGTGTCGAGGCCGCTGTCCAGGTCGACGTGGCGGATGCTGCCACCGAGATCGCTGACGTAGAACTCCGATTCGGATACGGCGGTCAGGCCGATCGCTTCCCGGTAGCCGGTGGAAAGGATCTGGGGCGCACCGACTGTCGGCTGCACGATCGCGCGGTTGAGCGTATTACCGGAAGGTTCAGCGCCACGGTCGGTCCACGCCAGGGTTGCGCCGCCGACGAGGTGCAGGTCTACGGGTTCGGGCAGGTCCTTCCACAGCAGTTGGATATCGTCGCGGTGTTGCGCGCTGGTCCCGGGCGGCAGATCGATCGGGGCGCGAAAGATCCTGCCCTCTCCGGCTTTCGGTGCGCCCTTCTGAGTCCAATACAGCAGACGCCGATCCAAATCGACAGCGATGCCGACACAATGATTGCCGGCCATGTGCGCAGCCTGTTCACCAACGGCCGCGATCACCAGCGGGCGCAGATCGCTTCCGTCGAGGTTGCTGCACAGCACCTGCGTGCCCTCCCGGTCGCACCAGTACAGTACGCCCCGGTCGAAATCGGCGGTGAGCTGTTTGCCGCTCGTGAACGCCCCGCGCGGCACGATCGTGACACGGTTCCCGCCGTCGAGGTCGGCCCGTTCGAGTGACGCGTTACGGGTGTAGGCCGCTTCTGGACGGGGGCCACTGCCGGGATCGGGCGCGCCCATGTTGGTCCAGTACACATGGCCCCGGGATTGGTCGACGACGATACCGTCGGGCCGCTCATCGAGTCCGGCGATCAGGGTCCGCACCCGGGTGCCGTCCAAAGACACCGCCTGCATCTCCTGTCCGGCTACGTTCAGTACCAGCAGCTCGGTCATCGACATCGCTCCCTAATTCGTCCGGGGGGCTCGAGCACTCGGCCCAGGACGCGTGGCCGTTGGGTGAAGTCCGGCGAACGAGGGCACCGCGTCGCAGATCGTTCGGGTGTGACGACCCGCCTGCATCACGGTGCCGTCAGGCCTGATGATCGCGGCGCTCGCCCGACTTTCCTGTAGCCATTTGGCGAGTTCGCTTCCCGGAGCCGCGGAGACGACGACGGCGCCGCGGCGCTCCAGCTCGTCGCGCTGCTGCTCGCTCAGCGCTGAGGAGGTGATCAGCGCGAATCGGTTTGCGATCACCTCATCGAGCCGAATGCCCTGCGGCAGAACGGGATTGGGGCACAGTTTGCCGGCGGGGTCTCGTCGGCTGTGGGACTTGACCACCAGAGCGGAGGTGTGCAGCGCCGGGGCAATGCCCGGGGTTGCGAAGCGGCGTATGGGGGGTAGGTGAAGCACCCTCGGGAAGACCAACCCTCGGAAATAGTCTCCCAGTGGCCCGCCAGCGGTCATGGCCCGTCCCAACGAGATCGCGAGCCGAATCATTGTGCGGACGTGGGGTTCTCGTTCTTGCTGGTAAGTGTCGAGCACACTGTCGGGCAGGCTTCCGCTGAGCACGCCGGCCAGTTTCCAGGCCAGGTTCATCGCATCGCGCAGGCCCGCACACAGACCCTGGCCGATGAATGGCGGAGTGGTGTGGGCGGCGTCGCCGAGGATGAACACATTCCGGTCGCGCCATCGGTCGGCGACCCGGGCACGAAAGGTGTACTCGGCCACCCGCACCAGGCTCAACTGCTCGGCCGAGACGTCTCCCAACCAGGGCGAGATCAATGGAAGCACGCCGGGAATGCTCTGGTAGTCGGCGGCGGTCTCCCCGTCGAGCAACTCGAATTCCCATCGATACCGGGTGTCGCTGACCCGCATGTAGCTGCCGGCGCGCACGGAGCTGCAGAGTTGGTGCAACCCGTCCCACTGGTGCAGGTCCGCGTCGGTGTCCACGTCGATCACCAGCCACCGCTGCTCGAAGTGCAGATCGGCCATGGCCGCGCCGATCGCGGAGCGGACCGTGCTGTTGGCGCCGTCACAGCCCAGGACATAGGTGGCCTCGACACTGTGCTCGCTGCCGCTGTCGCGGTCGGTGAAACTGACCCGCACGCGACCGTCGCCTTGTTGAGCGATACGGGTGACTTCGGCATTGCCCCGCAACAGGGTGCCGGGCTGTTCGGTGAGGTTGGCGCGCAGCAATGCCTCCAACCCGGGCTGGTCGTACATATTGGCCTTGGGGAAGCCGTGCGGACTGTTCGGCGGCACGAGGTTTTCGTCCAGCACCCTCATCCGCGGGTCCACCAACCGGATGCCCAGGCTCGGCCGGGAGATGGCAGCGAATTCCTCGTAGACGCCGAGACGCGCCAGGATGCGGCAGACCTCGTCGTCACAGTGCACAGCGCGCGGCTGCGGATAGATGTCTGGATGGCGCTCCAGCACCAGACAGGAGACGCCGTACCGGGTGAGCAGCGTGGCCGCGGTGACGCCAGCGGGGCCGGCGCCGACAATGACGACCGGTACTGATGCCGGCGTGGCGCGGCCGTGCTTGGCTGAGGGCTCGCCCGTGCTCACGCGTACCGGACCACGTTGCGTTGGGTGCCGAGGTTGATGGTGCCGTCGTCGGTCGCCACGGCCGCCTCCACGACGTCGCCGTCATGCAGGTACAAGGGGTTTTGGGCCTGGCTCGCCAGGAACCCTTCCAGCGTGGGCGGGCCGGCGGACGCCGCTTTGGGCTTCCTGACCGCGGTGCCCACCGGCGTGCCGGTGAGCACCAGATCGCCGGCATCGAGGCGCTGGAAACGGGACAGCGCCTGCAGGGCTTCGACGGGCGGGAAAATCATGTCGCCCTTGACCACACTGTTCTGGCGTTCCTCGCCGTTGACCGATAGCTTCACCCGCAGCTCACCGAAACGGTCGAGTTCATCGGCGTCCAGCAGCACCAGCGCAGGCCCGACTGGAGTGAAGGTCGGATAGGACTTCGCTTCGTAGTACTGCCCTTTGGCCTGTTGCACATCGCGCGCCGACACGTCGTTGGTCACCACCAGCCCGCATACGAACTCGGCCAGATCGGCTTCGGTGACCTCGGTGCCCACCGGCAGCTCGCGGCCGATGACCAGCCCGATCTCCACCTCGTAGTCCAGCAGCTGGACGTGCTCGGGTTTGACGATGGCATCGAACGGCCCGGTGATCGAACCGCCTGCCTTGCGGAAGAAGGTCAGCTGTGTCTTGGCGGGATCACGGCCGACGTCTCTGACATGAGAGGCGTAGTTGACCGCCTGGGCCACCACCCGACACGGCACAGTCACCGGCGACAGCGGCTTCAGTCCGCTGACCGGCACAGTGTCGGTGCTGCCCGCGGCGTCGTCGATAGCCCCACGGTTGGCCAGTAGCTCGCGGGTGGTGGTGGCGTCGGTGGCGATGCGGGCGGCCCGGGACGCGGTTTGCACCCACCACGCGTCGGCGGTGCGCAGAATCGAGACAGTCATAACGGGGTCCCCCGTTTTCTCTCGGTTGGGTGGTGCCGGTCAGGAATTGGCCATGGCGAAGAGTCCGCGCAGCGCGGCCAGGTCGAATTCGTTGTCGTTCTGACGCAGCGCGTCCAGCATCATGGCAATTTCGCGCGCAGTTTCGGGGCCCGGGTTGATGCCGAGGAAGTCCTTGGTGATCTTGGGTCCCCATTGGTACAGCCCAGAGGCGGTGAGCGGCCCCCAGCCGGGTTCGAGCGTGCAGTCGAATACGTCGCCGTCGGTGAAGTGCTCGACCAGGAAACTGTCCGGGTCGCGCCAATAGTCGAAGATCTGACTGCCCTGTACGTGGCGGCCGATGCCCCAGGAGCGGCGATACCCGTGCTCAGCCAGGTATTGGCCACCGGCGGCCATTGCGTCGAGGTCACACACCTGATAGGCGGAATGCACGTAGCGGTTGGCAGGGCCCAGCGCCAACGCCAGGGTGTGGTGGTCGGCCGGGGTTGTCCCGCGGTCACAGCGGTTGAAGCTCATGATCGGTCCGCGCTCGCGCTGGCCAGGGAAGAAATGAAAGTCGCTGACAATCAACCCCAAGTGGTCCAGAAACCAGTTCAGCGATTCGACGTACTTGGTGGTCTGCCAGACCATGTGCCCGAGCCGTTGTATCCGGGTGGGGACCCGCGGCGGGCGCTGGGCAGCGTTGACCCGGACCAGGTCGTGCCCGAAGTTGAACACGTGCGGCTCCTGGGCAGGCAGCGCCGGAAGCTGATGCATCCCAGCCGCCACCCGCACCGGCAACCCGCTGGGGTCGACCAGATCGACCGCCACCCCGCCGAGGGTTTCGGGCAGCCCGAAGACGCTGGCCCCCGTTGCCTCGGCCAAGCGCTGCACATCGGACGTGTCCGTGGCGGCGAACGTCGGCCCGACAAACCGCGCGCTCGGGCCACGGCGGATCACCAGGCACGCAGGGCCCGCGTCACTGCCCCGCAACTGCAGCTCATCGTCGGTACGCAGCGCGGTGGTGAAGCCGAACGCGTGGGCGAAGGCCTCGGCGCCGGCCAAGTCGGGCTTCTCGAACTCCAACCAAGCGACGTCGTGCACCTTGATGATCGGGTTGCGCGAGCGTCCAGGATGCTCACCCCTGCGCGCACCCTCGTCGCTGTGCAGGTCCTTGTGAGCATCGACGACACGTTCACCCATTGATGATGCTCCTCGTCGACTCGAACAAAGTTGCCGTGCGGAGTTGACCCGAACAAGGTTGCTGTGGAGAAACTACTCCTCAGCGAGTGGCTCATTGGTCGAAATGGCATCAATAGATGTTTGACATTGATGCTGTTAGGCGGCGTTCCTACCCTTCTCTCGCAGCACATATCGAGATAGCGACAATTTAGCTTCATTATCTTGGCGGCTGGCGCGTCGGGCTAACCAAGGCAGCGGCGCACTCCAGCACCGGCATCGCATTCACAGCGATCTCGCCGGTGGCGATCCCAGGAATAGCGTTGCCCTCCGGGCGGGATCTCGACCACCACTGTCAACCGCGACGGCCAACTTCACGGTCCGAACTGAAAGCGCGATCCCAGCGCAGGGAGGACAAATGGCAGACCGCAGGAACCCCCAGCCCCCGATCCTCAACTCTCGACCTCGTCAAGGATCGCCACCGCGCGAGTCCACCCGGCCGAGGCGCGGTGGATCTTCACCGGGAAGCACGCCACCTGGAAGCCATGGGCAGGAACTGCTTCCAGGTTGTGCAACTTCTCGATGTGGCAGTAGCCGATCTCCCGCCCCGCACGGTGCCCTTCCCAGATGATGCTGGGATCATGGTCGACGGCATAGCGGCGCGCGGTGTACAGAAACGGCGCATCCCAGCTCCATGCGTCGGTACCGGCCATCCGTACGCCTTGGCGCAGCAGATGCAGAGTCGCCTCGCGGCCCATGCCGCACCCTTTGACCGCGTAGTCGTTTTGACCGTAGCGGCTGCCCGCACTGGTATTGACCAATACGATGTCCAGCGGTTGCAGCGTGTGGCCGATCCGGTCGAGTTCGTTGTCCACGTCCTCGGGAGTGACGACGTAGCCGTCGTCCAAGTGCCGGAAGTCGAGCTTGATGCCACGCCCGAAACACCACTCCAGCGGAACCTCATCGATAGTGATGGCCCGCTTGCCGCCATCCATCGTCGACGCGTAGTGATACGGGGCGTCGACATGGGTGCCGTTGTGGGTGTTGACCCGGACCCGCTCGATCGCCCACCCCTCTCGATCGGGCAGGTCGTCGACCTGCGCACCAGGAAAGAACGCCAGCATGTCCTCGCGGGTCTGGCGATGGTCCAGATAGTCGATCTCGGGTAGATAACCGGGCGGATCCGATGCGATGCCCGCTTGCAACGGGACGGACAGATCAATGATTCGGCGCATCAGCACTCCTCGGTGACTGTGGACACGACCTCGCACTTCCCCTGCACGTCGATACCCTCACATTGGGCCTCCGTCGTCATCGATCCCGTACCACCGACGCACGATCGAGCTCCCTCGAACGACCGGTGGATCGGGGCGGTCTGGTTGCGCCTATTCGATTGTCCCGGAACGCAACACGCGTTTGAGCGGTTCCGTGAGGTCGACGGGCATGGGGAAGACGACCGTGGAACGGCCTTCGGCTCCCAGCTCCCCGAGCGCCTGCAGGTAGCGTAGTTGGAGGCCGGCTGGGGTCGCGGCCAGTAGTTGCGCTGCATCGCGGGTGTTTTCGGCGGCCTCGACTTCCCCACGGGAGTGGATGATGCGGGCACGGCGTTCGCGTTCCGCCTCCGCCTGCCGGGCGATGGCGCGCTGCATGGCCTCTGGGATCTCGACATCCTTGATCTCGACCAGGGCGACCTTCACGCCCCATGGTTCGGTCTGCTCGTCGATGATCTTCCGCAGGTTGGTGTTGAGCTGGTCGCGCTCGGACAGCAGGGTGTCGAGGTCCTCGCGTCCGAGCACGGAACGCAGTGTGGTCTGGGCGATCTGGGAGGTGGCGACGGCGTGGTTCTCCACCTCGATGATGCTGCGTACCGGATCGATGACGCGAAAGTATGCGACGGCGTTGACTCGGACCGGCACATTGTCGCGGCTGATGGCCTCCTGCGGCGGGATGGTGAGTGTGATCGTGCGCAGGTCGACACGCACCATCCGATCGATGAGGGGAATCAACGCCACCATGCCGGGACCACGCAGCGGGCGCAGCCGGCCCAGCCGGAACACCACGGCCCGTTCGTATTCGCGCAGAATGCGCAGGGTGGACACCGGGGCCAGCAGGGCGGCGGCCACGGCCGCGGTGACGCCGATCATGATCATCGGGAGCTCCTTTCGGCCACCGGAATTCCGGTGGGGAAGCCGGCGGGTGTGTGGCGGAAGTGGGCGGTCAGTACCCAGGCGGCGCGCACCCAGCCGAGTGTGATCGGCGCCAGGACAATCAGATCCGGCGACCTGGGATGTCCGGCCGCGGCGATGATCAGGAACGCGGAGGCCAGCACGATCAGCACCAACGCGATCCCCCGATGGAAACGACCGGCCTCCGAATGCGGCCAGGGGTCGACGGCCCTGGTGATCTCCCGGCCCGCCGCGGAGTCGGTGCAGTCGCGTTTCCCCGGGCAAGCGTTGCACACTGACGGACGTGCCCGATAGCGGACCAGGCGGGCCTGGTCGTCGATGCTGTGCGGCCACAACGGCTCATGCGCCGGGCACATCCAGTAATCGTGCTCGGGCAGATACCGGAATCCGGCGTTCCGGTGCCGATCGGAGCGCCGATGGATCTGCCGCGCCAGCAGATCCAGGCCGAATGCGGTGGCGATGAGCAGCACCGCGTACCCGCCCATCAGCAGTGTCTCGACCGCCGGGTGCACCACCATCACTCGCTCTCGCCGCCGGTCAGCTTTACCAGTTCGTCGGCCGGCACCTGCCGGTCGTCGGCGGTGATCTTCGTATCCTGCGGCGGTGGCGTTCCGCCCGTGCCGCGGTATTTCACGGCCAGCCACATGATCCATGCCAGCGGCGCGATACCACCGACGATGAACAGGATGTCGCCCGGCATGCGTAGCCACTCCAGCACCGAATTCGCGTGGCTTCGAATGTAGTTCAGCTCGCGCGCCTCGTAATATCCGCTGTCGACGGCCTTGTAGAGCTGCAGGATTCCGATCGGCAGCAGGGTGGCGAACACCATCCATGCCAGCCCGATGTTCAACGACCAGAACGAGATTCTCGCCAGCTTGTCCGGCCATTTGTGGACCGGGATCATATAGCGCACACAGAACAGCGCGAAGGCGCAGGCGAGCATGCCGTAGACGCCCATCATCGCCGCGTGCGAGTGGTTGGCGGTGAGCGCGGTGCCGATCTCGTAGTAGGACACGATCGGCAGATTGATCAGGAACCCGAAGATGCCCGCGCCCAAGAAGTTCCAGAATCCGACCGCGACCAGGAACATGACCGCCCACCGGTGCGGGAACTCTGCGGCGGACCGCGACTCCTGCTTCGACGCCAGTTGCAGGAAGCTCCACGCCTCCACGGTGAGGAAGGTCAGCGGGACCACCTCCAGCGCGGAGAACACCGCGCCGAGTGCCATGTGCTCCACCGGAGTTCCGTTGAAGTACAGGTGATGCATGGTGCCGATCACCCCGCCCGCGGAGTACAGGATGATGTCCAGATAGACGACGATCATGCCGACCCGCTCGCGCACCACGCCGAGCAGGACGAACATATAGGCGACCATCACGGTGGTGAACAGTTCCAGGAAGTCCTCCACCCACAGGTGCACCACCCAGAACCGCCAGAACTCGGTGTGGGTGAAGTTGTCGCCCGGCCTCGCCAGCAGCCCGACCGCGTAGACCACAGGAATGGCGAGCGCGGAGAGGAAGAACAGCCACGGCATATTGCCCTTGTGCTCGTCTGCCAGTCGCCCGCGCAGCCCGCGCCACAGGATCATCACCCAGATGGCCAGGCCGGCCACCAGCAGGATCTGCCAGACGCGGGCCAGGTCGAGGAAGGTGAATTGCTGTGCGGCGAAGAAGTTGCCGTACGACACCTTGCCGTGGATGCTCAGCGCCTCACAGATCAGGCTGCCGAACACCACCACCGCCACCGCCCCGAGCAGGATGTACGACAACCGGCCCTGCCCGCGCGGCTCGCGCCGGGCTATCAAGGGCGCCAGGAAGATTCCCGCGGCGAGGAACGCCGCCACCACCCAGAACAGCGCCAGCTGCAGATGCCAGGTGCGGGTCAGGTTGTAGGGCAGGATCTTCGCCAGATCGAGGCCGAAGAAACTGGCCACGTCGGCGCGATAGTGTTCGGTGGCGCCGCCGAGCAGGCTTTGCGCGCCGAACAGGATCACCATGATCGCGAAATACCACCGGGTGGATCGTTGCCCGGGGGTCAGCGCCACGTCCCCGGGCGCCCGGAACGACAAGGTGGCCGCCTCCCGGCCCTTCCACCCGAGCCGGCTACCCCAGCGGCCGAAAGCGGCGAACAGCAGTCCGATCCCGCCCAGCAGGGCGATGAGCGAAATGACGCTCCACACCACCACGTTCGCGGTAGGGCTATTGCCGACCCGAGGTTCCGCCGGCCAGGAATTGGTGTAGGAGTAGTCGTGACCCGGCCGATGCGCTGCCGACATCCACGCCGTCCACGAGAAGAATGCGGTCAGATCGTGGATCTGCGCCCGATCGGTGAGGAGCTCCGGCCGCAGCCCCAGCCCGGTTCCGGTGCGGCCGAACACGTCGGCGTAGTGGTCGACGAGATGCTGGAACGCCTGCGCCTGCTCAGTGCTATAAACCAGCACACCGGTGTTCTCGTCGTAGCGATTGGCCTGGAAATCGGCGAGGATGCGCGCCCGCGCCCGATCGTCATTCCCACGCTGCTCCAGCGCGAAGTCTGCCGATCGGCGCAGATAGTCAGCGGTGTAATCCGGCCCCAGCCACGCCCCGTGCCCGAGGATCGACCCGTACTGCATGAGGCCCGCCGCCAGGAAGATCTGCTGACCGTGCTTGACATCGGCGGCGGTGAACAGCGTCTGCCCGGTCGGAGCCTGCACCCGCTCGGGAATCGGGGCCGAGCCGGAATAGGTGCGGTATGCCAGCAGTCCCATCACGAAGAACCCGAATACCGCGACCAGCACACACGCCTGGATCCATCCCTTGCCGACAAGCAATTGTCGCTTCGTGCCGCTGCTCACCCTCGATCCTCCATTCGATGAGAACTCGCTGATCGCAGAACCTCACACCACGGGCACCCGTCGATCATGGAGGTATCGCCGCACGATATGCAGCAACTTTCCAGCGTGTCGCATGAACAGGCGATTTGCCCGGTATTGCCGCCCGTGTGACGTGGTCTCGGAGCCCGATCTTCGGCCGCCCGGTCCGCATCGCGGTGTCGATAGGGCAAACCTACAGCGATCTTCAGCTCGGTGGTTCGCCGAGGCGCCCACGCCACGAACCCGGGGGCAGGCGCCCTACAGGGAGCTGTCGGAGTCGTCGTCCCAGATGCCAGTCCCCTTGTCGTCCTTGACGATTCCGAGTTCCAGCTTGGCGATCAAGCCGCGGTCGGCATCCTCCTCGTCGGCAGTGTCGTCGAACGGCAGCTCTTTCAGCGCACGCTGGTTCTGCTCGATGATGAACTTGCTCGGTTCGGTGACCGCACTCACTGTCCGCCTCCGGTGACTGCCGGGATCTCCGACGTCGATGGGGTCGAAAAGGCTTGCCTCCTACCGGGATCGGTGAGACCGATGACGAGCGCCACCACGCACACCACCAGCACCGCCACCGTCGCGATGACGATCACCCGCGACCCGTGCGCCCAGTGTCCGTGGTGCAGCGAGTTGTTGCGCAGGAAGCTGAGCCCCGCGACCAACATGAGTCCGACCGCCGCCAGAGCGGGCGCGATGGCCACCGGATGCCAGCCGCTGGTCGCCGCATGATTGACGAACAGCACCGCGGTCCCCATCGCGGCGATCGCGGTGCGCCGCCAGGCCAGCGCGGTGCGCTCGGCGGGATAGGTGGGCGGCGCGGTCACCGCCACACCGTCGCGATCGCCGCGAAGATGGAGACGATCGCGATGCCGCCCGCGAGAATCGGGACGAGCATCGTGTTCCCCAGCCGCTCGCCGCGCACCATCCGGTCCTGGACATCGCGCCAGTGCGTGTACGCGCCGGCGGCCAGCACGACCGCGAGCACGATGCAGCTGAGCGAGAGCAGCCGCCGCACTCCGGCGTGATGGAACGGCTGCACCAGCGTGTGCACCGCGACGCCGGCGGCCAGCAGGCCGAGCGCGGTGCGGATCCACGCGAGAAACGTCCGTTCGTTCGCCAGGGTGAATCGGTAGTCGAGCTCCGGGTATTCCGTGTCGCCGCTGTCCTGGGGTTGGTTCTCCACTGTCACCACCTGTCCGGTGTCGCGGTCGCGGTCCGAGTGCAGCAAATGATCAGGACGGGCTGATCATTCCATGAAATCGGCGATGGGGTTCGATGCTCGACACAGGACGGGTCCGGCGAGTGACGCATGCCCCGCCGTCCGACCGGCGGGGCCGCGGAAAGCCCCGCCTGTTCGGGCGAAGTCTCGGCAATCACGACTCGGCAGGACTGCCCCGGCCGCGACATCGACCCACAACTGCGGGCAATCGCCCGCAATTCACGGCCATCGCGCCGCGTGGTCCCGTACCATCCCGGTTTACCTGCCGAACAACGGATTTCATGCCGGAGGCACGCCATGCAGTATCGGCCCACGGCACCGGAGTTGCTGACCGCGCTCGCGGATCTGCTGGAGACGACGCTCCTGCCCGCCCTTCCACCCGAGTTGCGGCACCAGGCCCGTGTCGGCGCGCATCTGGCCCGGATGCTGGAGCGGGAAGTCACCCTCGCAACACAGCCGCCGGAGGTACCCGACACGGCCGACGACGAGGCGCTGTGGACGGTGCTGGTGTCCATCGTGCGCGCCGACCTGGCCGTCGCCAAACCCGGCTATGACGCCTGGGAGGGCGAATGACCGGCGATGTGACGGCCGGTCTGGCCCGATTCCTGTCCGAGGACATCGGCCGCGCGGTGACGATCTCGGATCTGCGGCCGCTCTCGGCGGGCGCGCGGCGGCGCAATGTCGCCTTCGACGCCGATCTCGGCGGGTGCGTGCTGAGACTGGTCGCCACGCTCGTGCCCGGAAGTATTCAGTTGCTCCCGGTCGATGTCGAGGCGGGCGTGCGTGAACTGGCCCGCGAGCACGGGGTACCTGTTCCCCATGTGCTGGCCGTGTGCACCGACACCGGGTATGTCGGGGAGCCGTTCATGCTGTCCGAGCGTCTCGACGGCGAGACGGTGCCGCGCCGGGTCCTGAGGCTGGTGCGGCAGGCCGGTATCGGCGACCTCGTGGGCGAGCAACTCGGCAGGGCCGCGGCCCTGCTGCACGCGATCGACCCCGAGCAGGGCTCTCCCGAACTACCCGGCAGCCTTGTGGACAATCCCGCCGAATCGTTTCTGCGAGAAGCCGAATCGTTGGTCGCCCGGCTCCTGGCCGACCGCCCCGTCTTCGCCCTCGCGCTGCGCTGGCTGACCCGCCATCTACCCGGGCCCCCGGAGCGGCTCACCCTGGTCCACACCGATATTCGCAACGGCAACCTCATCGTCGGTCCCGAGGGCATCGAGGCGGTGCTGGATTGGGAAGGCGCCCAGCGCTTCGGGGATCCCATGCGTGACACCGCCTGGTCCGCCCTGCGCATGTGGCGCTTCGGCGTCGACGGCCACGAGTTCGGCGGCTTCACCGACCGCGCCACTTTCGTACGCGGATACGCTTCCGCCGGAGGCGATTTCGACGCCGACCGCTTCCGCTGGTGGAAGGTGGCCTGCACCCTCGGGTGGGGCGCCATGCTGGCCGCCCAGGCCGCCGCGTTCCTGGACGGCACCGTCCCCAGCATTGTCATGGCCGCCAGCGGGCGACGGATTCCCGAGATCGAATGGGATCTGCTCATGCAGATCCGCCCGACCGGATCGAGGTGACCATCATGGATTTCGAGCTGCCCGACCAGCTGCGGAAGTATCTGGCCGAACTGGACGAGTTCATCGACCGCGACATCGTTCCCTTGGAACAGACGGGCGACAACGTCCGCTTCTTCGATCACCGCCGCGAGGACGCCCGCACCGACTGGCATCGCGGCGGCCTCCCCAGCGCCGACTGGGAGGACCTGCTGGCCGAGGCCCGCCGCCGCGCCGACGCCGCCGGCCACCTGCGCTACGCCTATCCCGCCGAATACGGCGGCCACGACGGCTCCAACCTCGACATGGCCGTCATCCGCGAGCATCTGGCCCGCCGCGGCCTGGGCCTGCACTGCGATCTGCAGACCGAGCACGCCGTCGTCGCCAACAATGTCGGACTGCTGCTGATGCACGAATACGGTTCGCCCGCACAGAAATCGGAGTGGATCAGCGACCTGGCGACCGGCGAGAAGTTCTTCGGCTTCGGCATCACCGAGCCCGAGCACGGTTCCGATGCCACCTTCATGGAAACCACGGCGGTCCGCGACGGCGATTCCTGGATCATCAACGGCGAGAAGACCTTCAACACCGGCATGCACCGCGCCGACGCCGACCTGATCTTCGCTCGCACGTCCGGGAGCCCGGGAGACGGCGTCGGTATCACCGCCTTCCTCGTCCCGGTCGGCACGCCCGGCTTCCGGATCGCCGAGTTCCTGTGGACGTTCAATATGCCCACCGACCACGCCCACGTCGTCCTGAAGGACGTGCGGGTGCCGGCCGACGCCGTATTCGGCAAGGAGGGGCGCGGGCTGGCGGTCGTCCAGCATTTCTTCAACGAGAATCGGCTCCGGCAGGCAGCGTCCAGCCTCGGTGCGGCGCAATACTGCATCGACCGGTCGATCGACTACGCCAAGCACCGCAAGACCTTCGGAACTCCCTTGGCCGCCAACCAGGCGATCCAGTTTCCGCTGGTGGAGTTGAGCACCCAGTGCGAGATGCTGCGGACCTTGATCCACAAGACCGCGTGGGCCATGGACCGCTACGGCGCGTTCACGCAGTCGGCCCAGGTGTCCATGTGCAACTACTGGTCCAACCGCCTGTGCTGTGAAGCCGCCGACCGCGCTATGCAGATTCACGGCGGGCTCGGCTATTCCCGCCACACGCCTTTCGAGCACATCTACCGGCATCATCGCCGGTATCGGATCACCGAGGGCAGCGAGGAGATTCAGATGCGGCGAGTGGCCGGATACCTCTTCGGTTTCATGCACCAGGCTGCGCCCAAGGGGCTGTGACTCACTTCAGGAGCCGTTGCTCGTTCGCGACAGCGACTGCCGCGGCGCGATTATCGACCCCTAGCTTGTCGTAGATTCGCCCCAGGTGCGTCTTCACGGTCGCCTCACTGACATGCAGCGCCCGGGCGATTTCCCGATTCCCCAGCCCCCGCGACAGCTGGCCGAGAATATCCAGTTCCCGGGCCGTCAACGCGGGCTGCGGGTTTCGCATGCGGTTGAGCACTCGGTCGGCGATGGGCGGGGACAGCGCCGTATGTCCTTGCGCGGCCGCGTGAATCGCCGCGAACAGCTCCTCGGGACGTTCGGCCTTGAGGAGGTAGCCCGTGGCGCCGGCGGCGATCGCTCGGGTGATGTCGGCGTCGGTGTCGTAGGTGGTGAGCACCAGCACGTGCGGGGTCGCACCACCGCCCGCGGTGATGCGACGGGTGGCCTCGATGCCGTCCATGTCGCCGCCGAGCTGGAGGTCCATGAGCACGACGTCCGGCTGGAGACGCTCGGCGAGGGCGACGACCTCCGGGCCGCTGCCCGCTTCGCCGACGACGTCGATGCCGGGTGTGCTGCCCAGCAGCGCGCGCAATCCGGCGCGGACGACCACGTGATCGTCGCAGATCACAAGGCGGACAGGGGTTTCGGCTTCGGTCACGACCGCTCCAGGGGGACTTCGGCGGAGACGACCGTGCCGTCTCCGGGCGCCGATTCGACGGTGAGGGTGCCGCCCAGCTGGCGCAGCCGGGCGCGCATGGCAGGCAGGCCGTGGCCGCGGTCGGCGGTGCCGGCAGTCTCGGCGCGGTCGGCGGTGCCGGCAGTCTCGGCGCGGTCGGCGGTGCCGGCAGTCTCGGCGCGGTCGGCGGTGCCGACAGTCTCGGCAGGGTCGAAACCCTGTCCGTCGTCGGCGATGTCGAGGACGAGCCGGTCGCCGAGGTCGGTCAGGGTGATGGTGACCGAGGTCGCGGCGGCGTGCTCGCGCGTATTCGCCAACGCCCCCTGCGCGATTCGCAGGACCGCCGCCTCCACGCCCGCGGGCAGTCCCACCGGTGCGCCCTCCACGTGGATGCGCACGCTGAGCGAGTCACCGCTCTCCCGTTCGGCCATCGCCTCCAACGCCGCGACCAGCGATCCGCCCGCGGCCAGATCTGTGGGCGCGAGGTCGTGCACGAAGCGCCGTGCCTCGGCGAGGTTGTATTCCGCGACGGCTGCCGCGCTTCTGATGTGCTCGCGTGCCTGGTCCGGTTCGCTGGCCCAGATCCGGTCGGCCGCCTGCAGCAGCATGCGCTGGCTCGAAAGTCCTTGGGCGAGGGTGTCGTGGATCTCCATGGCGAGGCGCTGGCGTTCGGCGAGGGTGCCTTCGCGGCGTTCGGTGGCGGCGAGTTCCCGCCGGGTGGCACGCAGGTCGTCGATGAGTGCGGCCTGCCGTTCGGTCTGGCGGATCAGGCCGACGAAAAGCGCGGTGCTGAGGGCGGCGACGGCGGGCGGGGCCAGCAGCAGGTTGGGGTCGGCCCAGCCGGCGAGT
This sequence comes from Nocardia sp. NPDC046763, assembly GCF_040645495.1. Taxonomy (NCBI): domain Bacteria; kingdom Bacillati; phylum Actinomycetota; class Actinomycetes; order Mycobacteriales; family Nocardiaceae; genus Nocardia; species Nocardia sp. NPDC046763. Next base: position 233,861 of record NZ_JBEYYI010000003.1, on the reverse strand, counting down.
TTCAGCTGAGCGAAGACGACCAGCGCGGTCAGCCCGGCGACCAGGGCGAGGGCGACACGCAGCGGGAGGATCCGCAGGCCGGTGTGCAGCAGCGGCACCGCACACCAGGCGAAACTCGGTGCGAGCACGACCAATACCGCCCACGCGGTCGCCAGCAGCGCGAACAGCAGCACGCGACGGGAGGCGCGCAGTTCGCTCACCACATAGAGCACGGCGAGTCCGAGCGAGAGTCCGATCACCCAGGGCATGCGTGCGCTGTCGGGATGGCGGAGCACGAACCGCAGCATCGACGCGGCCAGCAGGACGTAGAAAGCGCTGTGCACGATGGTGCCCAGCAACCGGGTGTCGTCACGGGGCTGCGCGCTCACCTGGCCTGGAGACGGCATGCGGGCACCTCCTCGGTGGCAGTGACGTGGGTAACCACTTCGGTGGCAGTGACGTGGGTAACCACCTCGGTGGCAGTGACAAACACCCTCATTCTGCCGTGCCCCACCCGCTCCCGGGTCATCCGATCGGTTGATACGGGGATCAGCCGGACCGCGTGCGAATTCCTGGCCACTGCGCCGATGTGCCCGGCCGACCTGGGCAGCAAGCTGGAATGCGAACAGAGCGAACAGCTTTCACCCGAGAATCCGTGGAGGACATCATGACCACCCCGCAGCAGTCCAGCTCCAACCGCAAGCGCCTCGTCATCGGCGGCGCGGCCGCGGCCGTCGTGGCCGCCGGGGTGATCGGCGTGGTGTCGGTGAACGCACAGGATCCGGATCCGGGCAGCAAGGCCCCGGTGGCGGCCGATGTCGCCAGTGCCAACCTGCAGCAGAGCACCCATCTGACCATTGCCGCCGCCACCCGGGCCGCGCAGGCCGCGCTGGATGCCGCGGTGAAGGAGAACCAGCACGTGACGATCGCCGTGGTGGATCGGGACGGCAACACCGTCGTCACGTTGCGCGGCGACGGCGCCGGGCCGCAGTCCTACTCCTCCGCGCAGCAGAAGGCGTTCACCGCGGTCTCCTGGAACGCGCCGACCTCGCAGCTGGCCAAGCGCCTCGACAGTGCACCGCATCTGGCCGATATCCAGGGCACCCTGTTCCTCGCGGGTGGCGCCCCGGTGGCCGCCAAGGGTGGTGCGCCGATCGCGGGCATCGGGGTCGCGGGTGCGCCGAGCGGCGATCAGGACGAGAAGTTCGCGCAGGCGGGCGTGGCCGCGCTCGGCAACTGACCGGCGATCACGGACCCGGAATCGGTGACCGGGAGCCGGATCGGGCGCGCCGACACTCGGCACGATTCCGAGCCGGTCGGGAGGGAGTACTAACCTTCTCCCGGTGACCGAGTCCGCTGACGGATTGCTGCCCGACCCGAGGGGGGTCGGGTCCGAGGAGATTCCGCACGCCGACCGGCTGCGTCTGTTCTCCTTCGCCACCGCCGAGAAACGGGCCGATTACCTGTGGGTGTTGCGGGCCTTCGATACCGCCCGCGCCGCCTACCTGGTGCTGTTGCACGCCTCCGACGTCGCCGACACGCTCGATCGTTGCCCGGGCGCGCCCATGCTGACCGCCACCGAGGTGGGCCCGCTGCTGGAGCAGCTGCACCAGTGGGGTGTGCTGGAACGCAGCTACGACGGGACCCGGGCGGCAACGCTGGCCGAGTATCGGAACCGGCATTTCGTCTATCAGTTCTCCCAGGCGGGATATCAGGCATATCGGGCGGTTTCGGATGTGCTGGCGGCGCGGCTCGACGAGGCCGCGCTCTCGCGGCTGGTACTGCCCGAGCTGCTGGCCGATCTGCACACCCTCGCCGAGGCCAACAAGAGCGCGGACGCGCCGCGCGTCTACCGGGTGCTGAACCGGCTGGACCGGGCACTGTCGGACCTGGCCGAGCGGGCGGCGCACTTCTATCTCACGCTCGGTGATCTGGTGCGGACCACCGAGGCCACGCCCGAAGCCTTCCTCGCGCACAAGGACGCGCTGCTGGCGCACATGCGCGAATTCTCCATGGACCTGGCACGTTTCGCGCCGCGGCTGGCCACCGCCATTCGCGAGGTGGAGGACACCGGGGTCGAGGATCTCATCGAGCGCGCGGCCCGCTGCGACGAGCGGGTACTGCTGGATACCGCTGAGCGCCAAGCGGATTGGCGGGCGCGCTGGCAGGGACTGCGGGGCTGGTTCATAGATGATGACGAGGGCGGGCTCACCGAGTGCGAGCGCCTGCGCGAGGCCACCATGAGCGCCATCGCGGCCGTGCTGTCGCTGCTGCGGCGGGTGACCGAGACCCGCAAGGGCGGGGTCAGCCGGGAGTCCGCGCTGCGGCATCTGGCCGGGTGGTTCACCGCCGCGCCGACCGCCGACGCCGCCCACGCCCTCTATGACGCGGTATTCGGCCTGGGCCGGCCCCGTCATCTGGCCATGCATCACCCCGACGCCGATGTGATTCCGGCCATCCGATCCTGGTGGGACGCACCACCTCTGGAGATCGCCCGCACTCTGGCCGAGACCGGACGACCACCGACGCCGGGCGCGCCCGCGCGACTCCAGCGCAATGACGCCGGGATCCGCCGGCTGCGACAGGTGCAGCTGGACGCCCAGCGGGCCCGCGCCGAGGCCGCCCGGTCGCTGGCCGCCTCCGACCTCCACGACCGGGAGCTCGACGAGGGCGAGACCGAGGTGCTGCTCAAACTGCTCGACGCCGCGTCCACCGCGTGGGTGCCGGTGAGCGGGCGAGTGCCGGGTACCTCCGGCTCCGATAACGGCGTGACGCTCACCGTGTCCGAGCACGAGGGGTCCACGCTCGTCCGTACGTCCAAGGGCGTGCTGCACCTCAACAACCGGCGACTCGAGGTTCGCGAGACCACTGCCCTGCGTGGTCGCAAATCCCCTGCTGCGCAGACGAATCGGCCGGACTCCTCGGCTCGGGCCGCCGCCTCGGCCGCAGTGCGCGCTACGAACGAACCCGCCCCTGCCGAGCCCAGGCCGCCCGTCGGCACGCCCGGTTCGACGACTGTGCAGCCGACGCCCTCGGCCACCGTGGCGCGATCGACGGTCCCGGCCACCTTGACCGTCCAGGACAACGAGCCCGGTGCACCGCTCGGAACACCCGGTTCGCCAGCGGCACAACCGGATCCGTCGGTCACGCTGGCGGGCGGAGCCGTCGGCGGCGCCGGGGAGGTGGGCTGATGCACGCGCGCAGTATCGATTCGCTCGCGCTGGACAGCTATCAACGTGCGGCTCGGGTGATCCTGGCCAATCACCTGGTCACCCGCACGTATCCGGATCGCATTGCGCTGCCGCTGCTGCGGCGGTGGGCGACGGAGCTGCGGGAGGATCTGGCCGAGCTGTTCGGGTATCGGCTGGAGGTCACCGAGACCACGGCGCGGCTGTTCCCGGTGCTGGATCGCCTCGACGCCGGGCGGCCCGCGCGGACCACCGGGGACCGGCTGTTCGATCGCCGCCGCTACGCCTATCTCGCATTGGCCCTGGCCGCGCTGGGCCGCGCCGGGGATCAGATCACGTTGTCGGAGTTGGCCGATCAGGTGGGCGCCTACACCGAGCGGGTGGAGGGCCTGGATCTCGCGCCGGATCGGGCCGCGGATCGGGACGCGTTCGTGGATGCGGTCGGCTGGCTGGCGGCGCGCGGCGCGGTCACCCTGGCCGACGGCGATGCCGGGGGCTGGGCGAGCGACCCGGAAGCCGGTGAGGCGCTCTACGACATCGACCGATCGGTGGTCTTCGCGCTGTTCCGGCCGCCGCGGGCGCTGCAGCATCTCCGGAGCGTCACCGGACTGCTCGGCGAGGAGGCGGGTGGATCCGATACCCGTTCCCCCGCAATGGCGTTGGCGGCACGCGAGGTCCGGCGGGCACTGGTCGAGCGGCCCGTGGTCTACGCCGACGAGCTCGATGAACCGCAACGCTCGCTGCTGGCGCAGGAGAAGCTGGTCGCCGAGGTCGAGTCCCTCACCGGGCTGCGGGCCGAGCGGCGCGCGGAAGGCGTTGCGCTGATCGACAGTTCAGGTCGGCTGTCGGATGTGCGGTTCCCGGGCACGGGCACGCTCGCGCAGGTGGCGCTGCTGCTGGCGGGTGAGATCGCGGATCTGGTGCTGGATATCGACAATCCGGTCGAACGCCGGCCGCGCCCGGACCGTCCGCTGCTGGATCTGGTGGAGCAGCTCGACACCGCCATTCCGTCGAATTCCGTGTTCGCACCGCTCGCGGATCCGATGGATGTCTTCGGGCCGCAGGAGGATTCGGACGTGCAAGCGGCCGAGTCCGAGATCCCGGACTTCCCGTTCCTCGAGTCGTCGTGGATCCGCGACACCGTGCAGATGCTGACCGACCGGTACGGCAATACCTTCGCCGCCCAGTGGCAGGCCGATGTGCCGGGCCTGACCGCCGAGGCGGTCTCGCTGCTGGAACGGCTGCGGCTGGTGGAGCTGGTCGACGGCGGCCTGCTCATCCTGCCCGCCCTGGCCCGGTACCGGGGCGCGATCGTCACGATCCGCACCCGCGCGGAAACCGAATTGTTCATCTCCCCCACACAACTCGGCGCGAACACCGTGCCTGCGGACAGTTCGATTGCGCCCGCGGAAAGCTCGACAGAGAAGGGATCCGGGAACTGATGGCCGACCACATTCACGGTGGAGTGCGCTTCGTCCCCACCCGGGCGGGCATCATCAACCTGTGGGACTACCGCGACCAGGAGTTCTGCTTCGCCGACGGGCGGCTGGTGCTGCGCGGGCCCAACGGCTCGGGTAAGACCAAGGCCCTGGAGGTGCTGTTCCCGTTCGTGCTGGACGGGCGGATCGAACCGCGGCGGCTCAATCCGTTCGCGGGTGAAGAGCGCACGATGAAGTCGAACCTGCTGTACCGCAAGCAGGAATCGGCCTACTCGTACGTGTGGATGGAGTTCGCGCGCGGCAGCTGGACCGAGCCGGAGACGGTGACCATCGGCATCGGCATGCGCGCCACCCGCTCCAACGACAAGGTGACCCGCTGGTATTTCGTCGCCGACGGCCGGGTGGGCGTGGACTTCTCGCTACTGGGCCCCGACGACCGACCGCTGACCCGCAAGCAACTGGCCGAACAGATCGGCTCCGACGCCATCGTGGACCGGCCGGTCGAGTACCGGACGGCCATCGACGCCCGCATGTTCGGGCTCGGCCAGCAGCGCTACGACCAGCTCATCAATCTGATCCTGACGCTGCGCCGCCCGCAGCTGGCCAAGAACCTGGACCCGCGCGGCCTCTCGCAGGCGCTCACCGATGGTCTGCGCCCCCTGGACGAGCAACTGATCCTGGACGCCGCCCGCTCCTTCAGCGATATGGAGGAGGTCGGCCGCACCCTCGAGGGCCTGGTCCAGGCCGACACCGCGACCCGCGATTTCGTCAGCGTCTACCGCAAATACCTTGCCGTGCAGGCGAAGACGGACATCGATCAGGTGCGGGTGCGCCTGGACGCGGTCACCCACTCCAGCACCGCCCTGCACGCGGCCGCCGCCCTGCGCAAGCGCCGCGACACCGAGCGCGCGGGCGCCGAGACTCGCGCCGAGGACGCCGATCGCGCCTACGAGCAGGCCCTCGCCGACCGTGAAACCCTGCAGCGTTCCAGCGCTTACGAGGGCAAGCAGCAGCTCGACGATCTCGCCGACGCCGTCCGCCGGCTGGAAACCTCCGCCGCCGTGCACAGCGACAAGGCACTCAAGTCCCGTCAGACCGTGGACCAGCGGCTCGAGGAATCCGAACGCGCCCGGGCCGCCGTCGCCAACGCCGCCTCCGCGCTGTCCCGCGGCGAGGACGAACTCCGTGCCGCCGCAGAGGAAGCCGGCATCGGCTGGTCGGCCCTGCCCGAATCGGCCCGCGCCGACCACCTCACCACCTCCGTCCGCTCCCACGCCGAGGAGCGCGACGCCGACGTCCGCGCCGTCCGCCGCGCTCTCACCCTGGTCGACCAGGCCGTGACCGAACGCACCCGGGCCGAACGCGCCGGACAGCGCGCGGTGGAGCTGCGCGAATCCGCCGCCGCCGAACTGGCCGAGGCGGAGGCCGCTGTGACCCTGGCGCGGTCGAATACCGCTGTGTCCCTGCGTGACTGGTGGGACTCGCACCGCGACGTGTATGCGCCGATTCGCAAGGGTCTCTTCGAGGCGCTCGACAGCGCCTTCGGGCAGGTCGGCACCGAGCACGCCCCGCGCCCCGACAGCGGCGACGACGGCTCGGTTCCGGCCACACCGGCGGAAGTGCTCGCCGAACGCACCGAGCCGCTGAGCGAGGAGATCCGGGCGCGGCGGCAGGAGGCACGGGCACGGGCGGCCCGAGCGACCGCACGGGCGGGCGAACTGCGCGCCGAGCGGGAGCGGGTCGCGGCCGAACGCGACGACGCGCCACCGGCTTTCGCGGCGCGGACCGATGTGCGGCCGCATCGGACCGGCGCGCCGCTGTGGCGATTGGTGCGTTTCGCCGACGGCGTCGGTGCCCACGAGGCAGCTGGGATCGAGGCTGCGCTACAGGCCGCCAACCTGCTCGACGCCTGGGTGTGCGCGGATGCCGACCTGCCGGACCATGCCTCCGACCAGTTCCTGACGCCGCTGCCGCAGCAGTTGCGCCCCACCGGCCGCACGCTGGCCGATGTGCTTGTGGTCGAGGATGATTCGGACACGTTGACCGTACCGCGCCAGATCGTCTCCGGCATTCTCGCGTCCATCGCGCTGCACGAGGTCGCCACCCCGGACGCGAATGCCGTGGCGGCCGATACGCCCGGGACCGGCGATGCCGCCGGGTCGGTGACGGCGGACGGCGCGGATGGCAAGGGACGCACCGTCACCGGGGCCGAGGCGCAGCCGGTCGGCGCGGACGGGCAGCTCACCATCGCCACCGACGGCCGGTACCGGCAGGGGGTTCAGGTCGGCCGGCACATCAAGGCCGACGCCGAGTTCATCGGCACCACCGCCCGCGCACGCCGGCGCGAGTTGCGGCTGGCCGAGCTGGCCACTGCCATCGAAACGGCTGTGGGCGAGGCTGATACCGCCGAAGCCGACGAACAGGCCGCCACCGCGGAGCTGGGGCGGATTTCGGCGGCGGCCAAGGGGCTGCCGAGGACCACGGCGGTGACCGCCGCGCTGCGGAGCGTCGCCGAGGCGGCGGGCATGTTGCGCTCGCGCTCGGAGGCGGCGGGCCAGGCCGAGCGGGATCTGGATCAGGCCGTGGCGGAATACACCAACGCGGACAAGAAGGTTCGGGCCATCGCGGCCGATCATCGCGCGCCGCGCGATCCTGCCGAGTTGGATGCGCTGGCCGCCGCGGTCCGCCATTTCGAGAACGCCGGGACGGCGCTGCTGCGCTTGCGCGGCGATCATCAGCGCGAGCACGAGCGGGCCCGGGAGGCCGGGGACCGGCTCGAGGAATCCCAGGACCTGGCCGAGGCCTTCGCGGAAGAGGCCGAGGCGGCGCGCGCCGGGTACGAGGAGCAACTGCGCAAACTGGAGACGCTGCGTGAGGCGCTCGGCGCGGGCACCGCGGATATCGATCGCGAGCTGGAAGCGGCCCGGGAGAAGATCGAGGCGGCGCGCGCGGAGCAGAAGGCCGCCCGCAAGGCCGCGGCCGAGGCCATCGAGGCCGTGGGCACCGCCGAGGGCGCGCACCGCGCCGCCCACGACACACTGGGCACCGCCCTCACCGAATTGCTCGCCGACGTCCGCCATCTGGCCCCGTACGCGCACCCGGATCTGCTGAGCCTGTTGGGCGCGCCCACCGACAGCCGCTGGCCCAGCAGCGATGCCGCGTGGTCGACGCCGGAGCAGCTGCTGTACCGGATCGAGAACGGCGATCCGGAGCAGGAGCCCACGGTGCTGCCCGCCGAGGTGTCCGCCCTGTTCGAGAATCTCTCCGCCGCAACCGCTTCGGTGCGCGCGGGCGAGGCGACCCGCAAGTCGACCCGCAGCGCGGTCACGACCGCCCTGCAGGAGTTCGACGCCGCGCTGACCGCCGCCCGCCAGGACTACCGTCTGCACTGGGATGCCGCCGACGGCCTCACCGTGGTGCAGGTGCACGACGACCACGGCCTGTCCGCGCTGGCCGATTTCGCCGAGCGCATCGGCGCGGCCCGCCGCGATCAGGAGTTGCTGCTCACCGACGCCGAGCGCCGCATCCTGGAGGATGCGCTGCTGACCGGGTTGGCCCAGCAGATCCACGAACGCACCTGCGACGCCCGCGATCTCATCTCCCGCATGGGCGCGGAGATGAAGCAGCGCCGCATGTCCTCCGGCAACACCATCGGCGTGCACTGGGTGCTGGCCGACAATCTCGCCGAGCCGGCCCGCGCGGTCTGCAAGCTCCTGGACCGCGACTCCGCCGATCTCACCCCCGAGGACCTGTCCACCATCCGCGCCTATTTCGCCGCGGAGATCCGCACCGCGCGCGCCGCCCACCCGGAGCGCTCGTTCCCCGAGATCCTCGCGGCCACCCTCGATTACCGCACCTGGCGCGTCTTCTCCTTCACGATCGTCACCGCCGACGGCACCGAGGACCGCCTGACCGTCGCCCGCCACAGCACCCTCTCCGGCGGCGAACAGTCGGTGTCCCTGCACCTTCCGCTCTTCGCCGCCGCCCACGTCATGCTCGATTCGGCCGACCCCCAGGCCCCTCGCCTGCTGGCCCTCGACGAGGCCTTCGCCGGCGTCGACGACAACGGCCGCAGCGAACTCCTCGGCCTGTCCGTCCAATTCGACCTCGATCTCTTCATGACCGGCTACGACCTCTGGATCACCTACCCCCACGTCCCCGCCTGCGCCCACTACGATCTGGCCCACTCCGCCGCCGAGAACGCCGTCAGCGCAACCCTGCTGGTCTGGGACTCCGACGATCTGCTCGCCGAACACGACGGCACCGACCTCACCACCGCCCTCGGCTCCCCCAACCGCCGCCGCCTCCCCCACGGCCTGGAGGGCGCCATCCCGATGGACGAGGAACTCGAGACGATCAGCTGACCCCGAGCGCCGCGCCGAATCTCCCACCGTCCTCCCGGGTTTCGATCCTTCGCCCGCGCAGCTTCGCGCATGCGGGTTGCGATTCCTGTGAGATTTCCACCGGGTCCTATATGGTGGTGCCCGAACTCCGCTCGGCAACCCCTCTGGACAGCCGATCGGACGATGTCTTCGTACTGCCCTGACTCCCACTCAATTCCGCGTGTCGCAGCGCGGCGCGCCGTAAGGATTGGACCATCGGCAAATCAACAGTTTCGCGGTTGGGCGTGTATCGACTAGAAATGTTCTCCGTGCCTACCGGAATCACCTGTCAGCCACCGGGACTCCCCGGACGGGGGACCAATTGACGATCGAACATCCGCGCGAGGACGAGGTCACCCAGCTGGCGCAACGGGTCGAGAAGGCCCGGGGACGGCTGGCATACCAATACGATCCCGCTCTCACCGATGTGCTGTCGGAGACCGAGCTCGTCGCCGAGCGTGACCTGGCCGAGCGCATCCGCGAGCAGGAGCGGGCGCAGCGCTGGAAACAGGCCGAGGCCGCGGCATCAGCGGCCGATCGGGCCCGACAGACCACCGTAGAGATTGAGAAGGCCGACATTCGCGACTTGCTGCTGGCGCGCAAGGCGATCGCCGCCCAGCGGCGGGAATCGAGCCCGCACGCCAAACTGGCGTCCCTGTACAAGCATCGGGCGTGGAGTCAGCGCGCGCTCGCCGGCGTGGTCGCGGCCGGCATGCTCTGGTCCGCGGTCAATGTGCAGCACAACATCGCCCCGGGCGGGGCGAGCGATCCGCTGTACTGGTTCAGCTACCTGCTCGAAGGCATGATCAGCGTCTGCCTCGTGATCATCATGATCGGCACCAACAAGGTGGCCGAGTGGGGTGTGATCGACAGCCGCCGGCAGGTCGTGGTGGCCGAGATGGCGCTGCTGGGACTGACCGTCATGCTCAACACCTACCCGTACCTGAAGAACGGCAGCTGGTACGAAGTGGCCGTGCACGCCATCGCACCGGTGATGATCGGTGTGGCGATGCTGATCCACAATGCCGCGGCCGGTCGGTACGGTCTGGCCATTGTGCGTGCCACGGACCAGATCCGGGATCTGCCGGACCCGGGCGAACAAATCCGCCGCTCCATGCCCACCGTCGTCTCCTGGCCCGGCCGCCCTTCCCCCTCGGCGGTGCCGACTCCCACCCCGGCCCTTCCCGCGGCTCCCGCTGAGCCCGAGAAGACCGTCGATGCCGAAGCCCAGGTGGTCGAGCCCCGACCCACTCGGGCCGAAAGCCAGTCGGACACCGCGAAACCCGCCGACAAGGAGCGCCGCTCCGCCACCGGCAAGAGCCGCAAGCCCGAAGAAGAGGACGACCGTTCCCCGCTCGCCGATCTGGCCGATCCGGTCCCGCCGCTGAATGTCTATGACACCGGCCAGTTCCGGATCGCCGAGACCCTCGAGCAGGAACTCGCCGAACTGCAGGCCGCCCGCCGCCGCGCCCGGGCCGCGTCGCGCTCCCGCAACGGCAGCTCCCTCGACGACTGACACCCTTCGCGCCGAATCGGCCGCCGCTGCACCAGCTTCGGCCGATCCGCTCGCCAGCACCCCGGTGACCCGCAGCCAGCGGCACCGGGGTGGCGTCGTTTTCCGGACTAATCCGGCCCTGACAGCAATCCGTCCGGAATGCGGGACGCAATCCGCTCCTGGGCGTGCGGACAGTCCTGAAAGGCCCTGGGGCACTCCAGCGCGTGCTCGATGAGCTCCTTGGTGGCCCGGGCGTGCTCGATGCGGTGCTCGAGCGTGTGGACGTACTCACGCAGCAGATCGGCGTGCGCCATGGGATCCGGGGTCGACAGCAGTGTCCGGAGCTGCCGCACACCGAATCCCGCCTCCCGCGCCAGCAGGATGAGTGCGATCCGGCGCACATCGCCGGGACCGTAGCGGCGCTGCCCGGCCTGCCGACGCGGCGAGATCAGACCCTCGCTCTCCCAATACCGCAGCACATGCGCCGGGATCCCGAACCGTGCGGCCAGCTCGCCGATGGTCAGAGCGCTTGCCTTCATGTGCACATTAACCGGCACGGTGACGCCATGCGCAAGACTGCTCCCGCGGCAACCGGCCGCGACATCGAATTCGCCTGGACGCCCGGCCTGCTGGTGGCGCTCGCCGCACTGTGCCTGGCCCAGTTGCTCGAGACCATCGACATCACCGTCGTCAATGTGGCCCTGCCCGCGCTGCGCGCCGGACTGAGCTTTTCCGCGGCCACCCTGCACTGGGTGATCACCGGCTACACCGTCTGCTTCGGCGGCTGCCTGCTGCTCGGCGGCCGCCTCGGTGACCTGCTCGGCCATCGGCGAGTATTCGCGTACGGCACCGCGGTATTCGCGCTCGCCTCGCTGGCGTGCGCGCTGGCCGGCGGTGCGGGCGAGTTCGTGGCGGCGCGCGGCGTGCAAGGGGTGGCGGCCGGATTCGTATCGCCGATGACCCTGGCACTGCTGGCCGCCCTCTTTCCCGAGGGCAGGCCGCGCACGGTCGCGGTGACCGTGTGGGGTGCGGCCACGGCGGTCAGCGGCGCACTGGGTTTCGTGGCCGGCGGGCTGCTGGTGGACGGGCCCGGCTGGCGCTGGATCTTCGCCGTCAATCCGGTGATCTGTGGTGTGGTCATCGCGGCGGTGCTGCGGTTCGTCCCGGCGTCCGCGCCCGCCGCGCGGGGCCGGTTCGACGTGGTGGGCGCGATCGTATCCACCTGTGCCGCCGGGCTGCTCGTCTACGGGGTGACGCAGATCGGTGTGCGCGGCGGGAATTCGCCGGACGCGCTGGTTCCGCTCGTCCTCGCCGCGCTGCTGCTGGCGTATTTCGTCCTCCACGAGGCGCGCCTCGCCGCCCATCCCCTGATCCCGGTGCGGCTGTTCGCCGTGCGCACAGTGGCGGCGGCGAACCTGGCCCAGTTCCTGATCTCCGGGGCCATCTACGCCCTGTTCTATCTGCTGTCGCTGCAGCTGCAGCAGACACTCGGCCGCAATGCCGTCGGCACCGGGCTGGCCCTCGTGCCGTTCAGCCTGCTGTTGCTGGTGTGCGCGGGCTCGGGCCCGCTTGTGGTGCGCTACATCGGTTTCCGGGGCAGTATCGCCGCGGGCGGGCTGCTCGGTGCGGCGGGCATGCTGCTGCTGGCGCACACCGTGACCGCCGGCGACGCGACGCGTGCGGTGATCCTGCCGTCGCTGGTCGTGGCGTCCGGTTTCGCACTGACCTTCGTCCCGATCACGGTGGCCGCGGTCACCGGTGTGCCGTCCGCGCAGCACGGCATCGCGTCCGGGCTGGTGAATGTGACCCGGACACTCGGCGGCGCAATCGGTCTCGCGGTGATCGCCGCGGCCGCGAGCGACCGGTCGGATCGCTTGCGCGGCAGCGGTCACACCATCGGCGCTGCCCTGGCGAGCGGATTCCGTTTCGGCTACCAGCTGTGTGCGGTGCTGCCCGCCCTCGCGGCCGTGACGGCGCTCCTGCTGCTGCGCGGTGAGGGACGCGGACGCGTGCGGACGCCGAGCCCGTTCCCGGAAACGGCCGGGCCGGTATCGAACTGACGCCGGGTCTCGTACCGAGACTCAGCGAGCGCCCGGCCGGGCGGGATCGGCGGGCACCACCACCGCCGAGCGCGGCTGGGCCGGGGTGCCCGTGTGGTGGAGATAGCCGAGCCAGCCGGTGCCGACGAAGACAGCCAGCAGCACCGCGGTGGGCAGTTCGAAAACCAGCCAGCCGGCGGCGAATACGTCATCTCGGACAGGGTGGGCGGGGCGCCCGGTTACGCGAACGGGTGGGCGCTGGTGCCGGAGTGTGCCGTGATTCGTACGGTACTGCCCGCCCTGCCTGCCCACCATGCCTCCGTTGCTAGAGAAGTGCCGAACCTGGGATGCCGAACCCGCGGCACGCGCACAGCGGTGAACGAAGGGACATCGCGATGTCCGATCGGGCCTGGGTAGCTCGTCCAGGTGGGGGTGGCGCGCACTCGCATCGGCAGTATGCCGAACAGCACGGGCATTGTGGGCGTATTGACCGGACCTACCGGTGCGTCAACCGGTGTGTCCCTGGTCAACTCGCCGAGGTCTCCGCGCACAGGCCGGAGAAATCACGTCGGACGACATGATTGCGATCGACAAAACTGCCCAGTGCGTGATCGGGATGCATGCCGAGGTACTGGCTGCGGGTGCGCGTGCTCCACCGCCGCGCCGCCTCGGACCGGGTCTTGCAGAAGTTCACCATGTAGCCACCCTCGTAGACCCGCACCAGGGTGTACCCGCCCGGATATTCCTTGACCGCGCCCACCTCGAGGAATTCCACGCCGATCCCGGAATCGGGGCGGCTCAGCCGATTCCGGTGCGTGTGGCCGCTGTGGTGCAGGAACACCCCCGGCGCGGTGGCGTAGAGGGCGTGCAGCGCGGCCGCGTTGAACCGGTCCAGCACGAAACCCGGCCCGCCCGGATTGCTCACCGCCGCATGCCTGGTCACCGGGTGGTGACCGAAGATCAGGGTCGGCCGGTCGGGTTCGCCGCGCAACAGTTCGCGCAGGTGGGCCAGCTGCACCGGGTCGAGGGTGCCGCCGGCGCCGCGCGCCCGGGTGGTGTCGAGCCCGATGAGCCGCAGGCCGCCCACGAAGTATTCGACGAGGCGGTCCCGGGCATGGAACACCGCACCCCAGTGGTCGGTCTCCTCCGGTGGCCGGACATCGTGATTTCCCCTGCACACGAAGTAATCCCGGCCCAGATTGCCCCATTGGTCCAGACTGTCCCGGACTCCGCTCGACTGCTCGGCCGTTCCCGAATCGGTCAGATCGCCCGCAACCACCAGATGGTCCGCCCCGCGATCCGGGAGGCGCAGATCCTCGAGCATGGCCTGCAGCATGAACTCCGGATACTCGTCGGTACTGTGCCGCAGTCCTTCGAAGAATCCCGCGAACAGGCCACTGGCCGGTTCACCGTAGTGCAGGTCGTTGGCCAGGGCGAGGGTCCGCAGCAGCCGTCCCGGCGGTGGCGTCAAGGTGGTGAAAATACCGGTGGATTCGGGCGTTCCGGACCGTCGCGTCACCAGCGTCCGGGCGGGCACCGCGCGCTGCCCGTCGGAGTACGCCTCGAATCGATAGGCCCGCCCCGGTTCCAGATCCCGGATCTCGGCGTAGTGGTACGGCGTTCGCATGCCCTCGAACACCTGGACACGGGCCACGCCGCGCCCGTCGGCGGGAGCGATGCGCAGCTCGGTGTCGGCGGGCGCGGGCCGCAGCCGCCCGGCCCGGTTCCGCGTCCGGGTCGTCCAGGTGATGACAGCCGAATGATCGTTCACCGTAACGACTTCCAGATCCGAGGCCACCACGGCCTCGCGCTGCGCCCGCCGCGCCTGGGCAGCGAACACCGGGCGCGGCGTGCGCACGGCGACGGCCGCCGCCCCGCTCGCCGCATTGGCCAGCCACATGGTCCGAAGTCGCGGTTCCAGCATCACATCTCCGTCCGCCGTGATCCTCCAGCCGCGACGGTACGGTCACCAGTTGAACCGCCAGGTGCCCGGACATGACCGATCAGCTTCCGATTCCGGACATTCCAGGTCATCTCCGGGCGACAGGGCGTCAGAACGGCTTGGTGGGCAGGTACTTTCCATCCAGCGTGATGACCGCGCGCTCGCCGCCCTCGGGGTCGGCGACCTTCTTGACGTCGAGCTTGAAGTTGATGGCCGAGATGATGCCGTCACCGAACTGCTCGTGCACCAGGGCCTTCAGCGTGGTGCCGTAGACCTGCAGCATCTCGTAGAAGCGGTAGATGGTCGGATCGGTCGGCACGCCACCGGGAATCGAGCCGCGCAGCGGGATGGTCTGCAGCAGCCGGGCAGCGTCGTCGTCGAGCTCGAGCAGTTCGGCCACCGCAAGCGCGGACTTCTCCGGCAGCGGGTGCTGGCCCAGCACCGCGGCGGTGGTGAAGGCGACCGACAGGCCGGCCGCGTCGGCGATCTGCTGCCAGGTCAGGTCTTTGGCGATCTTGGCGGCGACGGCGGCATCGGCCAGCGCCTCGCGGGCGGTCGGATCGAACTGTGCGTGCACCATGGCGGTGCCTCCTTTCGGGAAACCGTTTCGCGGACGCGAAATCGGAGATCGGAATTCGGAGGGAAAACGGGAATCAGGCGGCGAGAGTGCTGAACTCGCCCCCGGCACCGAGCGCCTCGACGCGGCCGGTGCCGATGTCGTACACCCAGCCGTGCAGGGTGAGGGTCCGCCGGGACAGCGACCGGGCCACCGCGGGATGGGTGGCGAGGTTGGCCAGCTGTGCCACCACATTGTGACGAACCAGCGCGGAAACCGCTGCGGCACCGGTGATGTCGGGATCGACCAGCGCCCGGGCGGCGTCGGCGTGCCCCAGCCAGCCCGCGACCGCGGGCAGCGTCGAGAGGTCCTGCCCCTCGGACAGCGCGGTCATGGCGCCGCAGGCCGAGTGCCCGCACACCACGATGTCGGTGACGCCGAGGACACCCACCGCGTACTCGATGCTCGCCACCACACCGTCCGCCGCGCCCGGGGTGTGCGGCGGCACCAGGTTGCCGGCGGTGCGGATGACGAAGAGTTCCCCGGCCTCGGCAGACGTGATCAGTTCCGGCACCACGCGGGCATCGGAGCAGCCGATGAACAGCGCGCCCGGCCGGTGGTCACCGGCGAGGCGGGCGAACAGCCCGGCCTTGACCGGGAAGACATCGCGCTGGAACCGTCCGAGGCCGGCTGCGAGGTTCGGCATGGGAACTCCTCTCCGAGGGCGACGACCCGGGTGGGCCGACCTGCTCTACCTTGCCTGAGCTGTAGCTATAGTGTCCAAGACTTGATATCGATCCAATCGATTACTGCAATCTATAGCTGCCGGTGACACCCGAACCGCGTCTATGCTGCCGTCCCCGCGAATTCCGGACGGGCGCCTCGGCACTGCTCATCACGGCGCTCGGCGTGGCGGCTGCGGGACGGTACGAGGCTGTCTTCATCGCCGCGAGCGGCCACACCCACCGTCACCCGGTGAGCCCGGTGGCGACCCCGGGGACTGCGCTCGACGCGGCGGACACCTCCACCATCAGTGCGGATTGCTGTGTCGCCCAAGGTCTCCCGGGGAGAGCGGGTCAGCGGTCGCTGGCGTCGGGGAGGCGGGCCGGGCAAGGGCCGTCGGGGGTGGTGGCCAGTTCGTAGTGCCACCATTCGTTGTCGTACATACGGCACAGGCCCCAGTGGGAGCCGTTGTCCTCCAGCCACTGTGCGCCCTCGCGGGGGCCTACATCGATGGCTTCGCCTGTGACGTGGGTGGATTCGTTCGGGGGAAGCACCCAGCGGCGCGCGGCCTCGGGGCTGCCGTAAGTCTGGAGGCCGCCCTCCCACAGGGCTTCCTGTTCGGCGGGAGTGCGGTAGCCGGAGGTGATCCAGAGGGAGACACCGGCATTGTGGGCTTCGGTGGCTGCGGCGTTGTAGGCGGTGGCCAGGCGGGGGTCCAGGCCGTCGGTTTCGCTCGCGACCGGGGTGGCGATCGGGCCGCTGGTCACGGCGGGATGCGCCGGTTCGGCATGGGCGGAAGGCAGTGCGCCCCCGAGCATTCCGGCCCCGGTGACCAGCGCGAGGACCGCGTAGCGGCCGCCGCGACGCCGGGCGGAAGGCCCCGGATCGGGGTGGTGCCGGGGTTCGATCCGGTGGGCCCTCCGCATTCGCATGCCTCCTGGCGTCAGACGCGTTCCTTGGACCGCTCGCGCACGCGCAGGGCGATCGGCTTCGAGGTCTCGGCGAAGAAGTCGTTGCCCTTGTCGTCGACGACGATGAAGGCGGGGAAGTCCTCGACCTCGATCTTCCACACGGCTTCCATGCCGAGCTCAGGGTATTCGAGGACCTCCACGGACTTGATGCAGTCCAGCGCGAGCCGCGCGGCGGGACCGCCGATCGACCCGAGGTAGAAGCCGCCGTGCTCCTTGCACGCCTTGGTGACCTGCGCGGACCGGTTGCCCTTGGCGAGCATGACGTGCGAGCCGCCGGCCGCCTGGAACTGGTCGACGTAGGAGTCCATGCGACCGGCGGTGGTGGGGCCGAAGGAACCCGAGGCGTAGCCGTCGGGGGTCTTGGCGGGACCGGCGTAGTAGACGGCCATGTCGCGCAGGTACTGCGGCATCGGCTCGCCCGCGTCCAGGCGCTCCTTGATCTTGGCGTGCGCGATGTCGCGCGCCACCACCAGCGGACCGGTCAGCGAGAGCCGAGTCTTCACCGGGTACTTCGACAGCTCGTCGCGGATCTCCGACATCGGCCGGTTGAGGTCGATCTTGACGACATCGCCGCCGAGGATGGCGTCGGTCTGCTCCGGAAGGTACTGCGCCGGTTCACGTTCCAACTGCTCGAGGAACACGCCCTCGGGGGTGATCTTGGCCAGCGCCTGGCGGTCGGCCGAGCAGGACACCGCGATGGCGACGGGGCAGGACGCGCCGTGGCGCGGCAGGCGGATCACACGCACGTCGTGGCAGAAGTACTTGCCGCCGAACTGTGCACCGATGCCGAAGGACTGGGTCAGCTTGAAGACCTGCTCCTCCAGCTCGAGGTCGCGGAAGCCGTGCGCGGCCATCGAACCCTCGGTCGGCATGTTGTCCAGGTAGTGCGCCGAGGCGTACTTGGCCGTCTTCAGGGCGAATTCGGCAGAGGTGCCGCCGATGACGACCGCCAGGTGGTACGGCGGGCAGGCGGCGGTGCCCAGGGAACGGATCTTCTCGTCCAGGAACTCCAGCATGCGGTCCGGGTTCAGGATCGCCTTCGTCTCCTGGTACAGGAACGACTTGTTGGCCGACCCGCCACCCTTGGCCATGTACAGGAACTTGTAGGACGGGTGCGCGGGATCGCCTGCGTTGGAGTACAACTCGATCTGCGCGGGCAGGTTGTTGCCGGTGTTCTTCTCGTCCCACATGGTGATCGGGGCGAGCTGCGAGTAGCGCAGGTTCAGCTTGGTGTACGCGTCGAACACACCGCGCGAAATCCATTCCGCGTCATCGGCTCCGGTGAGCACGCCCTCGGACTTCTTGCCCATCACGATGGCGGTGCCGGTGTCCTGGCACATGGGCAGGATGCCGCCCGCGGAGATATTGACGTTCTTCAGCAGATCCAGCGCGACGAACCGGTCGTTGCCGCTGGACTCCGGGTCGTCGATGATCTTGCGCAGCTGCGCCAGGTGCGCCGGCCGCAGGTAGTGGCTGATGTCGTGCATCGCCTCCGCGGTGAGCATGCGCAGCACCTCGGGCTCGACCTGCAGGAAGGTCCGCCCGCCCGCCTCGAACGTGCTCACGCCCTCGGTGGTGAGCAGCCGGTACGGCGTCTCGTCCGTACCGATGGGCAGCAGATCCGAGTACAGGAAATCAGGCGCGGTCACGAATCGGACTCCTCGAGCAGGGCTGGGGGCTGGTCAGCCGACGGTTCAAGCAGAGTGACTGTACCGACCCGCGCGTACGCGCCGATGACCAGGCCCGGCCATCTTCGCTCGTTTCCAATTGCATTCGGTGCTGCGCACGGCGCGGCGACGGGCACCATGGGTCGTGGTCGAGGACACCGCAATCCGCAACAGGATGCCGCGAACAGGTACATGTTGCACCTTCAACCGAGCGGGTGTTACCTGTGCATGATGCGCTTGTCGGCGGCGGGGAGGATTTAGCATGACAACAAAACCCGGGAGTGGAACTGTGGCCGAACCCCGCTGGCTCGATGATGTCGAGATGCGCGCCTGGCTGGGATTCGTGTTCACCCGCGACCTCATCGCCGCCGCGGTCGGACGCGATTCCCTACGCGAATCCAACCTGACCTACGTGGAATACACCGTGCTGGCCCGGCTCGCCGACGCCCAGGACCAGCGGCGCAGCTTCGCCGAACTCGCGGCTGTGCTGGAGTGGTCGCAGAGCCGGCTCTCGCATCAGATCACCCGGATGGAGAAGCGCGGCCTGGTCGCCCGCGAATCCATTCCCGACGACGCTCGCCGCACCGCCGCGGTCCTCACCGAAAAAGGCGCGGAGGTACTCGATTCCGCCGCGCCCTCGCATGTCGAGAGTGTGCGGCGTCACATGGTGGATGTGCTCGATCGTGGCCAGCTCACGGCACTCGCCGATATCTACGACACACTGCTGGCCCATCACCGCAGACCGGAAACCCGCGACGAGCACACCTGACCCCGAATTCCCAGCCCACCAGCGTTTGGTTTGGCACCCATCGGGTACTGGGTAAGACTAGGCTCGGCATCGGCTTCCGACGGCGGTCGGCACCGAGCACACGGCCGGTTATCGGTCGTTGAAGTGAGCACCCGACCTGGCCTTAGCGAAAGGGGCAGGAGTTTTCATGTCCGACGTGTCCATCGGTCTCTCGGCGGATTCGCTGCCCGCGGGTTCCGTCGACAACCTGCTTCCGCAGCTCGTCGAGCACCTGCGGCAGAACCGCACCGAACTGCGCGAGGAGTGGGCCCGTCGCATCACCGATGCCCAGCTGCTCACCGCCATGACGCCCGAGGAAATCTTCTCCGAGGCCACCTCCGTCTACGACAACTACGTCGAGGTGCTCGAGACCGGTAGCGTCGAAGCCCTGCAGGCCTACGCGCGCGACCTGTCCGAACGCATCATCCCCAGAGGCGTCGAAACCGACGAGGTCGTCGGCATCGTGCTCCTGCTGCGAGACGTGCTGGCGCGCAGCCTCTTCGAGAAGTACCAGTCCGACTTCGAGTTGCTGAAGCTGGTGCTCGACGCCTACGAACCGGCCGCGAACCGCATCGCCAACACCGTGGCCGTGTCCTTCGTGCAGGAGCGCGAGCGCGTCATCCGCCAGCAGCAGGAGGCGATTCGCGAGCTGTCCACGCCCGTTCTCCAGGTGCGTGAGCAGCTGCTGATCCTCCCCATCATCGGCGTGCTGGACTCCCAGCGCGCGCGTCAGCTCACCGAGCAGCTGCTGCGCGCCATTCGCGCCAACCGCGCCAAGGTCGTCGTCATCGATATCACCGGTGTGCCCGCGATCGACTCCACGGTCGCCAACCACCTGGTGCAGACGGTCGACGCGTCGGGCCTCATGGGCGCGAATGTCATCATTACCGGCCTGTCGTCGGAGATCGCGCTTACCCTGGTAACCATCGGCCTGGATCTGTCGAAGATGAATGCCGTCGGTGACCTCCAGGGCGGCATCGAGGAAGCGGAGCGGCTGCTCGGCTACGAGGTGTCGCGCGTCACCGATCGCGACGGACGGTAATCAGGGCGGGGCAGATGCCGGTACCCATTCTGAAGCAGGGCACCTATCTCATTGCGTCGGTGCAGTCAGCGCTCACCGACGCGGATACCGAACGCCTGCAAGACGATCTGATGACCTACGTCAGCAGATACCGCGCCCAGGGCATCATCGTCGATGTCACCGCAATCGACGTAATGGACTCCTTTGCCGCCAGATCGCTGCGTACCATCGCCCACATGACCAAGCTGCGGGGCGCGGAAACGGTCATCGTGGGCCTACAGCCCGAAGTCGCTTTCGCCATGGTGCAATTGGGGCTCACGTTCGAGGACATGCACACCGCGCTGGACCTCGAGGAGGGCCTGTCCTGGCTGAACAAGAAGACGAAGAGTCGAGGCCAACGAGACGGTCGTGACCGTGGCCGCTGACGACGTGGTGATCGCGGTGAACGTGTCGAACGACATCGTGACCGCTCGGCAAGCGGGGCTGGAGTTGGCTGCCAAACTCGGCTTCTCGCTCTCCGATCGCACCATGATCGCAACCGCCATTTCCGAAGTGGCGCGCAATATCACGAGCTACGCGGGCACCGGGGAGATCCGGCTGGCCGTGCAGGATCGCGACGGCCGGCGCTCGATGGTGGTGCAGGCCAAGGACAATGGGCCCGGCATTCCCGACATTCCGCGCGCGATGGAGGACGGCTTCTCCACCGGACGCGGTCTGGGACTGGGTCTTCCGGGCGCCAAGCGGCTGATGGACGGCATGGTCATCAATTCCAGGCCGGGACACGGCACCCTCGTCGAAATGTGGAAGTGGGTGCCCACCGGTGCGTGAGGACGGTTTCATCGGCGCGGTCGAATGGGCCGTCGCCGGTCGCGCACTGCCCGGGCAACGGGTTTCGGGCGACCGGTCGGTCGTGCTCGACGCGGGCGGGGGCTCGGTGCTATTCGCCGTACTGGACGGTCTCGGCCATGGTGCGGCGGCGGCCGACGCGTCCGATCGGGCTGCGCAGGTGCTGGCCGAGAACCGCGCCGAGCCACTGGACGTGCTGCTGCTGTTGTGCCATCGCGCCATGTCCGACACCCGCGGCGCGGCGGTCTCGCTGGCGCTGTTCGACTCTCGCGACCGCGTGCACTGGCTGGGCGTCGGCAATGTCGAATCCCGCATCGTCGCAGCGGCTCCCGGCAAACCGGCCATCCGCGCCACGGCCCTGCTCTCGGGCGGCATCGTCGGCTACCTGCTGCCGCCGAACCTGCAGCCGCAGACCGTGGCAGTGCGCCCCGGCGACCTGCTGCTCATGTCCACCGACGGCATCACCAGCAGTTTCGCCGACGCCGTCGACCTGTCCAAGCCGACCGCGGAGATCACCGCCGAGATCCTGGCCCGCCACGCCAAGGACACCGACGACGCGCTCGTGCTGGCGGCCCGCCATCGCGGGCAATCCCATCCGTCCCAACCCATTCCGAGTGTGAAGCCATGAGCGAGAATCCGGCATGAGCGGTCGAGGCCCGGAGGCGGAAGCTTGCGTAACCACGCAGGGCCTCCGCTCATGGCCATGGAGCAGAGCGTGAGTACGGTACTGGCCGCGTTTCGCGAGGCGTACGCCGCCGCGCTCCGGCTGCACCTGCGCGCCCCCAACCAGAACACCCTGGCCGAGGGCTACGAGCTCGGCCGGCGGGCGCTGGTCGAGGGCGTGAGCATCCTCGACCTCACCGAGCACCACTTCCGGCTGCTCGAACTCGAGGGTCTCGGGCCCGCGCCCGACGGCACCGACCGCACCGAGGCGGCGTTGGAGTTCCTGCTGCAGACCATGGCGGCACTGGACGTCGCCACCCGCGGCTTCCTGGACGGGACCAGGCGCTACGAGCAACAGCGTTCGCGCGCCGACGATCTCGCGGGCCGCGACGCCTTCCGCACGGCGCTGGTGGAGTCGCTGCAGGACGGCTTCTTCGTCGTCGACGCGCAGGGCACGCTGGTCGAGGTCAACTCGGCGTTCGGCGCGCTCACCGGCTATGGGCCCGACGGCATTCCGTATCCGCTCCCCCACCCCTGGACCGTTCCCGAGGCGCCGCGCTACCCGGATCTGGGCGCCGACGCGGCCCGCTTCGTAATGCCCATCCGCCACCGAGACGGACGGCAGCTGTGGCTCGCGGTGTCGACGTCCTCGCTGGTGAAACCCGAGAACGGGGAACGGATTTTCGTCGGTACGCTGCGCGACGTCACCGCCGAGCACGACGCCCAGGCCCGTGACCAGGCGGTCTCCCGGCTGGCCACCGCGGTCGGCGCGGCCACCAGCGTGGTCGAGGTGCTCACCGTCGGCCTGGAGGAACTGCGGCGCGCTATCGGCGCGGAGGCAGCGGTGGTCTCGGTCTGGCCCAACCATCACACCGGCCCGGAACTGTATGTCTCCGAGGACAATCCGTACACCGGCGCGGGCCTTGCCCCGCACGACACCCAGCCCATCCGCCGACGCGGGGACGCCGAGCCGGCCGAGGGCGGCGAATCCCGGCGCGTCCTGGACGCCCGGGCGCGCGCCCTGCTCGACCGTGCCCGCCTACAGCCCGGCCGCACCATGTTCGCCATCCCCGAGGGGGCGTCGAGTTCGGAGGGCATCGTGGCGCCGCTCGGCGAGAGCGGCGACTCGGCGCTGTGGCTGCGCTTCGCCGCGCCACGCGTGATCACACCCGGTGACTGGGCGCTGTTCTCGCTGCTGGTGGGGCATCTGAGCCTGGCCGTGCAGCGGGCGCGCAACTTCGACCAGGCCCGTTCCACCTCGCTCACCCTGCAGCGGGCCATGCTCGGCCCGATCGAACTGCCGCCGCGCTTCTCGGTGCACTACGAGCCCGCCCTGCCCCCGCTGGAGATCGGCGGCGACTGGTACGACGTGGTCCGGCTCGAGGACGGCACCATCGGCGTCGTGGTCGGCGACTGCGTCGGCCGTGGTCTCTCGGCGGCCGTGGTGATGGGCCAATTGCGCACGGCCGCACGGGCTCTGCTGCTGCGCGGTGCGGGCCCGGCCCAGCTGCTGGCCGAACTGGATACGGTGGCCTCCCGCATTCCGGGAGCCATGTGCACCACCGTGTGCGCGGCCATCCTGGACCCGGTGCGCGGGCTGGTGCGCTACTCCAATGCCGGGCACATGCCCCCGGTGCTGGCCGAGCCCGGCAAACGCGGCCGGCTGCTGGAGGGCGGTCGCGCAGTCCCGTTGGCCACCTTCGACATTCCGCGCCGCCCGGAGGCCACGACGGCCATGGCGCCGGGCTCCACCCTGGTCCTGTTCACCGACGGCCTGGTCGAGCAGCGCGGGGTCGACATCGACGACCGCTTCGTCGAACTCGCCGACGAATTGTCGCGCGTGGCCGGGCAATTGCCGCGCGAGGTGGCCGATTCGGTGCTGTCGCGGCTGCGGCCCGCCGCCGGCTACGACGATGACGTGGCCATGGTCGTCTACCGGCAGCCGCCCGGGCCGCTGCGCCTGGACGTGCCCGCCGAAGCCCGTGAGCTGTCCGGCATCCGGCGCGCGCTGCGGTCCTGGCTCACCGCCGCCGCAGTGCCGCACGATACGGCGATCGACCTGGTCGCGGCCGCGAACGAGGCCTGCAGCAACAGCATCGAGCACGCGTACCTGGGCGGCGAGCCCGGCCGGGTACGACTCAACGCGGACTGCGGCGTGGACACCCTCGCCATCGAGGTGTCCGATACCGGTGTGTGGCGGCCGCTGCCCGCGGATCCCGGTCACCGGGGCCGCGGCATCGCCATGATGCGTGCGCTCACCGATGATCTCGACATCGACAATTCCGGTCCGGGCACCCGGGTGCGGATGTCGGTGCGACTAATGGCCGTTTCATTTTCGGCGGGCGGGCGCATGTGAATCCGGGTCCGCCGGCACAAATTCGGCGGGCGGTTTCGGAGTACTCCGAAAGAGTGCGGTAGCTGCGGTTTTCACTACAACGCCCGCTACCGAACCAGTACCGATGTGGTAGACGATGCAGCACGAACGGACGGATCATGGCAGATTTAACAAACGTGACCAACACTTCCGGAGACGGCTATCCCTTTGCCGAAACGATGACCACCTCGGTCACCCCGCACGCTGAGGCCACCGTGCTCACCGTGACCGGCGAAGTCGATCTGGCGACCGCCCCCGCCCTCGAGAACGCGATCGACGCGGCCCTCGCGGGCAAACCCGCCGCACTGGTGATCGACCTGTCCGCGGTCAGTTTCCTGGCCTCGGCGGGCATGGCGGTGCTGGTGGGCGTCCACAAGCGCGCCGGGGGCACCCGCCTCGTGGTGGTGGCCGACGGGCCCGCCACCAGCCGCCAGTTGAAGATGACCAGCCTGGACCAGGTGTTCTCGCTGCACTCCACCCTGGACGAAGCGCTCAGCGCGCTGCGCTGAGGGCATGGCCCGCAAACCGCTGAGGGCCGCCCGTAAACGACGAAGCCGAGTCCGGTTCGTTCCGGACTCGGCTTCGCGGCGTTCACGGCTCGGTCAGAGGAGCTCGCGCAGCTGCTCGATCAGCTTCACGCGCTCGGCCGGGGTGCCGGCCATCGGGACCACGTTCAGCACGGTCACACCGGCCTCGCGGAAGGCCGCGATTCGCTCCTTCACGAATCCGGCCGAACCGATCAGGTTGATGTCACGGACCAGATCGTCCGGAACCACCTTGGCGGCCTCTTCCTTGCGGCCCGCCAGGTACAGCTCCTGGATCCGGTCGGCCTCGGCGCCGTAGCCGTACTTGGTGGCCAGCGCGTGGTAGAAGTTCTTGCCCTTGGCGCCCATGCCGCCGATGTAGAGGGCCAGGTGCGGCTTGACCCCGTCGCGCCAGCTGTCCACATTGTCGCCGATGGCCAGCGCGGGGCCGGCGAACACCTCGAGGTCGCCCCGTGCCGGATCGCGCTTGGCCAGACCGGCTTTCAGCGAGTCGCCCCACACCAGGTCGGCCTTCTCCGGGAGGAAGAAGATGGGCTGCCAGCCCTCGGCGATCTCGGCCGCCAGCTCCACGTTCTTGGGGCCCAGCGCGGCCAGCAGCACCGGAATGTTCTCGCGCACAGGGTGATTGATGAGCTTGAGCGGCTTGCCCAGGCCGGTGCCCTGCCCCTCGGGCAGCGGGATGTTGTAGTACTTGCCGCTGTGCTCGAGGCGTTCGCGCTTCCAGACCTTGCGGCAGATCTCGAGCACCTCACGGGTGCGGCCGATGGGGGCGTCGTAGTTCACGCCGTGGAAGCCCTCGATCACCTGCGGGCCGGAGGCGCCCAGGCCCAGGATGAAGCGGCCGTCGGAGACGTAGTCCAGACCCGCCGCGGTCATGGCGGTCAGCGTGGGCGTGCGGGTGTAGAGCTGCAGGATGCCCGAGGCCAGCTGCACCCGGTCGGTCTTCGCGGCCAGGTATCCGAGCGCGCTCACCGCGTCGAACGAATACGCCTCGGGCACGAACACGATGTCGAGGCCCGCCCGTTCGAGGTCGGCGACCTCGGCGGCGGTCTCCTTGAAGCCGTCGGTGTAATTGATCGACAGTCCGATACGCATGTCCGGGACCTTACCCACCGGTCGGCACACCGACAGCGGGCGGGTTGCCGCGCGCGGCCCCGCGAACGGTACGGTAAGCGGCGAAATCACCTGAATTCCCCGTACTGCTAAGGGAGGCCACCCCTCATGACTCAGGACACCACCACCTTCGGTGATTCGACACTGCGGGGGTACCTGGGTGAACTGGCCGCCAAGGTGCCCGCCCCCGGCGGCGGCGCGGTCGCGGCGCTGCACGCGGCCCAGGGCGCGGCCCTGGTCGCCATGGTCGCGCGCTACACCACCCGGGCCAAGGATGCCGAGAATCGCCCGGTCATCGACCGCATCATCGCCGCCGCGGACGTGGCCCGCGAGCGCTCCCTGGCCCTGGCCGACGCCGACGCCGCCGCCTTCACCGCGGTCGGCGCGGCCTACAAGCTGCCCAAGGGGTCCGAGGCCGAGCAGGCCGCCCGCGGCGAAGCCATCACCGCCGCGCTGCTGCAGGCCGCCCGGGTGCCGGCGGCCGTGGTGGCCGAGGCCGACGAAATCGTCTCCCTGGCAACGGAATTGCTGCCCATCGGCAACCCGAACGTGGTGACCGACATCGGCGCGGCGGCCGACTGCGCCCGGTCCGCGGCGGCCAGCTCGCAACTGAACATCGCCATCAACGTGACATCGCTGGACGGTACGGCCGCCGCCGAGTTCGCACCGGTGCTGAAGCAGATCGAGGAGGTCATCGCCCGCGCCGATGCCCTGCACAACGACGTGGTCGCGGCCATCACCCGCTGACCGCCGCGAATCGGCCGCACTGTGCCCCGTTCCGTTATGGAACGGGGCACAGTCATTTTTCGGCTCTCTACCGGGCGATACGAACTTCGCATAACCCCCACGCCGTTACAAAGGTTACGAACCGGGTACATTTCCAGATGGGACTGATGATCGAGTCATAGTCTGAGAAACCCTGCCCCACACCCTCTCGAAGGGATGGAAGAATGCGGAAAGCGATTCGCTCTCTGTTCGTCGCAAGCTTCGTCGCCGCGGCGGCCGCGTTCGGAACCGGAGCCGCGGGTGCGGCCGACGTAACGCCCAATCTCCCAGCCGTCCAAGCCATTACGCCGGCCTCAGGCCAGGTGGTGGGCATCGCGGCCCCCGTAACCGTCCAGTTCGCCGCCGCGGTCACCGATCGCGCCGCCGCCGAACGCACCGTCGACGTCCGCGCGCAGGACTCCCTCGCCGGCCACTTCACCTGGATCGACGACCGGCAGCTGATGTGGCAACCGGCGAACTTCCTGCCCACCCGCTCGCCGATCACGGTCCTCGCCGGGCGCCAGCACACCGAATTCCAGACCAATGGCGGTACCACCGCGGACGCTGACATGTCGGCGCACACGTTCACGGTCTGGGTGGACGGCGTCGCCCGCACCATGCCCGCCTCGATGGGCAAGCCGGGGCGCGAAACTCCGGTCGGAACCTTCCCGGTGCTGTCCCGTGAGCGCTCGGTCACCTTCGACTCCCGGACCATCGGCATCCCGCTGAGCGATCCGGAGGGCTACCTGATCACCGGCGAGTTCGCCGAGCGCCTGACCTGGGGTGGCGTCTACGTCCACTCCGCACCCTGGTCCGTGGATTCCCAGGGCAACTCGAACGTCAGCCACGGCTGCATCAACCTCGCCCCCGCCGACGCCGAGTGGTACTTCGACAACGTCTCCGTCGGCGACCCCGTCACCACGCACTGGTGAGTCCAAGAACACCGGTCAGCACAAGATCAGGGAGCTCTCAGCCGGGAATCCGCCGATTCCCCGCGCTGAGAGCTCCCTGATTCTCTGTTGTCAGCGTCCGTTCTCGGCGGCCTGGACCACGTGGCGCATGAGGAGTGCGGTGGTGACCGGGCCGACGCCG
The DNA here is from genome assembly GCF_040645495.1 of Nocardia sp. NPDC046763. NCBI lineage: Bacteria > Bacillati > Actinomycetota > Actinomycetes > Mycobacteriales > Nocardiaceae > Nocardia > Nocardia sp. NPDC046763. Next base: position 206,274 of record NZ_JBEYYI010000003.1, on the reverse strand, counting down.
CCGGGGACGGGGCTCAGGGCGGCGGCCTTGCCGGTGACCGAGGCCGCGTTCACGTCGCCGGTGATGTTGCCGTTCTCGTCCTCGTTCGTGCCGACATCGATGACGACCGCGCCCTCGCGGACGTGGTCGGCGGTGATGAGGCCCGCGCGGCCGACCGCGGCGACGACGACGTCCGCGGCCGAGGTCACCGCGGGCAGGTCCGTCGTGCGGGAGTGGGCGATGGTGACGGTCGCGTTCTCGGCGAGCAGCAGTTGAAGCAGGGGCTTGCCGACCACATTCGAGCGGCCGACGACCGCGACATGCCGACCGGCGAGCGGGATCTCGTGGAACTTGGCCAGTTCCACGACCGCCTCGGAGGTGGCGGGCGGGAAGCCCGGTAGGCCCGCGGCGAGCAGGCCCAGTGACAGCGGGCTGACGCCGTCCACATCCTTCTCGGCGGCGATGGCGGAGCTGACGTCGTCGAGGCCGACGCCCTTGGGCAGCGGGGTCTGCAGCATGATGGCGTCCACCGACGGGTCCTGCGACAGCTCGGTGAGCTTGGCGCGGATCTCCTCGGCGGTGGCGTCGACACCGAGATCGACGTTCTCGCAAGCGATTCCATTGCGCTCGGCGGCACGGTTGAGGGACTTCACGTACCAGGCGCTGGCCGGGTCGTCGTTCGGGATCACGAGGGCCAGGCGGGGGGCGGCGCCCTGCTCGGTGAGGGCGGCGGCGCGCTGCTTGGTGTCGGCATTGATGGCGGCGGCGAGTTCCTTGCCGATGAGCGAAGTCGTATCCACGGGTGCACAGCTTATCCCGAGTCCCGCTCGCGCCATCCCCGCGCACACCGGCGGCCGGGCGGGCGATGTGTTCCGGGGACGGTAGGTAATGCGGCACGCTCCGCGCGCACTCGCACTATGACTTCGCGCAAAACCCTGAAATCAGTCCGGCAAATACACGACAACCGCGGTGGTCAGTCGTATCGTGTCCCCATTCGGTATCTGGACAATAGCCAGCTAATTCCATGGACAGCAGGCAACAGCAATGCGTGACACCCCCGAAAGGTCGACAGCAGTGCAGATCGCCAAGCGTTTTTCCACCCTGCTCGCGGCGGCGGTCGCCGCCCTCACCATCCTCGGCAGCGGCGCGGCGCACGCGGACCCCGCGGCACTGTACAACTCCGCACAGGACAATTTCGCCGCCGGCAACGAGGCGGCCGGGCTGGCCGACCTGCGCCGATTGCTCAGTGAAACACCGGATGACGCGCAGGCGCTGGCGCTGCAGGCGATCTGGTCGGACTACACCGGCGACATCATCACCCGCGAGGTGGCGCTGAACCGCCTCAACGGCGTCGACGGCCGGCTCGCGGACGGCACCCGGAATCTGTTCCGGGCCATCGGCGCCGCAGTGGGCACGCTACCCAATCCGATTCCGGCCATCGCGGGACCGCAGACCGGCATCGCGGTGCTCGGCTACGGCCTGCTCCCCGACGGGTCCATGCGGCCCGAGCTGGTGAACCGGATGCAGGCAGCCTGGCTGCAGGCGATTGCCTCACCCATGTCGCCGATCCTGGTGACCGGCGGCAATCCGCAGAACGGGATCACCGAGGCGGCGGCCATGCAGGGCTGGCTGATCGCGCACGGCATTCCAGCCAGCCGCATCCTGGCCGACCACCGCGCCGAATCGACCGTGCAGAACGCGCTCTTCGGCGTGCAGATGCTCGAGGACGCGGGCGCGACCAGCGCCATTGTGGTGACCTCCCCCAACCACATTCGCCGCGCGGTGGCCGACTTCATCGTCGCCGGAATCCCGGTCATCGGCGCGACCACCTCCCTCGAGCAGTTCGTCTCGCAGCTGCCACCGCCCGCGCACAGCAGCCAGCGCGGCATCTACCTCGACGCCATCCGCACCCTGCGGCTCCCCGCCGAACGCTGATCCCCCGCGCCCGGACCCCCCGCTCGAACCGGGCGGCAGTCCGGGTGTGCACAATGACGCGGTGACTCCTTCCGCCACCGAAACGCTGGTCGTGCGGCTCCGCGCGGCCGGGTGTGTGTTCGCGGAGGACGAGGCCGCGCTCCTGCTCGATGCGGCCACCGACGCCCGCCACCTGGAATCGCTTGTCACGCAGCGCATTGCCGGGTTCCCGCTGGAACATCTGCTGGGGTGGGCGGAGTTTCGCGGCCTTCGGGTGGCGGTCGCACCTGGCGTCTTCGTCCCACGTCAGCGCACGAGCTTTCTGGTCGAACAGGCCATCGCCCTGGGTCGTAGCATGATCCGGCCGCCCGACTCCGCTGATATCGCGCACGACAGCATCACCACTGCTGCCAACACCACCATCGCTGCTGCTGCCGGTGCCGGTGCGCATCAGCCCGTCCGGCCACAAGCCTTGGCCGACCGGGCCGAGACCGCCGTCGCTCATGCGGACTCGATGCTGGTCGCGCTCGATATATGTTGCGGCTGCGGGGCTCTGGGCTTGGCATTCGCGAAAGAAATGGCGGATGAGGGTATTCGGGTCGAATTGACTGCGACGGATATCGAACCGGCGGCGGTGGCCTGCGCGCGGGAGAATCTCGGCGTGGTGGGGGCGCGGGTCGCGGCGGGCGATCTGTTCGATGCCGTGCCGGCGGATCTGCGCGGGCGCGTGGACATTCTGCTGGCGAATACGCCTTACGTGCCGTCGCAGGACATTGCGTGGATGCCGCCCGAGGCGCGCGATCACGAGCCTCGGCGGGCGCTCGACGGCGGCGTGGACGGGTTGGACCTGCTGCGGCGGATTGCCGCCGTAGCCGGCGAATGGCTCTGTGCCGGTGGGCATCTGCTGGTGGAGGAGAGCGAGGAGCAGGCTCCGGTCGCCGCCGGGATCATGCGGGAGTACGGACTGGCGGCGCGGATCGTGGAGTGTGAGGACATGGGGGCGACCGTGGTGATCGGCACGCGCACATGAGTATTCGCGGGGTCTTGTTCGACGTCGACGACACGCTCATCGACTATTCCGCGACGGTGCGGATCGGATTCCTCCGACACCTCGCGGCCGAACGGCTCTTGGATCGCGTCGAGTCACCGGAGGCGGCGTTGGCGCTGTGGCGGGCGCTCGAGGAGGAAGAGTACCTGCGGTTCCTGACCGGTGAACTCACCTTCAAGGGACAGCAGCGGGTGCGGACCGAGCGATTTCTCGCGCACCTGGGCGTGACGGCCGACGATCCGGTCGCGTGGTTCGCGCGCTATGCGGCACACCGGGATTCCGCGTGGGCGGCGTTCCCCGATGCCGCGCCGGTACTGGAGCGGTTCGACGGGCAGAGGGCGCTCGGCGTGGTATCGAACGCCTCCCAGCCGTACCAGACCGGGAAGCTGCGCACGGTCGGGCTGCTGCACCACTTCGGGGACGCCATCCTGTGCTCGGACGAATTCGGTGCGGCCAAGCCCGATCCGGCGATCTTCCGCGCGGGATGCGAGATGCTCGGGCTGCCGCCGGAGCAGGTGGCGTACGTCGGCGATCGATACGATTGGGACGCGCTGGGCGCCAGAAATGCCGGACTGCGAGCCTATTGGCTGGTCCGCAGCGGACCGGCGGTCGCCCCGGACGACGGGATCACGGTCATTCACTCACTGGCGGAACTGGATTCGCCGACCAGGTGAATTCCTCGCTCGGTGTCGCTGTCTCGCATCGCTCGGTGTCGCTGTCTCGCATCGCTCGGTGTCGCTGTGCCGCCTTGCTCGGTGTCGCTGTGCCGCCTTGCTCAGTGTCGCTGTGCCGCCTTCCGGGCCGCACCCAGCGCGCGGCGCATGCGGAGCAGGTACACCGGAGTCGGTGGGATCCAGCCGAGTTGGGCGGCCTGGCCGAGATCGTCGCGGTTGGCCCAATGTTCGATGATCTTGCCGTCGGCGATGCGGATCCAGTGCGACTGGGTGACGGCGAACCTCTTGCCGAGCGACGGCATGGCCTGCACCGGTTGGGCGTCGGGACCGTAGACGATGAACGTCCCGATCTGGCGGCCGTGCATCGTGGTGTGCAGGGCCACCAGGTCGCCATCGACGACCACCTCGTGGATGTCCCAGCGCAGATCGGTGTAGGCGGAGCGGAGCCACTCGGCGGACGCGTAGTAGGCGACCGGGCCGGTGCCGCGCGCCGCCGGAGGCTCGGCCGAGCCCTCACGGTTGGTCGCCTCCGGGTGGATGATCGCCTCGAAATCGGCGAGCTCACCGCCGGCCATCAGCTCGATCGAGTGGATGGCGAGTTTCCTGGCGTCTTCACCGGTGCCGGCCATGGTCCCCTCCGATTGTCGACACGACCTCCGCCCCCACAGTCTGCGCGATCACCGCGGGGGCCGCAGCGGTTCCCCTGGCTCAGCCCGCCTCGAGCGACTTCCGGATCTCGGCCTGGATCTCGAGCTGCGCCCGGGCCGCGGTCAGGCCCGCGTTCACGTCGGCGGCTGTGCGCTGGGTGGCGGCCGAAACATACTGTGCCACCGCCGCTTCGATGGATTCCACCGCCGTGGTCGCGGTCGACAGCTGGTCGCCGCGGGCGGCGGCGGGCAGGGCGGCCATGGCGACCAGGCGGTCGTCCCAGGCCAGGGCGGCCTGCTCGAGTTCGGCGCGCAGCACGATGGTGGCGCCGTCGTCGAGGGCATCGGCCGTGTGCAGGGCCGTCATGGCGTCGCGCAGGCGGCGGTGCAGGCGTGGCTCCGGGTCGTGCGAGCCCGCCCAGGAGGCGGGGGCGCGGGTGGGGGCGCCGGGGACGACCTGGTTGGCGGCCGCGATCGCGGTCTTCTGGCGGGAGGACACCAGCATCACAGCACCCACGGCGGCCGCGATCAGGACCAGCACAATCAGCACGGCAATCAGCATGGTCGGCTCACTTTCGTCGGTCGGTCAGCGATGGGTGGTGGGGTGCGGCGGGGCGACGGTCGAGTGGCTCGGTCCGGTCGGATGCGCCGGGGTGTGATGGCCGTGCACCTTGCCGTACACCAGGATCACCGTGACGATGATCGCGAGCGCCGCCAGGATCGCGGCGATGATCTTGACCTTGCTCCACGGGCGGTCGCCGGACACCTGGCCGGTGAGGCCGTTGATGTACACCTGGTAGGTCTTGTCCATGTAGACGACCGTCAGCAGCCAGATCGGCAGCAGCAGATGCTTGTACGCCAGCCAGTTCCAGTTCGTGTTCAGCTGGTGGATGCGCTGATGGTCACCGCCGATATCGCCGCGCACGGTGGATTCGATCGCCGACTCAATCCGCTGCTGCGCTTCCGGGAACGATTGCTCCGCATCATTGTCGTAGGTGCGGCACAGGTGCCCGGCCACGAATTCCGGTGAATAGGCGCGCGCCTGCTCCACCGGCCACGGCTCCAGCGCCCGAATCCGGTTGCGGTTCATATTGTCGTTGGCCAGCACCGGCAGATCCGCGAATTCATTGGCGACCTCACCCGCCACCGGATACCACCGGGTCCGGGTCTCATAGATCGGATCGCCGTCCGAATCCGTCCCGACCCGCACCCGATAGTCGTCGCCGCGCTCACCCTGATACCAGCTCTGGGTATCAGCGTCATAGGTGAAATACGCGGTATACAGGCTGGAGAACGCCCCGATCCGTCGGTACTTCCGGAAGTTCGACGGCGCGAACCACCGCCCCGACACCCACTTCTCGACCAGCTCCCGAGCCTGCTTCTCCCCCACCAGGAACGGCACCACACCGTCCACCGGCAACCGGGCCGGCGCATTGTGCACATCATCCCGCTGAATGGGCGTGGCGCAGTACGGGCACCGAGTAGCGGTGAGACTCCCGTTGAACCCGGTTGTCCCACCACAGTTCTGGCACTTCACCTCCCACTCCCCCGTCACCTGCGGCCCCGCCGCATGCGCCTGCAACTCCCGCAACGCCGCAATCGCAGGCCCCAGCTCCCGAGCCTGAACCGCCGCAACCGGCGCCGTCACCGGAGACCGGTTCCCGCAACTGGGACACAACAGATCCTGCCCCACCGGATCGAACACCAACTGCGCCCCACACGAAGAACACGGATACGTCCGAGTCAACTCCGTCTGATGCAACATCGCCCGATCCGGCGCCACCGGCCCCGGCTGCGCCCCATGACTTTCCGCCTCGACCGGCGCCATCCCCCCGGCGCCCGGCACGATCACCGGCGCGACGATCACCTGCGGCGGCATAACACCGGCGGGCGCCGGCAGCGGCTGCCCCGGACCGTACCCACCCGGCAGCGGGGGCGGCCCCGCCGTTACTCCGGCGCCCGGAAGTGGCGGCGGCGCGAACGGCGCTGCCACCTGCCGGCCGCCCGCGCCACCGGGCAGCGGCGGCGGCCCAGCAGGCGCGGGCGCCGCGGTTCCCGGCAACGGCGGAGGAGTCCCTGGGCGCGGAAGCGGCGGCGGCGCAACGGCTCCCGGCCCGGCACCAGTGACCGGCGGCGGGCCGAAGTGCTGTGGCGGGGCGGATTGCGGCATGGGCGGGACTCCACCCTGCCCGCCGCCAGCAGGGGGAAATTGAGGCGGCACAGGCGATCCTGCGCCGGGACCACCCGGGAGCGGCGGTCGCGCGGGAGGGAGGCCGCCTCGGCCCTGATCGTGGGCCGGTCGCGGCGGTGTCCATGGCTGGGGGTCGGCCGGGTCCCTGGCCGGGAGTGGCGGCGGGCCGGACGGGCGTGGGGGCTGCTGGTTGTCGTTCATGTGGGCTCACTCGGTACGGCGGACTCGGGTCGCGCCATGGGGTGGAAGGACTTTGGGGACGCACCCGGGGCTCGAGCACGGGTGCGGGGCAGCCCGGACGGAAATGCCTTCCGGGTGTGCAGCGGGCGGATAGGCGGTAGCCGGGCGACGACGGCCGCGATGCGGCGGCTACGACCGATGGACTGTCGTGGGCACCGGAGCTCGGAGCAGCGGAATGAGCTGCGGGAGCTCGGTTCCCACCATCGGGCACTCGTCGCGGCGCGCCCGCGCGAACCGGGCCAGGACACCGCCCGGGCGGGCGCGGCCGATGCCATCGGCCGAAGGTGCCGCTACTGCGGGGGCAGGGGCGGCGGGGTGCCCGGGAGCGGGGGCGGCGTGGCGAAGAGGGGCTGGAGGGCGGGGACGGAGTTGGCCGGTTGCCAGCCCGGCATGCCCTCGGTCCAGACGTTGGTGTCGCGGGTCAGCTGACCGGACGAGACGTATTGGCGTAGTTGCTCGATGGGGAAGGGGCCCGCGGCCTGGCCGGCGTTGTCGAAGTGGAACTGCTGCTGGCCGGGGAGCGGCGGCGGGGCCGCCTGCTGGGGGGCGGCGGGCTGGGCATAGCCGCCCTGCTGGGGCTGGGCGTAGCCGGGTTGCTGGGGCTGGGCGATGCTGCCCTGCATGGCGCCGGCCATCTGGCCGCCGAGGACCACGCCCATGCCGGCCTGCATGGCGGCTCCCATTCCGCCGCCGGGGTTCTGGGCGGCGGCGAGCATGGCGTCGGCGGCCTGCATCTGCTGGTAGCGATTGAGGTCGACATTGTTCATGAAGCCGCCGGCTTCGACGCCGCGCGCCACGCCGCGGGTCATGGCCTGCTGGATTTCCTCCGGCAGGGAGATCGTCATGGTGACGCCCTCGACCCCGATGCCGAAGCCGGACAGACGCTGGCCGACGAATTCGCGCAGCTTGTCGGACAGTTCGACCTGGCGGCCCTGCAGATCGATGGCGCCCAGGCCGCTGGCCAGCACCATGTCGGAGAAGGCCAGGGCGACATTGGCACGCAGCTGCTCGCTGAGCACGTCGGCGTCGACCTCGGCATTGGTGCCGATCATCTGGCGCAGGAACACCTCGATGTCGGTGACGCGGACGTTCGCGGTGCCGTTGGCGCGGATCTGCACCATGCGGAAGTCGGGGTCGCGCACGGTGACCGGTTGCGGTGTGCCCCAGCGCATGTCGGTGACGGCGCGGGTGTTCACGTAGTACACCTCGGACCGGAACGGCGAGTTGAAGCCGTGCCGCCAGGCCTGCAGGGTGGACATGATCGGCATGTTCTCGGTGGTCAGCTGGTAGTGGCCGGGACCGAACTTGTCGGCCAACTGCCCGCGGTAGACGAAGACCGCCTGCTGCCCCTCCCGGACGATCAGTTCCGCGCCGTTCTTGATCTCGTTCTCGTAGCGGGGAAACCGCCACGCCAGCGTGGTACGAGTGTCATCCAACCATTCGATGACGTCGACGAATTCGCCGCGGATCATGTCGAACAGGCCCATTGAGTTCTCTTTCCTCCCTCGGGCGCTGCGCCCGACCCCGGCCGAGTATGGCACAGGGTCGCCGGCGCGCGCGGTCACCGTCGTGTGGCTATCGAGCCAACCACAGGCAGTGTTAATCATTCATGAACGACCCTGGCCCGCGCGAGGTTTCCCGCGCGGGCCATATCAATCCGCTACTACGGCCAAGCCCCGATCAGACAGCGGGGTTGAAGTCCCCGTCCACCACACCGGCGGTGAAGGCGTCCCACTCGCCGGGTGCGAAGACGAGCGCTGGGCCGCTCGGGTTCTTGGAGTCGCGGATCCCGACCATGCCCGAATCGAGGAACGCGACTTCCACACATTGGGAACCGGTTTCGCTACGGCTGCTCTTGAACCAGCGCGCCCCGGACAGGTCACCGTTCACGATCGAACTCCCTTGCTACCTGGCGGACCAGGTCTCGCGTTCGCACTTCATCCAGCGTTTCGGCCCGAATGGCCTCGGCCAATTCACTGTATCGCTGGACGTCCTCGAGCCTCTCCACGTACAGATCGCTGGTCAGCCGACCCTCGACGTAGACGACCGGTGGCTCGACCCGGTTGTTCCTGGCGTCGGCGCCGAAGTCCAAGAGCACGAACGGGCCGTGTTGGAAACCCCAGGTGTACCCAGCCGCATACGGTTGAACCCGCAAGGTCACGTTCGGCCTGGTGCTCAGGTCGGCGAGATGCTTGAGCTGTGCGGCCATCACACGCTTGCCGCCGACGACCCGACGCAGCGCCGCTTCGTTCAGCAACACTTCGACCGCCAGCGGGTTGGCTTTGCGGGTCACGATCACCTGACGCTTCACCCGAATATCGATGCGCCGCTGGATGTCTTCATCGTTCTCGAAGCCCGGGAAGGCGTGGAACACCGCACGCGCGTAGTCAGAGGTTTGCAGCAATCCAGGTATCTGTTCCTGGTAGGTGACCAGACGGCGGGCGGAACGCTCCATGCCGACATACATGTTGAACGCATCACTGAAAAGGCCACCGAGGGAGAAGATCCCGTCCTCGTCCTTGGCCGTCGCCGCCCGAAACGCCAGACCGACCGCCTGTTCGGTCTCGTCGGCATCCACCTCGTAGAGCATGCACAACTCCCGCACGTCCTGCCGTCGCGGCTTGACCGTGCGACCGGCCTCGAGTCGTTGTAATGCGTTGAAGCTGAGCTGAACCTGGACCGCAGCTTGTTCGAGAGTCAGCCCGGTCGCCTGACGCCGTTCCCGCAGAAACCTACCCAGTTGCCGCCGCAACAGGGTCGGCGACACATCCTCTGCCATCGATGCTCCCCCTGAAAGTGAATACATCTGCCAACAGAATCTGAATGCTGCATCGCGATGGATCCGCATCCCGCCTTGGGATTTCAGACTACCTAATCTGAATATTCAGATTCCACGTTTTCAGAAACGTCCTCGGTGGTGTGCTTGGGCTCCAACGACGGCACACAGGTAGGTGGCAATGCCCAGCAATAATCCGTGGTCCGTGCAGGCGATCATCGACCGCATCGAACGAGAGAACCGTCAGACCGCCGACGAGCCCGCCGCGGTCGGCTATTCCGTTCGCGGGCTGTGGTCGTGCTACTCCGATCCCGGCAAACTGACTGCCGCACAAGCGCATATCGCGATGCAACTGCATCTCGAATGCGGAGTCGACACCTGCCTGGTGCGAGGGCGGGCGCGCACCGCCCTGGTCGCATCCGGGCGTATGATCCTCGATCCCCGTGCGGCGCGAACACCGCCGACCCGACGCAGATCCCTGTTCACTCTGCTACGCGCCGCGGTATTCGGCTACAGCACACTGCTTTTCGGTGGTCGCCATGCCCTGCGATGATCCAGACCTGATCGAGATCCAGGTCATCCAGGACGTCCTCGACACCATCGAAACCCGTCTGCGCGACCGTGAACGCCACGGCCGGCGCTTGACCGTCCCCCGCTCCCGCGTCTACGCAACCGTGCTGCACGCGGTCATCGTCAGCGCTCGCGAATCCCACCGCCTCCCCGCCACCCTCGACCGCGCCCCCATCCTCGACACCATCCTCGACGGCGCAGAACCCTCGAACCAAACTGCCGCCATCCAACCGATCGAGGACGTCATCGACCACCACACCGTGCCCGTGAACTGAGGCTCTGGACACATCGACGAGCGGCTTCGGCCATCTCTTTTCAAATGCGGCAGACGCGAACGAGCATCATCGGCAGTGCCGCGCACTGCCCTCGGTCGGTCATCCGCCCGAGATGCCGCCCGCCCGTAGATCTTCCGAGGGCCCGCGCTGGCCGCTTCGGCCAGCAGCATCACGGTGCATCGACTGCCGTGGTCGCCGACCATTGTGCGTCATGACCCCGAACACCGGCGGGACCTTCTCCGACGTCGATCCGGAGACGCGCCGCCCCGACCGGCCGGTACCGCCGATGGCCGGTACCGCCGCGATCGGGGCGGTGGTGCATCTGCTGGCTACCGCTGTCGAGGAGGGCCGGGACCTGTCCTCGATAAGCGGCATCTTGGCCGACAGCTCCTATCGTCTGCTGCCGGCCTGACGGGCCGGCCTCACTTCAGGTGCCGGGCGAAGAACCGGTTCCCTTCGTCCCCCGCGAACTGCGGGACGCCGGTGTGTCCGCCCATATTGGCGTGCAGGGTCTTCTCCTTGCTGCCGAAGGCATCGAACAGGTCCAGGGCCATCTGCCGGTCGTTGCCTTCGTCGTCCCACTGCAGCAGAACATGCAGCGGAATGGCGACCTGCCGGGCCTCCTCGAGTATGGCGCGGGGCACGAAACTACCGGCGAACAGAACGGCGGCCGCGATGCGCGGCTCGACCACCGCCAACCGGGTGCCGATGGAGATCACCCCTCCCGAATACCCGACCGGGCCGCCGATCTCGGGCAGCGCGAGGAGGGCGTCCAGGGTGGCCCGCCATTCCGGGACCGCCTTGTCGACCAGCGGGAGGATGAGCCGGTCGACAATCTCGTCGTCGACCGGCCCGCCGGCCGCCAGCGCCCGGTGCAGGTCGGTGAGGGCCTGATCGGCTGCGGCCGAACGGGGCCGGTCACCGCTCCAGGGGAGCTCGATGGTGGCCACGGCGTAGCCCTCCGCCACGGCGTGCCGGGCCCGGGCCAGCAGTCGCGGGTACGCCTTGCGCAGCCCGAGGGGAGGGGGGCTGACCAGGATCAGCGGCACCGGTGTGGATACGGATCCGGGCGTCCACAGGATGCCGGGGATCTCGCCGAGGGTGAATTCGCGCTTGAGGACGCTGCCGTCGTCGAGACGCTGTTCGGAAGTGAATTGCACGGTCGTGCCTTTCGGGAGTGCTTGTGAACGGCGCTCCCGGACGACCTATCGCCCGACCGTGACCCCGGAGGGGAGCACCCATGTCGATACTGCGTTCACGGGTACCACCTCCTCGTTCTCTTGCACGGCCTCCGGAAAGGTATCAGTGGTCGCCGTGGTCCGCCAAACAGGTTTTTGCCCGGACGAGACCGAAGCAAACAGCACGCTCATCGGCATGTGCACGCGTTCGGCCAGCGTCGGATCGCTCGCGGCCATAGATCTTCCGAGGTTCCGCGCCGGCCGGTTCGGTCGGCGCGGGGTTGCGGCTGCTCACCGCTGCCATGAGCGGACGATTGCGATCGATGGGCCTCGGCAGTCGCCGCGACTCAGTGGTGAAAGAGTCGAACTCCGGTGCGGGCGAGGGTGATTGGGGTTGAGATGTCAGGAGGCCGAGGCCGTGTAGGTGCGAAAGGATGTAGTTCGAGTGCGGTCGGGCAACTGAGCGTTCGCAGTCCAGCACGTTCAGCCGAGTGGTCAGAGGGCGAGCATGGCGGCGGCGACCTGGTCGGCTGCTGCGGTCCGCAGGGCGGTGCCCATGTCGTCGAGGATGAGCAATCGCGCTACGGGGATCTCGGCGGCGAGGACCTCGCCGTTGCCGACCGGGAAGAACGAATCGGCGCGACCGTGCACCACAAGCGCGGGCATGCCGAGCTCGCCGAGCCGCTCCCGCCATCGCGGGGCGCAGTCGATCCGGGAGAACACCATCGCGAGCTGGTTCGCCTGGTGCACCGCGGGATCGCTCGACGGCGTCCGGTCCCAGATGCGGGCCGCCCTCGCCCGCACCTCCTCCGGATCGTCGCCCCTCGGCTCGGCTCCCTCGGCAGCGAACGCCGCGACGGCATCCCGGTCGGTCCAGTCCGGCAGCGAGCGGGAGAACAGCGCGGCCATGACCGCGGGGTCGTGGTCCGGTAAGTCCTCGTCGGCCGGGCCCGGCGCTACCGGCCGGGTGCCGACGAGGGTCAGTGCGGAGCACGCTTCCGGGTGGTCCAGCGCGGCGACCTGAGCGACCATACCGCCGACGCCGACCCCACCGAGATGGGCGGTCCCGGCACCGAGGACCTCGACCAGCGCGGCCGCGTCCGTGGCGAGGTCTCGCAGGTCGTAACCCGGATTCTGCGGGTCGAGGGTCGTCGACGCGCCGGAGTCGCGCAGGTCGTAGCGGACCACGCGTCGCCCGCCCGACGCGAGCCGCTCGCACAGGGCGTCGGGCCACGACAACATTGTTGGGCCGCCGACCAGCAGGATCAGCGGATCGTCCTCGCGGCCGAAGCTCTCGATGCCGAGGTCCACACCGTTCGCCCGAACCAACGTCATGCCACTTCGAAACGGTCTCGTCATGCCCGCGCTCCTGTCTGTCGGTATATCCACAGGCATCGACGACGCATTCACCCGAAAGTCATCGGTGCAGCCGAAATCGTGTACACCACTGCGGACGCCCTGACATCGATGCGCGTCAGGCTGCGGTCCCCGTTTCCGCTGCCGGGCTCGCCCTACACTGCTCCCATGACGTATTCCGGGGTGGTAGAGGTCGGCGGTCCCGCCGATGTGCACGAGCTGACCGACCTGGTGATTTCAAAGGTTGCCGTCGGCCCCATGAACAACAACGCTTATCTGCTCCGTTGCCGCGCCACGGACGAACAGTTGCTGATCGATGCCGCGGCGGAGCCCAAGACACTGCTGACTTTGATCGGTGACTCCGGTATAGCCTCGGTCGTCACCACCCATCAACATGCCGATCATTGGGGTGCTCTCTCGGAGGTCGTCGATGTCACCGGTGCCCGTACCTATGCCGGGCGCTACGACGCCGAAGGCATTCCCGTGTCGACAGATGTCCCCGTCGAGGACGGTGACGTCATCAGGGTCGGGCGTGTGGAACTCACCGCACGTCACCTTGTCGGTCATACTCCCGGCAGTATTGCTCTCGTCTACGACGATCCCCATGGGCACCCGCACGTGTTCACCGGTGACTGCCTCTTCCCCGGGGGCGTCGGCAACACCCACAACGACCCCCGAGCGTTCGCCAGCCTTATCGACGACGTCGAGACCAAACTGTTCGGTCAACTTCCCGACGAAACCTGGGTCTATCCGGGGCACGGCAATGACACAACTCTCGGCGCGGAGCGCCCTCACCTTGCGGAGTGGCGACAGCGCGGCTGGTAACGAACCACCCTGCGTGGCGTCCGCGTGGTGCACAGTTTCGACACAACTCGGCGCAGCCCCCATCCGGGCGAAGACACCCTGAATCGGCAGTAGCGTGTTCGTCCGACCTCAGATGCATACGGCCCGCTGATCTACCAAGGCGCCGCGTCGGCGGGTCCGGTTCCAGTAGCCACGGCACCACAGCGGTCCGCACGCCAACCGGGTCAGGATTGCCATGCAACATCATGGTTGTCGGCTGCCTTGCCGCCACCAGCGGCGAAACGTGGTCGCGGTGTACCAGGGCGGTGGTGAGGGCCTCGGATATCGACGCCATGGGATTGCTTCCCGGTGTTCGCGGTCGGCGCGGTGGCACGCGTGTACGGCCGTGCCGCATCCACCGAATAGCTGGATGTCCGCTCGTCATGGGCGATAGGCTGGGCACCGTCGAAAGGTGAGTTGATCATGTCCGGTGCTCACAGCCATACCGAGAGGATTGCGCGCGGCTGATGATCGACGACGCCGCGAACCGTACCCGCCGTGACGTGAGCATGACGGTAGCGGAGGAGTTGCGTGCGGTCGGCTTCGAGGACGCCGAAGAGATCGGTTGCGGCGGTTTCGGTGCGGTTTACCGCTGTCGGCAGGTGGAGTTGAATCGCACGGTTGCGGTGAAGGTCCTGACCGGGGAACTGGACGAGGAGAACCGGGCGCGGTTCGTGCGGGAGCAGCGGGCGATGGGCCGGCTGACCGGGCATCCCAATATCGCCACCGTGCTGGAGGCCGGTGTCACCAGCGGCGGACGGCCCTATCTGGTCATGCCGTATTACCCGTCGGACTCGCTGGATGCGCGGATCCGGCGGCACGGTCCGCTTCCGGTGGCCGACGTGCTGCGGATCGGGGCCGGAATCGCCGGGGCGCTCGAGAGCGCGCATCGGCTGGGCATCGTGCATCGCGATGTGAAGCCGGGCAATATTCTGTTCACCGATTACGGTGAACCTGCCCTCACCGACTTCGGAATCGCGCGCATCCCCGGCGGGTTCGAAACGGCTGCCGACATTGTGACGGCATCGCCGGCGTTCACCGCGCCGGAGGTGCTCGAGGGCCACACTCCGACTCCCGCCGCCGATGTCTACGGGCTCGGTGCCACCTTGTTCTGTGCGCTGACCGGGCATGCCGCCTACGAGCGGCGCAGCGGCGAGCAACTGGTGGCCCAGTTTGTGCGGATCAGCCAGGGGCCGGTGTCGGACCTGCGCGATAGCGGCTTCCCCGCCGAGGTGTGCACCGTCGTGGAATCGGCGATGCACCGCGATCCCGAGCAGCGGCCCTCCGCAGCGGAACTCGGCGAGGCCATCCGGCAGGTGCAGCAACGCTGCGGCTACCCAGCTGGCGAGATGGCCCCCCGCAGCGACCCCGCCGCCGGCGGCGACCACGAGCCGCAGAACCGTCCGCCGACCTCGTCACGAACCATGGGACGCAGCGGCAACCTGCTGCCCGAGTTGACCAGCTTCGTCAACAGGCGTGCCGAGCTGACCGAGCTCAAGCATCTGCTGACCGTGTCGAGGCTGGTGACGCTGGCCGGGATGGGCGGCGTGGGCAAGACCCGACTGGCGATGCGGGCGGCCTCGGCTGTCCGACGCGATTTCGCCGATGGGGTGTGGGCGATCGATCTGGCCGACGTGCGTGATCCGTCGCTGGTGGCTCCCATCGTCGCTGCCGCGCTGGGCGTGCGGGCCGATTCGGCCCGGCCGGTCGACGACACGCTGGTCGAGTTTCTGCGATCCCGTGAAACCCTGCTCGTCGTGGACAACTGCGAGCAGGTTGCCAAGTCGATGGCAAGCCTGGCCGAGACGTTGTTGTCGGCGTGTCCGGGGTTGCGGATCCTGGTCACCAGCCGCGAGCCGCTGGATATCGGCGGAGAAGCGGTGCGGCGGCTGTCGCCGCTGAGCATTCCTGCCGCCGGCCGCGAGCCGACGCTGCGAGAGCTGCGCAAATACGATGCGGTGATGCTGTTCGCCGATCGCGCCGCAGCAGTCGTGCCCGGCTTCGCGCTGACCGAGGAGAACATGGCCGCGGTGGCCGGGATCTGTTCCCGGCTGGACGGGTTGCCACTGGCGATAGAACTCGCGGCGGCCCGGATGCGCACTATGTCGCCGGACCAGATTCTGCAGCGGCTCACCGACCGGTTCGCGCTGCTCACCCGGGGCCACCGCACCGCGCCGACACGGCAGCAAGCCCTGCGATGGTGCGTCGACTGGAGCTATCAGCTGTGCACCCCGGCCGAGCAGCGGCTGTGGGCCCGGTTGTCGGTGTTCGCCGGCGGTTTCGAACTCGACGCCGTCGAGGCCGTATGCGGTGCCGATACCGAGGCGGCAGAGCTGCTCGATGTGCTGTCCTGGCTGGTGGACAAATCGGTTGTGATCAGGGAAGAACCCGCGGGTGCGGTCCGCTTCCGGATGCTCGACACCGTACGGGACTACGGGCAGGACAAGCTGCGGGAGGCCGGTGCGGACGAGGATCTGCGGCGTCGGCACCGGGACTGGTACCGACAGCTGGTGCTCGATGCCGAGGCCGACTGGATCAGCGACCGGCAACTCGACTGGATGTCCCGGCTCGACCGCGAGCAGGGGAACATCCGTGCAGTACTCGAATTCTGCATGTCCGACCCGACCGAGCAGTCAGCCGAAGCGGCGCTGCGCATCAGCGCGGCCTCCTTCGTATTCTGGAGTTTCCGTGGCTTGTTCGGTGAAGGCCGCCGCTGGCTCGACCGCGCCCTGGCCCATCCCTGCGCACGTTCGACAACCGACCGGATCCGGGCGCTGCACGCCAGCATCTTCATGGCCACGCGGCAATGGGACCTCCAGACGTCAGCCGCCCTGCTCGCGCAGGGGCGTGTGCTCGCGGAGCGCGATCCCACGCCCATGAATCAGGCGCTGATCGCCTATGCGGAGGGCGATCTGGCTCTCTATCTCGAGGAGCCTGCGCGCGCGGTGTCGTGTATCAACCGAGCCATCGAGGTGCTGAGCTCCGACCCGCGAGGATGTCTGCACGTTGCGGCGTTGCTGTTGCTCGGTGTGGCGCACGCGCAGCAGGGCGACATCGGACGGGCAGCCGAATGCCATCAGCGGATCCTGTCCATCACCGAAGCGTGCGGCGAGTTGTTGTTCCGGTCGACCGCTCTGGGGATGACCGGGATCGCGGCGTGGCAGCAGGGTGAGAGCTCCCGCGCACAGGATGTACTGCGGGAATCGCTACGGCTCAACCAGCGCATGCGCAGCCTGATCGTCGCGGCGCTCGATCTCGAAGTGCTGGCGTGGATCGCGGCCGGCACCGACGCCCAACGAGCCGCCGTGCTGATGGGCGCTGCGGCAAACATGATGCAGACCTCCCCCGGCGCGGCGATCTACTTCCCGCAGATGGTCGAGGCCCACCTCGACTGCGAGCGTATTGTGCGTCGCGCGCTCGGTGAAGCGCGCTTCGATGCGGCGTGGCGACGCGGCCAGGCAATGAGAGTCAACGCCGCGGTCGCCTACGCGCTGAACGAAGAACAACCGGCCGGCACACCACCCGTCAGCGGGACGACATTGACCAAACGTGAACGCCAGGTGGCGGACCTGGTCGCCGAAGGGCTCACCAACAAACAGATTGCATCCCGGCTGGTGATCTCCCAGCGCACCGCTGATGCCCACGTCGAGCACATCCTGTCCAAGCTCGGGTTCACCTCTCGCGCCCAGATCGCAGCGTGGATCGTGGACGCGACCCGGCACGAGAGCTGATCGCGTGCCCGCTGCTGAGGCGCACCGGGTTCAACAGACCAACAAGACGCGCTGCATTCGGCAGCTGCGCGTGGGAATCGATCTCGCCGACCGCAAGCAGATGATCGTGGTCTGCGATCGTGATTCGAAGGTGCTGGCCCACAAGACTTTCCGTTGTCGAGCGTAGACATGGGCGCTGCGTCGCGCATCCCGGCAGACGAACGTCCGTAAGCCCGTTGATCTTCCGTGCCCCCGCGCTGTCCGCCGACCGCGATCCGGACGCGCGGGTGTCCGAAAGTCGCAAGGGCAGCCCACTGCCGCTCGGCGAGTTTCGCTGGGCCTTCGATCGGGCTGCCAAGGTGGCTGACGTGGGCGGCGTTGCGCCGCATGGACTCCGGCACACCCCGCCCTCGTGCACAAGACCGCGACCCTGACGCTCGACCTGTATGCGCACCTCTTCGTCGTGGTGCCGATGCTGTAGATGCGATGACAGTCCGCAAACGATCGCACTAGATCACTAGGTTGCTAGCATGCTAGCATCGCCCTGTGGGCGAGAAGAATGTCAAACAGTTCAACGTGTATCTGCCGGTCGAGCTGATCAAGCAGGTCAAGTTCCGCTCGATCGACACGGGCCTGTCGCTGTCGGCTCTGGTCGAAGAGGCCTTGCGGGCATACCTCGCTGAAGACACCGGACGCTGAAGACCTGACCTTCGGTCGCATCGACACCGGGATTGGAAACCTGTGACTGCACAACGCAATCCGTGGCCGGCGCTGGGCGCGCTGATCATCGGATTCTTCATGATCCTGCTGGACTCGACCATCGTCTCGGTGGCCAACCCGATCATCATGCGGGACCTGCACGCCGATATCACCCAGGTCATCTGGGTGACCAGCGCCTACCTGCTCACCTACGCGGTGCCCCTGCTGGTGACCGGGAGACTCGGAGATCGCCTGGGCCCCAAGAAGATCTATCTGACCGGTCTGGCGGTGTTCACCGCGGCTTCGCTGTGGTGCGCGAGGTCCGGCAGCATCGAGATGCTCATCGCGGCCCGCGCCGTGCAGGGTCTCGGTGCGTCCATGATGACGCCGCAGACCATGGCCGTCATCACCCGCACCTTTCCGCCGGACCGGCGTGGCGCCGCCATGGGGCTGTGGGGTGCGGTGGCCGGCCTGGCCATGCTGGTCGGCCCGATCCTGGGCGGGGTGCTGGTCGGCCAGTTGGGGTGGAGCTGGATCTTCTACATCAACGTGCCGATCGGGGTCGTCGCCTTCGCGCTGGCGTGGCGGCTGGTACCCACGCTGGAAACGCATCCGCATCGGTTCGACCGGGTCGGCGTCGCACTGTCGGCGGCAGGCATGTTCCTGCTGGTGTTCGGCCTTCAGGAAGGCAACGGCCGGCACTGGAACGGCACGACCTGGGCCATGATCGCTGCGGGACTGGCGATTTCGGCGCTGTTCGTGAGAAGTCAGGCGCGCACGGCCGACGAACCGTTGGTGCCGTTGCGGTTGTTCCGTGATCGCAACTTCGCGCTGTCGAATGTCGCGGTCACGGCCATGGGCGTGGCGGTCACTTCGATGATGACCCCGTGGTACTTCTACCTCCAGGCGGTGCGCGACTTGTCGCCGATGCGGTCGGCGCTGGTCTTGGCCCCGATGGCCATCGTCACCGCGGTCACCGGACCGCTGATCGGCAAGGTCTCCGATCGGGTGCCGCCGCGGGTCGTGCCCACCGTCGGTTTCGCGCTGTTCGCCGCGTCGGTTTTCGGAATCGCCGCCGCGATGCGGCCGAGCTCGCCGATCGCGGTGTTCCTGGTGGCGGGTGTGGTTGCCGGGCTGGCGAATTCCTGCATCTGGGCGTCACTGGCCTCGGTCGCCACCCGCAATCTGCCGATGCACCAGGCCGGGGCCGGCGCCGGTGTGTACAACACCACCCGCCAACTGGGCTCGGTACTGGGCAGCGCGGCCGTCGCCGCGCTGATTTCCGCCCGCATGGCCGCCGCCGGACTTGGCGATGGGGCCCTGTCCACCGGTGTCGCCGGACACCTGCCGCCCGCGGTGCTGGACCGGTTCAGCACGGCCCTCGGTCAGGCGATGATCCTCCCGGCCGCCGCCTTGGTGGTCGGCGCGCTCGCCGCGGCGCTGTTCACCGGTTCGACGCCAACGCCCGGCGGCGCGGCGCCTACCGAACTCACCGTCCTGTCAGGCAATTCGAATGACCGCAACTGAAATATTCAGCACAGAAGGAGAAAAACCATGAGCACCAACGGTATCGAAATGATCTTCCTCGAGACCCACAACTGGGGCAAGGCGGCGAAGTTCTTCCAATCGCTGGGCTACGAACTGGAATTCGACACCGGGCACAACTCCGGCCAGCTCCGGAACACGACCGGCCCCGCCATCTTCATCGCGGAGGTGCCCGAAAGCAGGGAACCCGGGATGCAGTGCGTCCTCGGCGTACACAACCTGGACGAGCTGCGCGTCGACCCCGACATCGACGTGGTGTCCCCGGCCGACGACACCCACTACGGCACCCGGGAGATGATCATCCGCGATCCCGATGGACGGACCTGGACACTGTCGTCTCCGCTGAAGAACGACTAGGCGGAAGACCTCTTGGCCGGGACCTCGGGTCCATGACTTGCCACTGCCCGCCGAGATCAGGCCGGAGCCCTACGGGTGACGGCCCAGGCTCGCCCGGCCATCCGGTAATCGGTGCGTGCATTGCCGAAGGCCGTACGGCGCTCGGCCCGTTGGGCTTCCGACGCTGCGCGCCGGCCGGCCGGAACAGCGCGAGTAGCGCTATTCCCGCACGTTCGCACTGCGTGGCCCCAGGCTCTACCGGTGGGCTTCGGATCGACCGTCGGCGGCTGCCGTGAGTCGGCGGGCCAGGGCGCGCACGGCGTCGTTGAGTATGTCGGGGTGTTCGATGACGAACGGCCGATTCAGACCGGCCAGGACGGGGGGAATCCAGTCGAGCTGTTCGGCTCGGATTCGGACCCGGACCCACGGGTGGGCGTCAGCGGACGGTGAGTCGATCTCGTGCACGGTCGCGATCGTCGCGGGGAGCAGGGGGCCGACCTGGGCGCGGGTGCCCTGAACTCGGATCGATACCTCGTGCCGATAGGGCGCCGTGGCCAGTGCGGACAGCAGATGCGCGGTCGGCTCGAATCCGGCTGGCGGAGCGAACGTTCCGGGCAGTGTGGTCACCGCGGTGATGCGGTCGAGCCGGAACTGACGTAGTTCGTCGCTTTTGCTGTCCATCCCCGTCAGGTACCACCGGCCGGAGTGGGCGACGAGCCCGTATGGGTGTACGGTCCGCTCACTGCGGCGCCCATTCCGGTCGGTATAACCGATCGCGACCGGTCGGCGCTCGCCGGTGGCCTCGGCGAGCCGGAGGAGGACGGCGGTCTCGACGGCCACCTCCGAGCGGGCGTCGGCCGTGAATTCGGCGGTGTTCATCAGTGCGTCCAGACGGGCCGTCAGATGCGGAGGCAGGACGCGACGGAGTTTGGCCGTAGCGCTGTCGGCCGCGTGGGCGGCGGTTGTCGATCGGCCGACGCCGCGGCTGGTGAGGAGTCCGAGCAATACGGCCACCGCTTCGTCATCGGTCAGCATCAGCGGCGGCATTCGGTACCCCGGGGCGAGCCGGTATCCCCCGTAGCGGCCCCGCACCGATCGAACGGGGATATCCAGGTCGGTGAGATGGGTGACGTATCGCCTGACGGTGCGTTCATCGACGCCGAGCCGTCCGGCGAGTTCGCCGACGGTATGGGTGCCGCCGGTCTGCAACAGCTCGAGGAGGGCCAGCACTCGGGCGGTGGGGCGTGTCATCAGGAAATTCTCGCATCCATACCGGGCGGAAACTGTCCGGTATCGGATCTAACGTGGCCTGCGGGCGATGCAACCTCCGCCCCAGCCAACAACAGGGAGTACGCGATGAATCTCGTCTCGATCCGTCTGATCACAGGCCACATCCAACGGCTGGTCGGCTTCTATCAGCACCTCACCGGTGTCGAAGCTACCTGGGCGACACCGGATTTCGCCGAAATCGTCACACCGGCCGGCACCCTCGCGATCGGAAGCACCCGCACCGTCGCATTGTTCGCGGCCGACAGCGCGCGCCCAGCCGACAACCACACCGCGATCATCGAGTTCCTGGTCCCCGACGTCGATGCCCACTACCGGCGGTTGCGGGGAACAGTCGACGATTTCGTCAACGAGCCCACCACGATGCCGTGGGGGAATCGGTCATTGCTGATTCGCGACCCCGACGGCAACCTGATCAATCTCTTCACCCCGGTCACCGCGCAGGCCATCGCAAAATTTGCCCGCTGACATCCGCTCGTCGACATGTGCGTGCACAGCGGGGACCTGTGAGGCGCCCGCTGGCAGTGGCTGACAGCGCGATGCCAGCACCGCCGGACAGCATTCACGACCATGACGGAAATGACAGCGACGATGCGGGCCGCCTACGTACCGGCGGTCGATGCGAACTGGGAGGTGCGCGAACTGCCCAGGCCGGAACCGGGTCCCGGCGAGGTACTGATCCGGGTGCGGGCCAGCGGTATCTGCTACACCGACATCTGGTCCACCACCGGGGTGATCCCGACGGGCGTGCCCGGGGTCGTCGGGCACGAGACGGTCGGCGAGATCGTCGCGGTGGGCGAGGGCGTGCACTCGCGAGTGGTCGGCGACCGGGTCGCGACGACCTGGATTCTGCAGACGTGCGGCCGGTGTGAGTACTGTCGGCGCAACAAGCCGGTCACCGGGGTGGCCGGATTGAGCTGCGCCGCACCCAAAACCAGCGGGTTCAGCGTCCAGGGCGGGCATGCCGAGTATCTCGCCGCGCCCGAGGCTGCCACGGTGTTGTTGCCGCAGGGTTTGTCTTTCGAGCTGGCCGCCCCGGTCGCCTGCGCCGGCTACACCACGTGGAGTGCGTTGTGCGCGGGCAATCCGCAGCCGCACGAGCGGGTCGCCGTGCTGGGTATCGGTGGGCTCGGACACATGGCGGTGCAGTATGCGAAGGCGGCCGGGTTCGAGACGATCGCGATCACGCATTCACCGGACAAGCAGACACTGGCACGGAAACTGGGTGCGGACGACGTGGTTTCCAACGGCGAGGAACTGAAAGCGATGGGCGGCGCGGACGTCATCCTGATGACGGGCAACTCCAACCGCGCGGCCATGGACAGCATGCACGGGTTGCGACCGGAAGGGCGGATGGTGCTGGTCGGTCTGCCGCACGATACCGACTTCATCATTCCGCCGCCCGAGACCGGCATCAATTTCGTGGTCAACCGCAACCAGATCATCGGCGCGACCCACGGCGGCTTCGAATACCTCACCCAGGCACTCGAATTCGTCGCCACCGGCACGGTGACACCGATGGTCGAGACCTACCCGCTGGCGAACGCCGCCGACGCCTACGAACGCGTGGCCAGCGGCGCTGTGCGGTCCCGCGCCGTGATCACCTACTGAGATCGGCGGATTCGGTCAGCGCGCGATGCGCCATCACAGGATGTTCGGTCAGCGCCCAGGGACGGTCGTGCAGCCTGGCCGTCCCGCCGGATGTCGAGGCGTCCCGTTGGCCCTATTTCGAAGCGATCAACTCCAGCGCGATGTTGTCAGGGTCTCGGAACTCCAGGATGTAGCTGACGCCAATGTCCTTGATGTCCCCGCGCACTACACCGCAGGCATCGAGGTGTGCGGCGGCGGCCTCCAGGGCGGCCAGGGACCCGACCGAGAACGCGAGATGGTCGAGCCCGACGCGGTTCTCGTCGAAGCGATCGGTACCGGCGGGACGCAACCCGAGCAATCCGTGCTCCATGCGGTAGATCACTCCGCCGTAGAGGAAACTGAGCCGCTGCCGTGTTTCAGCATCGGCGTCGGCCGGAATCTCCAGCGCCACAGGCCATCCGAAAACCCTCTCGTAGAAGGACCGTGATCGCTCGATGTCGCAGACCGTGAGGCGGATATGAGCGATGGATTCCACTGAGATCGACATGGCACCGATGCTTACACATCGCTGTCCTACCCGCTGGTTCGATCGCCACTGAGCCCGCAAGCAGTAACGGACGTTCGGTACCGCACCAGGTTCCGGCCACCGGCACACTCGCTATGGCCGCTTCGGCCAGTACGAGTGTGCGGCAGGCATGAGAACCTCACTCGCCATGGATATAGAGTCGGCATTCTGGGTATGCGGATATTTCTGAGCTGGCATTGGTCAGTGGCTGGCGGGGAACAGCCATTGCAGGGAATCGAGGCTTTTGTCGAGGTATGTGGTGTGCCCGGTGCGGAGTGCGTAGGCGAGGTCTTCGAAAACGCTGCAGCGGGCGTAGAACTGGGCGCGGGCGTGGATTTCTTCGCTCTGCGGGATGCGGGTTCGGTAGGTGTCGACCGCGATGTCCAGGGCGGTGGATCCGAGGTCGCGGTAAAGGAGTCCGAAGTCGTAGGCGGGGTCTACCAACGCTGCGTCGCTCCAGTCGATGATGCCCGTGACGCGGGCAACACGAGGATCGAAGAGGATGTGTTCGATACCCAGGTCATTGTGGGAGAACACGGTGTGACCGCACTCGGGCGGAGGTGGTGCGGCGAGGAAGGCTTCGGCCGCGCGACGGTGGCTCGCCGGTATGGCGGTGGTGAGATCGGCGTAGGTGTCCGCGGCCTCGGCCAGCCAGGCTTGCATTGGCTGAACGTCGATCTCGACGAGGTCACCGACCTGCTCCGGCATGGTGTGCAGTGCGGACAGTACCTCGCCCACGGTGGCGGCAATCGTTGCGGTGTGGGTGATCCTGAGGTCGGACGGCAGGTCGATGATCGGCCGACCGCCGAGTTTGGGGTAGGCCAGACATCCTGACTCGGGAGCGACGAAGACCAGTGTGGGGACCGGTACCGGAGATATCGTCGCGATCGCGGTGAGCAGCCGTGCTTCGCCGAGCACCAGTTCGGCGCGGCGATCCGAGTTGTCCTGCTTGCTGAATCGGAGGATCAATTCACCGTTGATCTCATAGGACGTATTGTCCTGTCCTTCGCCGAGAATTCTGAGTGAATCGATCCGGCAACCGGGAAGGTAGTGGCCGAGGAGGTCGGCCACGGTCTCTGTCTCAGGGAGTTGGGTGTCCATCGCACCATCTCATCGTTCGGCCGCGCCCACCGCGTCGGCGGCCACGAAATATCCTTTGCCGGAAGCGCACTCTCGAGCCGAGATCTGCATGCATGCACGATAGGGCGAGTCGAGCAAGGGCGTCACCCCGTCACAACGTCGGTCATGGTTTCGTCATTCCCGACCAGGGAACGGCACGGGGCCGGTGCCGCGGATTCTGCGGCACCGGCCCCGGCTGGATCGATTCGTTCACTTTGCGCCGATCCGGCTCGAATCGCTCTTGCGGCCGGTGAATTCGTCCATGGAGTGGTAGACGCCCACCGTGTTGAGGTAGAAGTCGCGGACCTTGAGCGGTAGCAGCCCGGAGATGGCGCGGTTGAGGCGGGAGGTCCAGGGTAGGACGACCAGGGCGGAGCCCTTCTTCATCTCGGTCCAGGAGGTGTCGACGACTTCCTCCTGGTCCAGGATCGGAGTGAACCAGAAGCCCTTGGCGCCGTCGAACATTCCGGTGTTGATGTAGGTCGGGCAGACCGTGGTGAACTTCACGTGCTCGTTGCCGGACTGCTCGAGCTCCAGGCGTACCGAGTCCGACCAGCCCAGCGCCGCCCACTTGGAGGCCGCGTAGACGCTCATGCGGGGATTGGCCACCAACCCGGCGGAGGAGGCGATGTTCAGCACGCGGCCCTCGACGCCCTTGTTCGCCACCATGGCGGGCAGGAATTCGAGCGCGATGTACATGGGCGCAAGCGAATTGATCGCCATGGTCTTGTCGATGTCGGCACGATTGCCGGTCTCCCAGAAGTACCCGTTGCCGCGCACGATGCCCGCATTGTTGACCAGCACGTCGATTCCGCCGACCTCGGCGCGCACGGCCGCGCCCGCCTCGGCGATGGCGTCGCGGTCGGACACGTCCACCACATAGTGGTGAATCCGGCTGCCGCCCAGCGCCGCCAGCTCGGCCGCGGTCTCCTCGAGCGCCCGCTCGTTGACGTCCCACAGCACCACGTCGGCGGCCTGCTCGGCCACCGCGCGCTGCGCGAACGACTTGCCCAGGCCCATAGCCGCCCCGGTGACCAGGATCTTCTTGCCCGCTACGGTCTTCATACCCCGCTGTACCCCTGTCGAATGATCTACGGAATCACTTCTGCCGCAGTGTTTTCATGACGCCCAGGTAGAGCGTCATCGTCTTGGCCCACAGCTGTTCGGACATGCCCGGCAGCGGCGCGATGGGCAGCACCCGCTGCACCGCGATGGTCTGGGTGTCGATGTACTTCAGCAGGCCCTCGGGCCCGTGCCGGCGGCCGGTGCCGGAGATGCCGAGCCCGCCCGAGGGCGCGGCCACCGAGCCCCACGCGGCGATGAAACCCTCGTTCACGTTCACCGATCCGGCACGCACCCGCGCGGCGACCTCGCGGCCGTGGGCGATATCTCGGCTCCACACACTGGCATTGAGGCCGTAGGCGGTGTCGTTGGCCTGGGCGACGGCTTCGTCGTCGCTGGACACACGGTAGACCGACACGACCGGTCCGAAGGTTTCTTCGCGGTAGACGGTCATGCCCTCGCGCACGCCCGCGAGAACGGTGGGCTCGTAGAAGTAGGGGCCGAGGTCCGGTCGCGCCTTACCGCCGGCGAGGACCGTCGCGCCCTTGGCGACCGCGTCGTCGACGTGCTTGCTGACGGTGTCGATCTGACGCGGGAAGGTCAGCGACCCGATCTCGTAGCTGTAGTCGAGGGTCCGGCCGAGGCCCAGTTTCTTTGTGTGGGCCACGAATTCGGTGATGAACCGGTCGTATACCGTGTCGTGCACATAGATTCGCTCGATCGATTCGCACAGCTGCCCGGCCGAGGCGAAGCAGGCCCGCACCGCGATCTTGGCGGCGGACGAGACGTCGGCGTCCGCGAGCACCAGCAGCGGGTTCTTGCCGCCGAGCTCGAGCGAATACCCGATGAGCCGCTCCCCGGCCTGCTGGGCAATGGTGCGGCCGGTGGCGCTGGATCCGGTGTAGTCCACGTAGTCGGCGCGCGCGATGACCTCGGTGCCGACCACCGCGCCCCGCCCGAGC
Organism: Nocardia sp. NPDC046763; assembly: GCF_040645495.1. Classification (NCBI taxonomy): domain Bacteria; kingdom Bacillati; phylum Actinomycetota; class Actinomycetes; order Mycobacteriales; family Nocardiaceae; genus Nocardia; species Nocardia sp. NPDC046763. The sequence goes on along the minus strand of NZ_JBEYYI010000003.1, from coordinate 179,708 downwards.
ACCGCCTGCCACAGGCCCTTGGGCAGACCGGCGCGCTCGGCGATATCTATGGCCCAGAGCAGGGTCAGCGCGGTCTGGTTGTCCGGCCGCCCGATGACGGCATTGCCGGCCAGTAGCGCGGGCAGCGCGTCGGAGGCGCCCAGCGCGAGCGGGTAGTTCCACGGCGAGATGACCGCGACCACCCCCTTGGGCCGGTTGCGCACCTCCACCTGGGTGAGGACCGGCATGACGCCGCGCGGCTTGCGGTGCGCCAGAATCGATTTGCCCTCGGCGGCGTAGTAGCGGGTGTTCACCGCGACGTCGGAGACCTCGTCGAAGGCATGCACCCGGGACTTGCCGGTCTCGAGCTGGATGATGTCGAGGATGGTGTCCTGCTCGGCGAGCACCAGGTCGTGGATGCGGCCGAGCAGTGCGGCCCGCTCCCCGACCGCTACCTTCGCCCACTCTTGCTGCGCGGCGCGCGCGGTGGCGAAGGCGGCCTCGATATCGGTGACCGAGGACTGCGGCAGGTCGGTGATCTTGGCGCCGGTGGCGGGCGCGAACACCTCCACCGAGGGCGCTCCGCCCGCGACGGCGTGGCCGAGCAGGCGCTGGACCAGGTCAAAAGGCAGCGCATCGGCGGCGGCGAGCTGCGGGGCAGTCGTCATTGGTCGCCCTCTCGAGGAGTCGGGTGCGGGTGAAATCCATTATTAACTGAACATCGGTGTTACATGAACACTGGTGTTAGATTAATGGACGTGACACACACCATGTCAAGCCCTCCAGCGGGCGAGGGCGCCCCGGCCCGCCGCGGCCGCCCGCCGCAGACGGAGAAGCAGGCCGACCAGGTGCGCGCCCGTATCGTGCTGGCTACCGCCGAGGTGTTCGCCGAGCAGGGTTCGCGCGGACTGAGCGTGGCACGGATCATCGAGAAGGCCGGGCTGGCGCGGCCCACGTTCTACCGCTATTTCGCCAACGCCGTCGAGCCGCTGCACGCGGTGCTCACGGTCTCCAACGAGGATCTGGTCGGCGGCATCCGGTCCGCGCTGGAACGCAGCGAGCAACCCGTCGAACTCGGCATCAATATGATCGAGGCGTATCTGCACTGGGCGGGCGGTCACGGCCCGATGCTGGCGCCACTGTTCGCCGAGCTGCACGATCCGGGCTCGCCGGTGTCGGCCTATCGCGTGCAGGCCATCGACGACATCCGGGTCCTGGTGCGCGCCAAGATCACCGGCCTGGGGCGGCCCGCACCCACCGATCTCGACCTCGATACCGCACTGCAGACCTGCGAATTCGTCGTCTACCGCATCTCCGCGGACGCACCGCACGGCGAACCCGATCAGGCCACCATCGATGCGGCCCGGCTGACCATGATCCGCGGGGTGCTCACCATGCTCGGCACGCGCGCGGATGTCGAATACGCGCTCACCATTCCGGGGTTGTTCGAATCCACCCAGGACTAACCTGTCCAGCCGGTTAGCCAACAATGCCGCCTCGGGGCTAGGCTCCGCGCATGCCGGAAACCACGCCGCCCCAATCCTTCTCGGCCGTCACCCGCGCCATCGTCCAGGACGTCACGGTGACGCCCGCCAAGCACACCGACCGCATCCAGACCCGCCGCATCTCCATGCCCGCGGGCACGGCGGCCGGCCTGCACACGCACAATGGTCCCGTGGTGGGCAGCATCGTGTCCGGCTCGGTGGCCTACCGGATCGAGGGCGAACCGCTGGTCGTGCTGCGGCCGGGCGATGTGTTCTTCGAGCCGGAAGCGGTGCGCATCGCCCAGTTCGACGCACTCGACGAGGACGTCGTGTTCCTGGGCCACTTCCTGCTCGGCTCGGATCAGGATCCGGCCGTCGAATTCCCAGGAAATTAGCCGACACCGCGCATCATCCCGTCCTATCGTCGATTTCGTTGGTACAACGAAAAGAGCTGAGTATGAAGGCTATTCGCACCCGCGAGCCCGGCATCGACGGACTGGTCTACGAGGATGTCCCCGACGCGAAACCCGGTCTCTGCGACGTCCTGATCAAGGTCGAAGCGTGCGGTATCACGCACAACGAACTGGACTGGCCCATCTGGAACTGCCGCGCCGGCCACCCGCGGGACTCGGTCATTCCCGGCAACGAGGTCTCGGGTGTGATCGCCGGGCTCGGCTACGGCAGCGCCGGGTTCGCCGTCGGCGACGAGGTTTTCGGCCTCACCGACCAGCTGCGCAACGGCGCGGCCGCCGAGTACGTCGCCGTCGAAGCCCGCAATATCGCACGCAAACCCCGCACCCTGGACCACATCCAGGCGGCGGCGGTCCCGCGTGCCGGGCTCACCGCCTGGCAATCCCTCTTCGACCATGGGCGCCTCGAAAAGGGCCAGACCGTCGTCATCCACGGTGCGGGCGGCGCGGTCGGCTCGATGGCCGTCCAGCTCGCGCACTGGGCAGGCGCGCACGTCATCGGAACCGGCCGCGAGCACTCCCGTTCGCTCGCCACCGAACTCGGCGCCGACCGCTATCTCGCCCTGGACACCGAGCAACTGGCCGACGCCGCAGGTCGAGCCGACCTGGTGGTCGACACGATCGGCGGCGACGTCCTCACCGGTTCATCGATCCTGCTCCGCCCCAACGGCACCCTCATCACCATCAAGGCAGCCGCCGAATTCCCCACCGACCGCGACGACATCCGCAAGGTCGTCTTCGTCCAGGAATCCAACCGCGCTCAACTGACCGAACTCGCCCGCCTCATCGACGAGGGCCACCTCCGCCCCCAGGTCGGCGCCGTCTACCCCCTCGAAGAAGCAGTAAAAGCCTTCAGCGCCAAGGCCGCCGGCGGCCTTCCCGGCCGAATGATCCTCCAGCCCTGAACCGCTCGCCGATCACGATCGATACCGGATCGTCGGCGTCTCCCGTCGCATCCGTGGGGGCCGTGTACCGGTTGCCGGTATCGGCGCAGACCACGTCGGCGATCTTGACCAACGCCGAGATGTCCCCGGACTCGAAATGGGCGAGACTCGGCGCGATTACCGCGTCGACCCCCTCGGCGTAGGCAAGGTTCATCAGGCGGTTGATCGCTGCGCCCTGACGTATCGGATCGGCTAGCACGACGAGGATCACGGTCCAATTCCGTTCGTCGGCGGCGGCGTGGATTCGTGCCTCGTCCCGCTGCCAGTTCACACCCGATACGTCTCGGCGCAGGTATCCGATTGCGTAGTCGGTCATGGTTGCGTCCCCGCGTATTCGCGATAGCCCGGCCGCCTGATCGCGGCCCGACCGCGGTCCGTCGCACGCCATCGGGCCGGTCCAGCCGACGCACTCATCACGAGGCCCGCCCGTAACAGGTGCAGTAACGCACGGCGCGTCGACGTCTCGGCAAGACCCGTACTCACGCACAACCGTTCGACCGTGACCGATTCCATCACGCCCAGCGCGGCCAACGCTCCCAATACCTTTGCCTCTGGTTCTGTCAGCGCCATATGCACCCCTCACGACTCATCGATACGGGACTCGTCGGCAGCGAACGCGATTCCGCTTGCGGCTCGCACCATCGAAAGTAGGGCCGCGCAGGGCCGCGAGGCCAGAGAGTTGCGCCAAGTTGCGCAGTTCATTGACCGCCATCGCAGGGAGCTGGGAAAATCCGAGGGCCTCACACGCAACCACTCGAGCAAGGTTCTCGCCATGCATGTTGAGTTTCTCGGCGGCCCCTCCGGGGGACAAGGATCGCCGCGCCTGTATCTGACCGATCGCAACACGTTCGCCGTGCAGGGCTGGAAGACGATGCGCGCCAACCGAATCGAGATCCCTCACCGACTGCTCGTGCATGTTCGTCCCGGCACCTGCATCGCTGGTCTCCGGGACACCGGCCACGGGACGTTCCTATTGTCCGGAACCCCGATAACCGATCCGGAAGCCCTGGAGATCATGAAGATCCCCAGCCATGAAACGGCAGTCGAGGTCCCCATCGCGCAGGAGGTGACCCCCGATGCGCCAGGTCCTCGGGGGTGAAGATTTCGACCGGTTGCTCGACGAGGTGAAGACCCGCGCATTCCACCTCGAAACGCACGATGACTACCTCGCCGAGACCGAAACCGACTCGCTGAGAGCATTTCTCGCCGACGAGTCCATCGACCCCGGCGGCGACTGGTTCACCCCGTGGACCGACCAGGTCCGTCGCATGGTCGGCCGCGGAGTGGGCGTCCAGCGGGCGCGTATCGTCACCCGGTCCCACACGGCATATACCCGTTATCTGCTCGCCCTCACCCGCTACAACGTCGAGGCAGGCGAGGACGTGCGCTATCTGCCCCGGAACGTGGCGGCATCCAACGACGCGATCACCGAGGATTTCTGGCTACTCGACGACCGCACGGTCGTCTACAGCCTGTTCGATGCAGGCGGGGTCTGGATCGGCGGCGCAGTCACCCAGGATCCGGTCCTCGTTGCGAATACGGTCGCGATCCGAGACCGTGTCTGGCGGATCGCAACTCCCTACGCCCAGTACCTGGGACGTGCCACGACGTGACCGAGGTTTTGCGCGCACGTGTTGCGCTGGGCGCGCGTCTGCGAGAGCTCCGTAAGGATGCTCGCCTCGACGCTGTCCAGCTCAGCTCCGCAGCCGGATGGCACAAGTCCAAGACCAGTCGTATCGAGCTCGGTAGGCAGACGCCCAGCGAGTCGGATCTCGAAACCTGGTGCGAGATCTGCGACGCCCGCCTCACGCTGCCCGATCTGCTTGCCACCTTGCGCAATGTCCAGGCGCAGTGGTCCGAGTGGAAGCGGATCGCCGCAGCGGGGCACAGTCGCCGACAGCGCCGACAGGTCGAAATCGAGAGCCGCGCCGCACTCCAACGGACCTATGCGCCAGTCGTTCTCCCCGGCCTATTGCAGACCGAGAACTACGCACGTGCCGTTCTGGCCCAGTGCATTCGGTTCCTGGGCACTCCGGACGACCTCGACGAGGCCGTCTCCGCTCGGATGGAACGCAAGCAAGTACTCCAGAAGCCGCGACACCGATTCAATCTGCTGGCCGATGAGTCGGCCCTGTACACGACGGTCGCAAACTCCGCTGTGATGGTGGATCAGCTTCAATACCTGCTCGATTCAGCGTTCGACATGCCGCGCGTGCTCTTCGGAATCGTCCCGAAGGAGGCCGAATTCACCTACATCACAACATCATTCGACCTCTTCGACAATCGCCTCGCGCTGATCGAAACCGTGAGCGCCGAACTGACGGTCGTCACGGCCACCGAGCTGACCTTGTACGAGCGCGTGTGGAAAGCATTGCAAGCGCAAGCGGTCTACGGCCGTTCGGCTCGCGAACTGATCAACGCAGCCATACGAAGCCGTCGCGCCGTCTAGCTGCGCCCCTCGAGGCGAGGCTCGGCCACCACCAGGTCGGCAGATGGTGGGCCCGGCACGCCACACCGCCCAGCCCGAACTCGCCGCCCGGCGCGGCATGCGGCCACGAAACCCATCGCCGCAAAATGGGACTCGCCGAACACCGAGCCGGCCGTCGCACCGCCGACACCGTGACCATCCACGTACCCGAGTGCGGCTGAAGCACTGATCGGCTCGGTCAGCTCACTGTTTCAGTGCTGCAGCTCGGGAATGGGTTGTTCTTCGAGGACGACGATTTCGCACTGCTCGGCCCAGTGCAGGTGGTGGTGATCGTCGACCATTTCCAGCGCCTCGTCCATGCAGGTGGCCTGGAGGATGGACATTCCGATCACTCCACTGTCGGTCTCGGTGATACCGGCCGGCGTGATGCGGCGCGCATTGCCGAGGGGTTTGCCCGCGTCGACGAGGCCGGCGCCGATCCGGTTGCTCCAATCCGCCCACAGCCGCATGCCTTTCGCGGCTTCCGCAGGTGTGGCCTGGGCGAATCGTTCGGCGACCGAGAGGGGTGCGAGATAGAGAACTATGTAGCGCTTCATGTTTCCGACGATAGGTGACCAAATGGTCACATGTCAACGATCATGTGACCGATTGGTCTCGTATAGAGTGGGGGCGTGGACGAGGACGTGGTGTTCAAGGCGCTGGCCGATCGCACCCGACGGCATCTCCTGGACGCGTTGTTCACCAAAGACGGCCAGACGCTGACCGAGCTGGAATCGGGGCTGGAAATGACCCGCTTCGGCATCAGCAAGCACCTCCGCCTGCTCGAGGAAGCGGGCTTGGTGACGGCGGTCCGCAGCGGGCGAAAGAAGTTGCACTACCTCAATCCCGTGCCGATCCGGCTGATTCACGATCGATGGATCGACAAATTCACCGAGCAACAACTCTCCGCGCTGGCCGATCTGAAGAAGGACCTGGAATCGTGAGCTTCGAGGACGTCCTCTCGCGTGCGCGCCCGGAGACGACACAGATCCATCGCGTGATCATCGCCGCACCGGCCATGCGGATCTGGCAAGCCGTGACCGATCCCGACTGGACCGTGCGCTACGGATTCGGCGGCCGCAGCGTGATCGAACCTCGGGTCGGTGGTGCCTTCACGGTGTTCGCTCCCTCCGGACCTCGTCCGATCGACAGCGAGCCGGAGGTCATCATCCGCGGCACGGTCACCGACTACGATCCGCCGGTGTCGTGGGGTGCCCGCATCCGTTTCCTGGGCGATGAGAGCCTTGCCGCACAGCCGGAAACCTATCTGCGATACGAGATTCGTGATCGCGGCGACGGCACCTGCGCCCTGACCGTCATCCACGATGTGGCCGGCGCCCCGCTCATCTCGATCATCGCCTCCGGCGATCTGGAATCGGAAGGCTTCGGCGGCGGCTACCCGTTCATGCTCAGCGACCTGAAATCCCTGCTGGAGACGGGGCGGTCACTGCCCGTCAGTCGCCCCACCCGGAAGAGCTGATCACCTGAGCTGCACTGGATTTGCTTCCACTGGGGTCAGGCCCGCTCGAAACGCATGGCGGGGTCGGTGATTCGGCCGTAGCGAAGTTTGGGGAGGTCGCGGAGGTAGTTCATGTAGAGGCGCCAGGGGGCGCGGTCGCCCGTTTTGGGGAGGATGTCGAGGGCCCGGAGCACGTAGCCGGGCTCGAAGTTCAGGAAGGGCGCGGTGCCGATGGACGGGTCGCGCACCGGGGTCGCCGTGGCGTAGCGGTGGGCGTCCATGTGGCGCAGCAGGCGAACCACATACTCGCACACCAGATCCGCCTTCAGCGTCCAGGAGGCGTTGGTGTAGCCCATGATGAAGGCGAAGTTGGGGACATCGGAGAGCATCGTGGCCTTGTAGGCCATGGTGTCCGGGAGGTGGACCTTGCGGCCGTCCACCACCAGTTCGATGCCTCCGAAGGGGATGAGGTTCAAACCCGTTGCGGTGATGATGATATCGGCCTCGAGGTCGCGGCCGGAGTCGAGGCGCAGGCCGGTCTCGGTGAAGGTCTCGATGCGGTCGGTGACCAGATCCAGCCGCCCCTCGCGGATGGCGCGGAACAGATCGCCGTTGGGCGACAGGCACAGTCGCTGATCCCACGGCTCGTAGGTGGGGTTGAAGTGGGTGTCGATGTCGTAGCCGTCGGGCAGCCAGCGTTGCTGCCAGCCGCGGATCCAGCCCCGCATGCGCTTCGGATAGCGTTGCGACAGTTGGTACATCAGCGTGCTGAGGGCGACATTCTTGGCGCGGGCCAGGCCGTAGGCGAGGCGCGCGGGCAGGTATGCGCGGGCGCGGTCGGCGAAGCCGTCGCGGGAGGGCAGGGAGATGATGTACGAGGGCGACCGCTGCAGCATCGTCACGTGCGCGCCCTCCTCGACCAGGGCGGGGCCGAGGGTGACGGCGGTGGCGCCGGAGCCGATGATGATCACCCGCTTGCCCTCGACATCGACATGGCCGGGCCAGTGCTGCGGGTGGATGATCGGGCCCGGGAAACGTTCGGTGCCTGTGAAGTCCGGGGTGTAGCCCTCGTCGTAGCGGTAGTAGCCCGAGCAGCTGAACAGGAAATTCGCGGTCATGGTGACCGACCGGCCGTCATGGTCGGCGGTGACGGTCCAGCGGTTGTCCGCCGAGGACCATTCCGCCCGAACCACCCTGTGCCGGTAGCGGATGTGCGCGTCGATTCCGTTCTCGGCCGCGGTGTCGCGCACATACTCCAGGATCGAGTCGCCGTCGGCGATGGCCTTCTCCCCCAGCCACGGCCGGAACCGGTAGCCGAGGGTGAACATGTCCGAGTCGGAGCGAATCCCCGGGTAGCGGAACAGATCCCAGGTGCCGCCGCTGGCCTCGCGCATCTCCAGAATGGCGTAGGTCCGCCACGGGAAGGCGCGCTGCAGATGGTAGGCGGCATCGACACCGGACAGTCCGGCCCCGACAATCAGCACGTCGACGTGCTCGGGCGTAGTGGCCATAGCCCCAGCCTATCGACCGCGGTGAGCGAACCCACTACGAACGCGACAAGAATTCGCCCACCAAGCCCGCCACCCGATCCGGATCGCCCTTGTCGATGCCGAAATGGTCGAGTCCCGGCACGGTGACGCGATCGCAGTGCGGGATCACCGAGGCCAGCAGCTCCTGATCGGAGGCCGTCCACGCGCGCCGATCCCGGTCGCCCTCGAGCAGCAGCACCTCGGCGGTGATCTCGGCGTAGTGGCGGTAGGTACCGTCGAACCGCACATACTGGCGGTGCTCGGTGAGGTTCTGCGCCAGCTGCCCGATGACCATGTCCATCTCGGGCGCGTTCATGAACATCGGCATCATGCGGCGGAACATCCAGCGCGGGACCTTGCGCGCGCTGTCCGGACCGATCGCACGGATGAATTCGACGAAGGCGTCGAAGGGTTTGCCCTGGGCCAGGTACTTCTCGTAGGGACGCATCCAGTCGGCCGGCATCGAACCCCGCACCGACAGGCCCGGCTCGTACACCGCGACCTTCCGGATGCCCGGATCGTTCCGCGCCGCCTCGAGGGCGACGAACCCGCCGTACGAATGCCCCACCAGGAACGCCGCACCCGTCTTGTCCTGGAGCGCACGCACATCCGCGCAGTCGTCCTCGACACCGTGGCCGGGCCGCTGCGGGCCACTGTCCCCGCGCCCGCGCCGCTCGATCGTGTGCACCGTGAACGCGGTGGCCAGCGCGTCGGCGAACCCGCTGTACCCGTGCGCCAGCGACAGCAACCCCGGGACGACGATCACCCCCGGCCCCGCTCCCTCGGTCACGTAGGCGATCCTGGTACCGTCCGCGGACACCACGGCATCCGTGGTCCGCTCGCCTTCCCACTCGGCCATGGGCAACCTTCCGCTTTCGGCCGCACGCGCCTTCTTCGGCCGTATGCACTCCGAAAGACCACGGCGACAGCCGTATCGGACCCCGTCCACGCTACGCCGATCGCGCCACCGCAGGCCGACTACCACGTAATACTCCGGCGGCGGCCCGGTGTGCCGAGGTCGACGCGGCGAGTCACTCCCGGTTGCGCAGGCCGCTGGCGCGCAGCACCCGGCGGGCGATGCCGGAGCGGATGGATTCCTCGGTGCCGAGGATGCGGACGTGACGCCGGGCGCGCGTGATGGCCGTGTACAGCAGTTCCCGGGTGAGCAGCGTGGACTCCGGTCCGGGCAGCACGACCGAGACGGTGTCGTACTGGCTGCCCTGGCTGCGGTGGATGGTCATGGCGTAGACGGTGGTCACGCCGGGGAACTGGGTGGGGTGCACCAGGTAGGGCTCGGTGCCGCGCTGCAGGGCGGCACGCAGGGTGCCGTCGGCCGCGCGGACGATGACACCGGTGTCGCCGTTGTAGATGCGGGCCTCGTGGTCATTGGCGGTGACCAGCAGCGGCTGGCCCGGATACCAGTGCCCGGCACCGGGATCAGCGCTGATCCCCGCGGCGGTGACCCACCCGGCGGCCAGGCGATCCCAGCGTTCGACACCGTAGGGGCCCTGGCGGTGGGCGCACAGCAGACGATGGGATTCCAGCGCGGTGAGCGCGGCGGTCGCGTTCCCGTCGACGGCGGCGTCGGTGGCCTCACGGGCGGCGCGCAGGACGTCGGCGCGAACCTCGGTGATGTCGTCGGGCGCGTAGAGCGACAGTTCGTCGCCGCCGTCGGCGAGCAGGGCCAGGGCGGAGTCCGCGTCACCGGCCCGGATCGCGACGGCCAGCTCCGCGATGCGCCCACCGAAGCGCCGGCCGCGGGTGAGCCGGACGATGCCGCCGCGCAGGCGTTCCCGCTCACGCCCGGACAGGGCGTCCGGATGGGCGGCGGAGGCGGCCGGGTCGCCGCCGAGAATGCGTTCCAGCGCCGGATTCGCTTGTCCCGGAACGGGTCCCGCGACCAGGTCGGCGAGCACCGCGCCCGCGTCGACCGAGGCCAGCTGGTCCGGGTCGCCGACCAGCACGAGGCGGGCGTCGGGCCGCACGGCGGGGAGCAGGCGGCTCATCATGGTCAGCGACACCATGGAGGTCTCGTCGACCACGATGACGTCGTAGGGCAGCCGGTTGAACTCGTTGTGCTTGAACCGGCCCGCGCCGGCGCGCTGCCAGCCCAGCAGGCGGTGCAGGGTGGCGGCGGTCAACTCGGGCAGCCCGATCTCGCCCGCCTGCTCACGCACCGATTCCTGCATGCGGGCGGCGGCCTTGCCGGTCGGGGCGGCCAGGGCGATGCGCAGGGCGGGCGCGCCGGGCACGGCCTGCTGGTGTGCGACCAGCAGGGCCAGTACGCGGGCGATGGTGTGGGTCTTGCCGGTGCCGGGGCCGCCCGCGATCACGGTGGTCCACTGGGTGGTGGCCAGGGCGGCCGCCAGCCGCTGCCGGTCCGGCGGTTCGCCCGGTCCGGCGTGGTCGGGGAAGAGCCGATCCAGTTCGCGCCGCACGAGTTCGGCGTCCACCATGGGATGGGTGGCGGCGCGTTCGGTGAGGACGCGGCGGATGGTCTCTTCCTGCCGGTAGTACCGGTCGAGGTAGAGCAGCGGGCCCGAGGCGTTCGCGCCGGGCGGGTCGATGAGCCGCAGCGGGCGTAGCGGCCCGGACGGGCTGCCGGTCACCAGCGGACTCACCCGCAGCGCCGCGATGACCGATTCCACCTCCGGCCACGGCAGGGTGGCCGGGTCGATCGCCGATTCCTCGGCGCCCTCGGCGTCGACACCGATCTCGTGCATGCGCCGGACCTCCAGGCACACCGACCCGGATCGCACCGCGCGCACGGCCAGCGCGGTGGCGAAGACGACGGCCGGGGACCGCTCGCCGCCCAGCCGCGCGAGCCGCAGCGCCACATGCACATCGGCCGCCGACAGCACCCCGGCGGCATTGAACACCTGCAGCGGGCCGGTGCCGCGCTGCGCCAGCTGGATCGCGGTCATCGCGCCACCTCCGGGTCCCCTGCCAGCAGGGCCGACAGCTCGACGATCAGGTCCGCGGGCGGGAGCCAGTCGAAAACCCCGCAGCCGTCCGGGGTGTCGGGTCCGACCATGCCGCGCACGAACAGGTAGCGAATGCCGCCGAGGTGTGCGGCCGGATCGTAGCCGGGCAGCCGCCAGCGCAGATACCGGTGCAGGGCAACGGAATACAGGATGGCCTGCAGCGGGTAGTGCGAGCGCATCATCTCCGCGGCCATGCGCTCGTGGGTGTAGTGGGCGACGGTGAGGTCGCCGGTGCCGAGACGGTTGGTCTTGTAGTCGACGACCACGAATCGCGGTCCGGTGGTGCGCAGCACGGCGTCGATGCTGCCGGTGAGGTAGCCGCGCAGCGGGGTGTCGTCGAGGTGGGCCAGCTGGTCGGCGTAGGGGGCGAAGACATCGTCGGCGGGCAGGTGGCGGCGCAGCAGGTCGGCGATGCGCGGGACGGTCACCCGCGCGACCGGTAGGTCGCCACCGGCCAGCGGGAGCTCGAAGTCGAGCTCGCTCAGGCGATCCCGGGTCGAGAAGTCGGCGAGCGCGCCGAAACCGATGGGCGTGTGCATGACCGCCAGCAGCGCGCCCGACAGGACGTCCGGGTCGGCGTCGAACATCTGCTCGCTCACCGCGTGCAGCACACGGGCGCGGATCTCGGCGGCCAGGTCGGGCGCGTCGGTGTCGACGTATTCGAGGACCTCGTGCACGAGCGTGCCGAACTCCGCACCGTAGGGCAGCGAGTTCATCAGCGACGGCCGGGATCCCACGAAGGCGGCGAGGTCCTCGGCGAGCACGGACGGGGTGGCCGGTTCGTCGGCGACTCCGCTGCCCTCGGGCAGGTCGGCGGCGGGCAGGGCGTCGTGCGCGCCCGCCGTCAGAGCCGAATAGGAGGTGCGTCGCCACGCCTGGTCGAGGGCACGGCCGAAGTGGGCGGCCGCCAAAGGCTCGGTGGCGGCGGCGGTGGCGTCGAGGGGCAGGCGGGCGCGGGTGATCTCGCGCACCGGCTCGACGGCGATCACGCCCGGCGCGGCGGTGGCGGCCCACTCCCGGATGCGTTCCAGCAGTACGGAATCCGCGGGCACCGGCGTCTTGTCGGCGACGGCCGGACTGCCGGGCTCGCGGCCCAGCAGCATGCGGTGCAGAGGCGCGGTCTGGGTGTCGTAGGCGGGGGCCCACCAGGCCACGATCTGCGCGCCGGCCCGGGTGAGGGCCACGTACAGCAGGCGCAGTTCCTCGGCCTGCTCCTCGGCCTCGGCGCGCAGGCGGCGGGAGCTGTAGCCGGGCGCGTCGGGGCCGCCGACATCGAGGACGCGCCGGCCCTGCTCGTCGTGGAACAGCAGGGTGGGCGGATTGCGCAGTTTGGCCGCGTCCCACGCGAAAGGCAGGTACACGACCGGGAATTCGAGGCCCTTGCTGGCGTGCACGGTCGCGACCTGCACGGCCGCGGCGTCGCGGTCCAGGCGGCGGCTGCGGTCGGCGACGCTGCCGGAGGCCGGATCGCGCACCCGGTCGGCCAGCCAGCGGGTGAGCGCCGACAGGCCCAGGCCCTCGCGCAAGGCCGCGTCGTCGAGCAGCTGTGCGATCTGGCGCAGGTCGGTGAGCTGGCGCTCGCCACCCTCGAGAGCGAGCAGGCGAGGGGCCAATGCGGTTTCGGCGCTGAGCTTTTCGGCTACGGCAGCGAAGCCCGCGCGGGCGAACAGCCGGCCGCAGTCGCGCAGTTCGGCACTGAGGCGGCCGACCAGATCCGCTCCCCCGGCGTCGATTTCCTCGACGCTCAGCCCGAGCAGGGCGGTGCCGGCGGCCAGACGGACTCGGTCGGCGCGGTGCGGCTGTTCCAGAGCGTGCAGCACCCATAGCCATTCCGTGGCCGCGGGCGTGCCGAACACGCTCGCGCCGCCCGCCAGCACCGAGGCGACACCGGCCGCCTCGAGTTCGGTGCGCACCATTTCCAGCTGGTTCCGGTTGCGGACCAGGACCGCGATATCGCCCGGTCCGATGGGCCTTTCGCCGGGTGTGCCCGCGTCGATGAGCACCCCGGATTCGAGCAGGCCGACGATATCGGCGGCCACGTCGACGGCGACCCGTTCCCGCTGGCGGCCGACCGTCGGATACCCGGACTTGTTGAGCGGACCCGCACCACTGCGCGGCAGGCACCGCAGTCGCAGGGGCGTGACCCGCTCCGACGCGCCGGAGAGCCGCGAGAACGGCCTGGTCGCCGCCACCCGGTGCACGGTGATCTCCTTGTGCCCCAGGGCCGCACCGCCGTGGAGATGCTCGAGCGCGGTCAGCAGGCCCGCGTCGCTGCGCCGGTTGGTGGTGAGCTCGCGCTTGCTGTCGGCGTGCGCCACCGCGTCCAGGTAGCTGAGCACCTCCGCGCCGCGGAAGGCGTAGATGGCCTGCTTCGGGTCGCCGACGAGCACCAGGGTGGCGTGCCCGTGGAAAGCGCGGCGCAGGATGTCCCACTGCAGCGGGTCGGTGTCCTGGAATTCGTCGACCAGCGCCACCCGGTACCGGTCCCGGATGCGCTGACAGGCGCGCGGCCCGTGCTCGGGGTCGGCCAGCACCTCGTGCAGCAGCACCAGCAGGTCGTCGAAGTCCCGCAGGCCCGAAAGCCGTTTTCGCCGAGCCGTTTCCACCCGCACGGCCATCGCGAACGCCACTCGCTCGGCCGCCGGATCCGCCTCCCCCTCGGCCTCGGCCTCGGCCTCGGGCAGCAGCATGGCGTGCGGATCCCCGACCGCCGCCGCGGCCAGCCGCTGCGCGTCCGCCGGACCGAACGGCGCTCCGCCACGTGCATACCGGCTCAGATACAGGTCATCGGCGACCGTGGACACTACATCCTCGATCCCCTCCACGAGCCGTGCCCCCGGATCCTGTTCGCCCGCCAGCCCCAGCTCGTCGAGCATCCGCTGACAGAAACTGTGCGTGGTGGCAATGGTTCCCGCGTCGAAGTCCGACAGCGCCGCCAGCAGCCGCTCCCGCCGTGTCGCGACCTCTCCCGGATTCCCTTGCGCCAGATGCCGGATCAGCTCATCCCCCGACGCCAGCGCCCGCTCCGGATCCCCCAGCGCCGCCGCCACTCCCACGAACCGATCCCGCGTCCGCTCCCGCAACTCCTGCGTCGCCGCCCGGCTGAACGTCACCAGCAGCAACTCGGAGATATCCACCCCCAGCTCGGCCACGAACCGCACCGCCAGCCCCACAATGGCGTACGTCTTCCCGGTCCCCGCACTCGCCTCGAGCACGGTGGTCCCGACCGGCAACGGCCCCGTCAGCTCGAACCGATTCCCCGCATCCCCGACCGAATGGGAAATTGCGGGTACCGCGACCGAATCATCCTGCAGCCCAGCATCATCACCGACTTCGGCGGGCGCATCCCACAGCCCGTCGTCGGCGGTCCCGGAACGATCGCGGTCCGATTCGCCGCCCGGCATCGCCGGATCCGGCTCGGCGGCAGGCAGATCGAACAGGTCCGGAGCGTCGCGGCCCGAGGATGGGGTGTCCCGGCGGCGGTTCTCGCCCGCGGGACCGTCGGAACGGCGGCGCGTGCGGGTAACCGGGCGCGGGGCCAGGTCCGGATCGGTGAGGGAGAAGAGGTCCTCGGTCATGCGGGGCTCCCGGGAGCGCTGACGGGCAGGGGGTTCCGCCTCGGGGTGGTCATGGCTGACCTTGATTCTCGTTGGTGAGCAACGGGTTCCAGAGACGGCGCGCCAGTTCGCCGAAGCGGGTGGGTTCGGTGTCGACGCCGGGGAGTGCGGGTGCGGCGGCCTCGGTGAGCTGGTCGAAGCGCGGGGAACGGCCCAGGATGTGGCGGAAGTAGCGGTCGGTGTGTTCGCCGAAACGGTCGTCGAAGTCCTGTCCGGCGGCGGCCAGGGCGTCCTCGGCGGAGGCACCGGCGAGGCGGCGTTCGGCGTAGGTGGCCGAGGCCGAGGGGGCGATGGGCAGTGGTTCGGACAGGCCCTCGTCGCGCAGCAGCACCAGGTCGCGCAGGATGCCGCGGGCCAGGGGCGCGGTGGGCGAGGTCAAGGTGGACTGCCAGGCGGGGCGATGGTGTTTGCCGCGGCCGATGGTGATGGCCCGCCACGACTGGTGGGTCCCGGTCGCGGCCAGCGCGAGCAGGCGAATCCAGGCCGCCATCCGGTGTTTCGGAGCCAGTCGCGAGAACGTGGTGCGCAGCAGTGTGTCGTCGTGGACGTCGGGGACGGTGCCGGTGAGACGGCGGCCGTCACCCAGGTCCACGGCGATGTCGACGGTGCGCGCGGGGATCTCGTGCAGCGGCCGGGCCACCCGCACCAGCTGGTCGACGGTGCCCTCCACCTCGTCGAGCACGGCCGCGCCCATGGTGAACGGCGGCAGGGTGCCGCGCCGCCATTCAGCCGCGCGCAGCACGTTCGGGTCCACACCGGTCAGGCGCGCGGACAGCATGCGCTCGCCCATGTTCCATTTGGTCAGGCCGTCGAGCTCGATGGGGAGGCGGTCGGCGATCTCCTCCTCGTCCTCCGGCACCCGGATCCCCAGGCGCTGCCACAGGAATGCCCGCACCGGATGCTCCGCGAAGGCCACCAGATCGGCCAGCTCCACATCGCCGCGGTCACGCGCGGGCAGCGGCGTACCCAGGAACAACGACCGCGACCGCGGCGAGCGCCCCGCGGCCAGCGCGCCCGCCAGCGCCACGGTGTCGAAGCTGAACGGCTGCTCGGGCCGGAAGTTGCGGCGATCGAAGGGCTGCAACGGATGTCGCGTCACCACCCGCTCCAGGGCAGCCGCGCCGACGTGCGCGCGCACCGTGTCGAGCAGCTCGGCCAGCGGAATCGCGGGCGGGCGATACGCACCCGACACCGGATCGGATCCGGTGTGCAGCAGGACGAGTCGCTCCCCGGCGGCCATGATGGCGTCCAGCAGTAGCTGCCGGTCCTCGCTGCGCGGATCCCGATCCCCGGGGCACCGGTGCCGGGCCAGCGCGTCGTCGCCGTCCACGCCGCCCGCGCGGGGGAACACCTCGTCGTCGAGGCCGAGCAGCACCACCACCCGATGCGGCACCGACCGCATCGGCACCATGGTGCACACCGTCAGCTCGCCGGTGCGGAAGTTGGCGCGCGAGGGCCGCCCGGCCAGCCGGGCGGTCAGCAGCGCCCCGATATCGCTGAGCCGCAAGGGAATCCCGCCCGCGGGCTCCAGCGCGGTCGCCAGTTCCCGGCGCGCCTGCACCCCCATCCAGCCCTGGCTCGTGGGCATCTCGGTGAGCAGGTCCAGTGCCCGGCCCAGCACCGACGCCCACTCGACCGCGGGCCGCGCGGTGCCCGCCGGTTCCTCCAGCGTGGATCCGCGCAGATCACGCAGGCACACCGCCAGCCGGTCCACGAATTCGGCGAACCGGCCGGCCAGATCGATGTCATTGCTGTCCACGTCGTCCAGCGGCAACACCAGATCCAGCCAGTCCTCACTGGATTCCCCGGCCGCCACCCCGAGCAGAATTCGATCCACCGCCGCGTTGACCGTGTTCTGCGCGAAGTCCCCGAGCCCGAATGCCTGCCGCTGCCGCTGCCCGATTCCCCAGCGCGCCCCGGTCTCGGCGGCCCATTCCCGCAGCCGCTCGATATCGTCGTCGTCGAAGCCGCAGCGCACCCGAACCGGTTCGGCCGCACACAGATCCAGCACCTCGGTCACGGTGACGCGCCCGTCGGCCAGCTCCAGCAGCGTGCCGACGACATCCAGCACCGGGTTGACCGCCCGCTGCGCGCGATCGGCGAGCCGCACCCGCAGTCCGTGCGCCGGATGCCCGGGCTCGGCCGAGGGTGGGTTGGGGGACGACGGCGCGAGGGACCACTGCCCGAAGGCCGCGCGCACCAGTGGCGCGTAACGCTCCACATCCGGGCACATGACGATGACGTCGCGCGGCTCCAGCGTCGGGTCGGCGGCGAACAGTCCGAGCAGCGCGTCGCGCAGCACCTCCACCTGGCGCGACGGCCCGTGGCAGGAGTGCACCGCGATGGTCCCATCGGCCAGGCTCGGCTCCGGCATGAACGACCACCGGTCCTGCCGTACCGCGGCCTGCAACTCCGACAGCAACGTGCGCGCCGCGACCGTCTCCGGGCGCGGGTGATAGGTGTCGATGTGGTCGTACCCCGACAGCCGCTGCTGCAGCTCCCGCATATCCCGGCCCAACGCCGCCAGCAGTGGATGCCGCACGCGCACACCGGTATTCGGGATCACCTCGGCATCGGCCAGCTTGATCCACAGTGCGGGGCTGGGGTGCACCAGCCACAGGTGCACCTGCCGCCCCGACGACAGCGCCGACAGCACCTCCAGCTGGTCGGTGGTCAGCCGAGTCACGCCGAACAGCGAAATCCGTTCCGGCAGCGACACGATGGACGGTTCCACCCGCAGCCGGGCGCACGCCGCGCCCAGGCGCTCGGCGGGACTCGCCACCCCGACCACGCCGCGCAGCCGCCGCCACAGCAGCGGCTGCCACAGCAGATCCGCGGGCAGCGCCCGGCCCGCGCCGTCGGTATCGCGGCCGTCGGCCCAGTCGGTGATCATGGCCGGGCGCTGGGTGGCATAGCTGTCGAACAGCGATGCGATCCGCACGGCCGTCGCGTACCGGCGGCCGACCCGATGGCCGCCCGCGTCCCCGTGTCCGAGGTGGCGCGCCAGCACCGCGGCCCACGGCTCGGCCAGCACCTCGTCCAGCACCGGCAGCACCGTCCACACCAGCCGCTCCGGCGACCACGGATCCTGCTCCGGATCCACCCCCGTCGCCTCGGCCAGCACCGCCGCCACCAGGGCCGCCGGATCGGCGAAATCGATATTGGCCGAAATACCGTCGGCTGCGGCGCCACTGCCGAGCACCGTGGCCAGCCGCTGATTCAGCCAGCGCTCGATCCCCTTGGCGGGAACCGCCACCACCTCCGGGGTGAACGGATCGCCGAGCGGATCGGCGAGCAGCTCGGCCAGCGCGTCGGCGAGCGTATCCGCGCGTTCGGCCCGGTGAATGTGCACGAGCTGTGTTTATACAGTCGGCGAACGACATGCAAACACCGAGCGTCCCGGCTCGCCGGGTGACACCTGCCACACGCCCAGGATTTGCTAGGGCGCGTCACCCCGAAATTCGAGTGTGGTATGCGACAGTGCCTTTCGGGGAGGTTCGAAGTTCTCAGGAAAGGCTGGTCCGCGTCGATGTCTGCGTCGGTGATTCCGCTCATGCCCAGAACCGGGTTCACGGTTCGGCGGGTGGGAGACCGCTGGGAACTGGTCAACTCGCGGCATTACGGCCGCGGCGTGGTTCTGCAGTCGTGGCCGCGGGAGCGGCACACCGAGGCATTCGAGCACTGCTACCGGCTCAATGGCCGCAGCATCGAAGAGCTACAGGCGGCTTTCCACTGACGTGCACGAAAGTCCGTGCAACAGTGTCGATTCGATAACACACGCAACGATTCCGCTCAAGACGTGCGTATCGGGCATTGTCCCCTCTATTGTGTTCCCTCGTGCGTTCCCACCAGGCCCGGCGCGTGGCCTCCTCCGCTTGTGTTCTCGCTGCCGCGGTCCTCATTCCGGCCGCCCCCGCCTTCGTTCCCATGGCCGGTGCCGCACCGGTACACACCCAGGGCCCGATTGCGGGATTCGACGCCGATATGAGCAGCCGCATCGCCGCTGTCGACAATTACCTCGGCACCCGCCCCGGCGTCACCGGCTACGTGATGCGCGACCGCGTCACCGGCGGCATTTATCGAAACGGCAACGCGGACACCAACTTCTGGACCGCCTCCACCATCAAGCTGGCAATCGCCGAGGATCTGCTGAACCGCGCCCGGGTCGGCGCCATCCAGCTCGGCCCCGACGACCGCGCGCTGATGGAGTCCATGCTGGCAACCTCCAACGACAATGCCGCCGATATCCTCTGGAACAAGTACGCCGGCCTCGACCGCATGTCGTTCAACAACGCCTTCCGCGCCAACGGCATGACCGGTCTGGTCCCCATGCAGCCCACCACCTCGATCGAGCAGGTCAAGCTGTTCCCCGATTGGGGTTTCCAGCAGTGCTCCCCCGCCGACCTGGACCGGCTGATGGACAACGTCCTCACCCGCATGCACCCGGACGACCGCGCCTACCTGCTCGACCGCATGCGCCACGTGGACACCAACCAGCACTGGGGCGTCTGGGGCGCGGGTGCGGCCATGAACCCGGGCCTGAAGAACGGCTGGTCCGACGAGCAGGGCGGCTGGGTGGTGAATTCGGTCGGCTTCGCGGGCCCGGGTGAGCGCTACACCCTCGCCATCATGACCGAGCAGGGCGATCAGGGCGGTTACACCGACGGCTCCGAAACCACCACGCACGTGGCGCAATTGCTGTTCCAGGGGCGCTGACACCGGCGCTGTGCGGGCGGTTCCGGCACGGCCGGGGCCGCCCGCGGCGCGCTTCCCGGCAATCCTCGCTGGACGACCGCCCATATTGTATTTTCGAGGTTGTTGTCTAAGTGGTCTGTTTTCAGTCGGTCCTGATTGGTCTGCGCTACTCACACTGCATTACCGTTACGGGTGAGTTGTCGTACTTTCACCGTCTGGCGAGGAGCAGGAACTAGATGAACGCCGAGAAATCCGTCGCACAGCGTCATCGCGTGGTGGTGATCGGGTCCGGGTTCGGTGGACTGTTCGCCTGCAAGCAGCTACGCAAGGCCGACGTCGACATCACCCTCATCTCGAAGACCTCCACGCACCTGTTCCAGCCGCTGCTGTACCAGGTCGCCACCGGCATCCTCTCCACCGGCGAGATCGCCCCCGCCACCCGCATCGTGCTGCGCAAGCAGCAGAACGCGCGCGTCGTCATGGGCGAGGTCACCGACATCGACGTCGCCAACGGCACCGTCACCTCGCGCCTGCTCAACCAGGACTACGTCACCCCCTTCGACAGCCTCATCGTGGCCACCGGCGCGCAGCAGTCCTACTTCGGCAACGACCACTTCGCCACCTACGCGCCCGGCATGAAGACCATCGACGACGCCCTCGAACTGCGCGCGCGCATCCTGGGCTCCTTCGAAGAGGCCGAGCTCGCCACCGATCCCGAAGTCCGCGACCGCTTCATGACCTTCGTGGTGGTCGGCGCCGGGCCCACCGGCGTCGAATTGGCCGGGCAGATCGCCGAACTCGCCGACCGCACCCTGGACGGCTCCTTCCGCAATATCGACACCCGCGATGCGCGCGTCATCCTCGTCGAGGGCGCGGGCGCGGTACTCGCCCCCATGGGCCCCAAGCTCGGCGGCAAGGCGCAGCAGCGGCTGGAGAAGATGGGCGTGGAGATCCAGCTCAACGCCATGGTCACCAATGTCGACGCGCGCGGCGTCACCATCAAGGACCAGGACGGCTCCGAACGGCGCATCGAATCCGCCTGCAAGGTGTGGTCGGCCGGCGTGCAGGCCAGCGGCCTGGGCAAGATCCTCGCCGACCGGTCCAAGGGCACCGAGGTGGACCGGGCCGGGCGCGTCATCGTCGAACCGGACCTCACCATCAAGGGCTACCCGAACGTCTTCGTGGTCGGCGACCTGATGTCGGTACCGGGCGTGCCCGGGCAGGCCCAGGGCGCGATCCAGGGCGGCACCTACGCCGCGAAGGCCATCAAGGCCGAGGTCGCGGGCAAGCAGACGGTCGCCGACCGCAAACCCTTCAAGTACTTCGACAAGGGCTCCATGGCCACGGTGTCGCGGTTCAGTGCGGTATGCCAGGTGGGCAAGCTGGAGTTCAGCGGCTTCTTCGCGTGGCTGGCCTGGCTGGGCCTGCACCTGTGGTATCTGGTCGGCTTCCGCAGCCGCTTCGTCACCGTGCTCGAATGGTTCGTCTCCTTCCTGGGCCGCCACCGCGGTCAGATGGCCGCCACCGAGCAGTGGGTGTTCGCGCGGCTGGCGCTCGAGGCGCTCGACGATCCGGCCGAGGCGCGTCAGCTCGCCAAACAGATCGGCGGCGAAAGCGCTTCGGGCAATGGCAAATCCGTGGCGAATGCGGAAACAGGGAAGTCCTCGCAGCAGCGCGCGGGCTGACAGTATTTCTCCCATGGGGGCCCGATAGGGGCCTGATCGGGCTGTGTGTCCCGACCAATCCGGTGCATCGCCGGATCCGAATGTTCGACATTCGTTGATATTTCGGAAGAAAGGTCCCCCATGGGCAAACGCCAACAGGTCGATTCTGTTTCGCCACGGCGACGACGTCCAGGTTCACTGGCGGTCGCGAGTGCGCTGCCGCTGGCCGCTGCCCTCGCCGCAGCCGGAACCAGTGCGGCGGAACCGGTTTCGGCCGATGAGTCCCAACCCGCCGTGGTCGACAACCAGCCCGCCACCACCCGGCCGGGCCGCACCACCGCGCAGCCGGGCATGGTCGTGGACACCCCGTTCGGCCAGTTCGCCGTGCCGGTGCCGCAGGCCGTGGCCGACGGCGCGCGCACCTACCTCGACGCCACCATCGGCGTACCGGCAGGCCGGGTCTTCGGCCCGGCCGGTACGCCCGCGGCCGCCTCCATCATCGCGGTGCCCGCCGCGACCATCGGCGCGGCCGCGGGCGCGGTGAACGGCTACCCGGCCCCGGGGGCGCCGGCCGATCAGTCGGCGAGCGGAATCGACGACTCCGCACCCGTCGGCGGAACAGTTACGGACGAGTCGGCAACCGAGGAGTAAGTGCGGATCTACTGAGGCCGGAATCCCTGAACTGGGATTCCGGCCTCTTTCATAGCATTTCGCGAACACATCGGCGATTTCCCAGTTACGGCAACGATTTCCGGTTGTCAACCTTGTCACCAATCCAGGCGACCGATGGGTTCGAATGTCGAGCGTCGATGTACCCGTAGACGTTCTACCTGAACAGAAAGGTTCTGCATGGCCGGAGGTAAGCACCGAGCACTCAACCCCCACCGGAACAAGGTAGGCAATGTGGTGGCGGCGGGAGCGGTTCCACTAGTCCTGGCGATCGCCGGACCGGGCAGCGCGAACGCGGCACCCGCCGCCGCAGGCGCCTCGGTCGGCGCGGTCAACGCTCCACCGCGCGTCGTCGGCGACTGACCCTCGCCGCCGAAGCAGCTCTATCGAGCACCGCTGTGCTCGCGGTGGGAACCGGTGGTGAGGTCCGGTTCCCACCGGCGCCCGCCGCCCCGATACGGGCCACGCATTGCGGCCCCGGCGAAATCCCTCGCACACGCGACAATTTCGCTGGCCTCAGCAGCTCAATTCCCTGCCGTCGCTGCCGCCTTCTCGGTCAGTAGGGCATGGGTTTGTTCGCCTCGGCCCAGCCGCGCTCGATATGGCTGCCGGGCGGGGGCGGGAACAGTCCACCGATCATCCAGGTGTCCCGGGGTACCTCGGTGATATTGAATTCGAGATGCAGCCCGCGATCGTGGGTGTACGGGGCCATGAGGTCGTGCAGGCGCTCGCTCATCCGCTTGCGCAGGTCGGGGTCGTCGAGTTGGCGTGCCAGGTGGTCGACGGTAATTCGCACCGCGGGGATCGACACGCCGCCGACGTAGAAGGAGTCGGCCGGGACCTCGTGGAAGAGCACCACCGCGTAGAACTCCGGCAGCCCGAAGTGCGCGTAGTAGGCGGTGATGTCCTTGGCGAAATTCTGTTTGTCCTCGGCCGTGAGAGTGTCGGCGGGGTGATAGATGTGCCACAGCGGCATGATGAACTCCCTTGAAAGAGACGGATTTTCAGCGACCGAACGACAACACGAGGCCCTCGACCGGCCCCGACAGCGCGGCCTTCACCTGCCTGGTGAAGTCGTCCACGAGCACCTCGGTCGCCCCCTGCTCCAGCCCGTCGGCGACCGCCGCCGCCACCTCGGCCGGGCTGAGCTTCGGCGCCGCGATGGCCTTCACCATGTCGGTGTCGGCGAACCCGAGATGCACACCGACCACCTGCGTACCCTGCCCCGCCAATTCGATCCGCAGGGAATTGGTGATCGACCACAGCGCGGCCTTGGACGCGCCGTACGCCGCCGCCCCCGAACTCCAGGACAGCACCGAGTGGATATCCACCAGCGCCCCACCACCGTTCGCGGCAAGGATCGGCGCGAAAGCCCGCGCGATCCGCAGCGGCCCGAAGACATTCGTCTCGAACGTCTCCACCACATCCGCCATCTCGGTCCGCAACAGCGGAGCCGGCCGCAGCACCCCCGCATTGTTCACCACAATGCTCACATCGGCCGCCCGCGCGGCCACCGCGGCAACCGAATCCGGGTCGGTGACCTCCAGCTCGACCGGCACGACCCGCGGATCGTCACTCGACTCCGGCTTGCGCGCGCTCACGTACACCTGCGCCGCACCCCGCTCCAGAAACTCCTGCGCGAACGCACGGCCCAGCCCACGCTGCCCGCCCGTCACCAGGACACTCGCACCCTCGATGGTCGTCATATCCGCCTCCTTGATTCGTCGCCAATGATCTGACTATATCTAACTATAGTCAACATGAACGGCGACAGGTCACGGATCTGCCGTCGAGCTGTCGGCGGATTCCGGTCATGGCGGTCGAGGCCCTGTCCGACGAGGCGGAACTCCGCAGTAGCACCTCCCGGATCTCGATCATCCTGGTCCGGTGAGCGAGCAGCGCTTTCGCAGGCGAGCGGGCCGGCTGAGGTGAGTCGCCGGGGAGCGGCCGGGGCTGGCACAGGGGCTGCGCCCACTCGCCTCCGGGTCCGCGGGACCGGATCGTCCACCGGGTAGGCGAGATCTGTCGGTGCTCGCGTCTACGTTCGACGCGGGAGGAGTTCATGATCATGACCGACATCAGGTACCAGTTCGGCGACGCAACCGTACCTGTCACCGATGGCCCCGCGATCATTGCGCATATCTGCAACGACCTCGGCCGCTGGGGCAAGGGCTTCGTAGTCGCCGTGTCGGCCCGCTGGCCACAACCCGAACGCGCCTACCGCGACTGGTACCGTCACCGCGACTCCAACGACTTCGGACTGGGCGCAGTGCAATTCGTTCCGATCACTCCGACCCTGCACGTGGCCAATATGATCGGCCAACACGACATCCGCCCCCGCGCGGGCGTCGCGCCGATCCGCTACGAAGCCGTAGACGAAAGTTTGAGCAGACTGGCCGATTTCGCGTCCTCGTCCCATGCCACCGTGCACATGCCGCGCATCGGTTGTGGCCTGGCCGGCGGAACCTGGGACCGAATCGAATCGCTCATCCGACATCGACTCTCCGGCCACGGCATCCCGGTCACCGTGTACGACCTGGAATGACTTCGATTTTCCCGGGTGCTCTGCTCGCGGCTCCCGGAATACATCGACGAAGAGGTTTCTCCGAGAACGGAATTGCAAGTCAGCGGGTCAGCAGGCGCCCCGTTCGAGTGAACAGGGTGCCGCCTGCGGCGAGGGGTAGGAGTGCTGCATCCAGGCCGGTGGTGTCGGCTGGGCGGTCGTCGGGGTAGGTGAGCACGCTTTCCAGTGCGCGCGGGGCCGAGAGGGTGTCGTCGGTGGTGGTGTCGGCGCCGAGTTCGAGGCGGTGGCGCAGGAGTGGGGTGGCGCCGATGTCGGCGGTGAGCTCGCCACGCCAGTAGCCGTGGTCCTCGCCGGTGCGGCCGATCTGGATGCGTTCCCGAATGCGCAGGCGCGCACCCTCTTCCAGTCGGATGGTGGTGAAGGTCTCGTGCTCGGCGCCGCCGGCGACCACCGTCGGTTCGGGGTCGACATCGAGTTCGCCGCCAGCGGCCACGTCGAAGCGCCAGTGCGCCACGGACTTCCGGGTCTCGCGCCCGGGCAGCGCGATGGTGGCGGCCACCGACCGTACCGTCAACCGTGCGCCCTCGCCCACCGAGACGACGATGTCCAGCACGTCGCCGCCCAACGGTGTGGCGGCGGTGCCGATGACATGCACCGTGTCGATACCGGTGTGGCGCGCCGTCAGGCCGCCGACCGCGTGGATGTGCGGCAGCGTCCCGGCGGTCGCGGTGATGCGGAGCTCAGTGCGAATGGGCACTGCCCGCCGCCGCATCCTGCTCGGCGGCCACGCGCAGCTGTTCGCGCACCCAGGCCAGGACCGGTGTCGCGGCCGGATCCTCGGTGAGGGAGGTGAACACGAACGGCCGGCCCTCGCGCACCTGGGTCGAATCCCGGTCCATGACAGCCAGATCCGCGCCGACCATGGGGGCCAGGTCGGTCTTGTTGATGACCAGTAGATCCGACCAGGTCACGCCGGGTCCGCCCTTGCGCGGCACCTTGTCGCCGCCGGCCACGTCGACCACGAAGATCTGCGCGTCGATCAGGCCGGAGGAGAAGGTCGCGGTCAGATTGTCGCCGCCCGATTCGACCAGGATCAGATCAAGCGGCGGGTTCGCCTCGATCAGGTCGTCGATGGCGTCCAGGTTCGCGGTGATGTCGTCGCGGATCGCGGTGTGCGGGCAGCCGCCGGTCTGGACCGCGGTGATCCGCTCGTCGGGCAGCACCGCGTGCCGGCGCAGGAAGTCCGCGTCCTCGGTGGTGTAGATGTCATTGGTCAGCACGGCCAGCGACAGCTCGTCCCGCAGCTGCCGGCACAGGGCCGCGGTCAGCGCGGTCTTCCCGGACCCGACGGGCCCGCCGATCCCGATCCGCAGCGGCTCCCCCGGCGTCCGCTCCCGCTTGGGCCGGTCGTGGCTGTGGTCGTGCGGTTCCCCATCGATGAGGTGAGGTGGCATGTGCGGCTCCTTTCACCCCCATCCTTGCCCAGCCACGTAAACCGGTTGTTACCAACCCGGCGACCGGCTAGGACGCGAACAGCGGCATGTCCCGCCGCAGGTGCCGCTCGGCGAGCACGTCCTGCAGCGGGTCGGAGAGCGCGGCAAGCGATTTCGCCGCCTGCCGCGCGGTGGCGTCGCACAGCTCGGCGAGCCGGACCGTGCAGGCGGCGACCGCGGCGGGATCGAGGGCCAGCAAGCGCTGCGCGGCCGTCGCGGCCCCGGTCATGGTGGTGTAGACGGTGACGGCGGCAATGTCCTCCGGTGCGGCATCGCATACCGTGCCGACCACCCCGAACACCGTGGACAGATGCGGCCGAGCGCCGAGCGCCCGCCAATCGGCCTGCGGCCAGACCTGTTTGGCCAGCCGCAGCAGCCCCCGCCCCTGGGCCCGCGACGCCGAGCGCGCCGACGGCGACGGCGTCCGCGCGTCGGCCTCGAGCTCGGCGCGCCCCGGTTCGAGGGTCCCCGCGCAGACGGCGGCCGCCAGCGAGGCCGCCACCAGCCCGGAGGTGCGGACGCGTCGCCGCAGATAGAGCTCGACGCTCGGGACGTCACGCAGCAGACCCGAGGCGACCGCCTCCTCGACTCCGCCCGAATGCACGTGCCCGCCGATCGGCAGCCGAGAATCGGCGAGCGTGAGGAGGGTGGCCAGGCTCATCGCCGCACGTCCGGATATCGCATGGCCCGATCCTAGGCCGTGCCCGGCCGCGTCCTCCCGGCTAGGTGAACAGGCAGGGCATCGAGGCCGAGATGCTCTTCAGGGCGCAGGTGAAGGAATTGACCGCGCCCGCGGAACCGGTCTCGGGGACCAGCCCGGCGACCGGGTTCACCGTGGCCGGTTCGGGGGCGGCCGGTTGCAGCGACAGCGGAGCGGCCAGGGCCGGGGCCGCACCGAGTCCGGAGCCGATGGCCGCGATCGCACAGGCTTTCAGCACAACGGTTTTCATGAATCGCCCTATCTCACAGCAAGCTCACAGGAAGCGGAACGCAGCGAGACTAACCCGAAAGCCGCGAGTGCGAAGGCAATTCGTTTCAAACTACGGGGGGATCCGGTGCCACGGCCAGCAGACCCGCGCAAGCAACTTGACATCGACCAATGTTGAGGTTGCACGCTGGGGGCACGTTCATTGCCGAGACCAGGAGTTGCCGTGCGCGCCATCCGTCTTCACGAGTTCGGACCTGCGGAGAATCTGCGGTACGAGACGGTTCCGGACCCCGAGCCCGGCCCCGGCCAGGTACGGATCACGGTCCGCGCCGCGGGGGTGCATCTGCTGGATACCACGCTGCGGCAGGGCTTCTCGGGATCGCCGATGCCGGTGCCCCAACTGCCGACCATCCCTGGCCGGGAGGTGGCGGGGACGGTGGACCGGGTGGGTCCCGGAGTGGACGACAGCTGGCTCGGCCGCGCGGTCGTCGCCCACATAGGGCAGGCGCCGGGCGGATACGCGGAGCTCATCGTGACCGAAGCCGTACGGCTGCACACGATTCCGGACGGTGTCGATGCCGGGGCCGCGGTCGCGATGATCGGCACCGGGCGCACCACGCTCGGGATTCTCGGCTTCGCCGAGATCAGCGCCGAGACCGTGGCCATCGTACCGTCCGCGGCGGGCGGTATCGGCACCCTGCTGGTGCAGTACCTGGCCGCGGCGCGGGCAACCGTCATCGGGCTCGCGGGCGGGAAGGCGAAGGCCGATCTGGTGTACGAGAACGGTGCGGATCTGGCGCTGGACTACCTGGATCCGGCATGGCCGGAGGCGGTGCGGGCCCGCTACGGCGACCGCCCGGCCACCCTGCTGTTCGACGGTGTCGGCGGCGAGATCGCCCACACCGCGGTCGATCTGCTCGGCGCGGGCGGCGTGCGACTGGTGTTCGGCTGGTCCGGCGGGCAGGTGGACCTCGACGAGCAGGCCCTGGCCGCCCGCGGCATCACCTCGCAGGTCGTGCTCGGCCCACCGATGCTGGAACGCGCGGGCGGCTTGCGCGCCTTGGAGACTCGCGCGCTGGCCGAGGCCGCGGCGGGTCGTCTGCGCCCGGCCGTCCAGTCCTTCCCACTCGCGCAGGCCGCCGCCGCGCACCGGGCCCTGGAGTCCCGCGAGACGACCGGCAAGGTGGTGCTACTCCCCTGACCAGCGACCCATGCTGCGCTCCATGAACCGTTGCGCGGCCCCGCGCCGCAGATCCACGAACGCCTGCACCGGACCGGTCCACCAGGGCGAGATCTCCAACGGCCGCGCCACCACGGCATGGCAGATGAGATTGGCCGCCTCGTCGGCGGTGAGCCCGGGCACGCCGGAGAAATCGGTGGGCGCGCTCATGCGGGTGTGCACCAGCGGCATGTAGACCGAAGTGGTGGTGACACCGTCGGCGGCGATCTCGGTCGCCACGGTGCGCAACCAGATGTCGAAGGCGCCTTTGGACGCACCGTAGGCCGACCACCGCGGCGCGGGCGGCATGCGCAGTCCCCAGGTGGAGATGTTCACGATGTGCCCGCGCCGGTGCCGGCGCATGCTCGGCAGCAGGGTCAGCAACAGCCGCACGGGTCCGAGGTAGTTGACGTCGATGGTGCGGGTGAAATCGTGGAACCGGTCATAGGATTCGTCGATCGGGCGGCGAATCGAGCGGCCCGCGTTGTTGATCATCACGTCGACCCGGCCGTGCTCGGCCAGCACTCGCTGCCCCAGGGCCTCGACCGCATCGAATTCGGTGATGTCCGACTGATACACGTGCGCCGTCCCGCCCGCCTCCCGGATCTCGGCGGCGACCTGTTCGAGGGCCTCCAGCGACCGCGCCACCAGCAGCACCGTCGCGCCCGCGGCCGCCAGTTTCCGCGCGGCCGCCTTGCCGATGCCGTGCGACGCGCCGGTCACCAGGATGACCTCGCCGGACACGGCCTCGCACAGCGCTTTCTCACGCGGCCGTGAGGTCGGATAGAAGATTCTGGTCGCCACGCGTTCCGCCAGCGGACGTCCGTTCGCCCCGGCCGGTCGCGCACTGTTCGGAGCGTCTTGCTCAGCCACGCTTCCGAGCCTAACCGGCGGACCGGTATGTGATCGGGAACTGAGTGGAAATACCCTGGGCGCAGCCCGCTTTCCGGCACCAGGATGGGAGGCGGTCCGCGGGGGAAGGAATCGGTCATGTCGTATCGAACGGCGGAAGAGCCGACGCCGGAACACGTCTCGATCCCGGGTTGGATCGCACGCGGCATCGTGCTGGTGCTGTTCGTGCCGCCGCGGCTGGTGTGGGAGGCGCTCGAGCGGATCCCGCGACTGATCGCGGCGGCATTCAGGCTTTTCAACGAGCATCTGGCGCGACCGCTGGCGATCTTGTTCCGGGACTGGGCCTTCCGCCCACTGCGCAATTTCGTGCGCAACCATCTCTGGCACCTGCTGATCCAGCAGCTGCTGTTCGGCATGGTCCTCACCCCGATCGGGGCGTTCCTGCTCGCCTATGTCCTGCGCCCGATCCAGCGCGCCATCGAGGAGTGGCTGTGGCGGCGGATCCTGAAGCCGGGCATCCTGTGGATCTTCCGCACCGTGGTGCTACCGATCGTCGACGCGATCGAGTGGACCCTCGCCATGGCGTGGAAGTGGCTGGTCGCCGTCCCGATCTCGGCCCTGTGGCGGCAGATCCTGCGCCCCGGCGGCCGCTGGCTTCTCGTCACGGTGATCGACCCGCTCGTCACCTGGCTGATTGTGTGGCCCGCGAAGCAACTGTGGCGGTGGGTACTGCGTCCGCTGGTCTACGCAGTCGTCGTGACGGTGCTGTTCGGCTGGCTGGTGGCCACCACCGTCGTCCGCATCACGGTGGTGACTCCCTGCCGCTGGTTCAACCGCACTGTCCTGCAACCACTCTTCGCGGCCGTCGCCCGCGCCTGCCGTGCCCTCGTGGGCCCGGTGCGCTGGGCGTATCAGCGGGTGGTCATGCCCTGGCGCGCCCGCATCACCGAGGTGTGGACGACGCTGTTCGGCGGCTAGTGCGCGGAACCGGCCGGCACCGCACCGCTGGTCGCGGTGGCGCCGGACTTGGCGAAGACCGCCACCACCGCCATGGCGGCCAGCAGCACCGCACCGGTGGTGGTCGCCACGTGCATGCCGGTCACGAAGGATTCGCGGGCCGAATCGACCAGGGCGGCATTGTCACCGGCCCGGGCGACGGTCTCGCCCAGCGTCGGCCCGAAGTCCCCGCCGGAGCGGAACACCAGGGCCGCCAGCGATCCCAGCAGCGCCAGGCCCAGCCCGTTGCCGAGTTCGAAGCTGGTCTCGGAGATGCCGACCGCCGATCCGGCCCGCTCGGGCGGCACCGACGACACCGCCACCTCCGACACCAGCGTGAACGCGATGCCGAAGCCCGCGCCCGCGACCACGGAACCGGCGATGTACCAGCCGATCCCGCCATCCACGCCGAGCCCGAGCAGCATGAGGTTGCCCAGCGACGCCATGCTCAGCGCCAGCACGAAGGTGGTCTTGGTGCCGAACCTGCGCCCGATCCGCGCGCCGCTCATCGAGAACACGAACACCACCACGGCCCCCGGAATCCCGAGCAGCGCCGACTGCAACGCGTCGCGGCCGGTCACCGACTGCAGATACATGCTGGTCAGGTAGCTCATGCCGGCCAGCGCCAGCATGCAGACCGTGCTGGACCCGATGGCCACCGAGAACAGCCCGCGCCGGAACAGACTCAGATCCAGCAGCGGCTCGTCCAGCGTGCGCTGCCGCCGGATGAACGCGGTCAGCAGCAGCACGCCGAGGATCCCGATGCCGGCGGCCGGCAGATCGAATCCCTCGGCCGCGCAATGCTTGACGGCGTACACGAGCGGCAGGATGCCACCGATGGACAGCAGCACGCTCACCCAGTCCAGACGCCCGCGCCCGGCGTCCCGGTGCTCGGGCAGCAGCAGCGGACCGAAGACCAGGAGCACCAGCAGCACCGGGGTATTGATGAGGAACACCGAACCCCACCAGAAGTGGTGTAGCAGGACACCGCCGATGATGGGCCCGACCGCCGACCCGCCCGCGAAGAACGCGGTCCAGACGCCGATGGCGGTGGCGCGCGCCCGATCGTTCGGGAACAGCGTCGAGATCAGCGCCAGGCTGGACGGCAGCAGTGTCGCGCCGCCGATGCCCATGAGCGCCCGCGCCGCGATGAGCACGCCCGCGCTGGGTGCGAAAGCGGCCAGCGCCGAGGCGATTCCGAAGACCGTGGCGCCGGCGAGCAGAATGTTGCGGCGCCCGATGCGGTCGCCCAGATTGCCCATGGTGATGAGCAGTCCGGCGATCATGAACCCGTAGATGTCGAGGATCCAGAGCTGCTGTGTCGCGGAGGGATCCAGACTCCGGGTGAGGGTCGGCATGGCCAGGTAGAGCACCGACATGTCCATCGACACCAGCAGCACCGGCAGCAGCAGAACCGCCAGGCCCGCCCAGGCGCGGCGCGGCGTCTTCGCGTCGGGACGCGCGAGGGTACTCGTCATGACCTATCCTTCGGGCTGATTTCGGGCTTGCAAGAAAATGCGCGCGTACGTTGTACGCACGAGCGCGAGTACAGTGTACGCACACCCTGCGCGGGAAGGGAACAATTCGTCCGATGACCGAGGCCAAGCTCACCCGGGCCGCCATCGTCGACACCGCCATCACGCTGGCCGACGAGTCCGGACTGGATTCCCTGTCCATGCGCCGCATCGCCGATCGCATGAACTCCGGCGCCATGTCGCTGTACCGGCACATCCCCAACAAGGACGCCCTGCTGGC
Organism: Nocardia sp. NPDC046763; assembly: GCF_040645495.1. Lineage (NCBI taxonomy): Bacteria > Bacillati > Actinomycetota > Actinomycetes > Mycobacteriales > Nocardiaceae > Nocardia > Nocardia sp. NPDC046763. The sequence goes on along the minus strand of NZ_JBEYYI010000003.1, from coordinate 147,980 downwards.
GGCCATGACCGACGAGGTCTCGCGGCGCAATCCCTACCCGCCGGCCGAGGGCCAGGGCTGGACCTGGCGGGACCGGGTGCGCATCGCGGCCGAGGTGGATTGGCGGCTCTACCAGGAACATCCGTGGGTGCTGTTCACTTTCGCGGTGCCACGCTACAACTTCGGCGAGCACAGCCTGGTGGTGCTGGGCTGGCTGGTCGAGGGGTTCGCCGAGCTCGGCGTCGACACCCGCGAGGCGACCCGGATGTCACTGTCGGTGTGGAGTTACATCGCCGGGGTCGCCCTGCAGGAGGTCAGCGCCCGGCTGCTGCAGGGCCGCGACAGCAGCGCCGACGAGCGCTCCGGGCTCACCGCCCTGCTCGACGGCGACCCACGCTGGGCCACCCCGCCCCCGCTGGCCGACCTCGTCGGCACGGGCGACACCACCCTGCTGGATCCGGAACACCTGCTCGACACCGGCCTCACCGCACTGTGCGACGGCTTCGAGGCCCGCGCCGTTCACTGATCCGCCCGAAATCACCGGCCCGGGCACCGCCGAATCCCGGTGCGCGGCATCGTCTGCACCTTTGCACAGACTGCAATCCTGCGGACGATGCGGTCCGCCTGGCCGCTGCCCGCAGATCGGCGACGGCGTCTTGTGCCCCCGTTCGATCACTCGTACACTCGAAAACTCACTTTCGAGTTCCTAGGCAAGGCCGTCCGGGTCGCAGACCGCGATGTCCAGCGGACCCCGGCGCCGGCAGTCTTGGGGTGGCGCTCGCACTGCCACCGCGCATCGCCGACAGGTCGCCCGCGGCCACATGCTTTCGCCGTCAACCTGATTCGGCATCCGTTCCGTCCATCGATCGGTGGTCGATGTGTACCGAACTCGGAACCGCGCCCGCACCCACCCGGTGCTCACCGAGGCTTGGCGGAGATGGCCACCCTCGTGACCGCCGCGGCGATGTTCGTCGGCACCAACATCGACAATGCGGTCGTGTTGACGGTGCTCAACGTCACCTCGCACAGCACGGGGATCCCGAGGCGGTGGCAGATCTGGGCCGGTCAATACCTCGGCGTCGGTCTGATCGTGGCGGTGTCCGGGCTAGCGGCGCTGGGACTCTGCGCCGTCCCGGTGGAGTGGATCGGGCTGCTCGGTGTGGTCCCGCTGAGCCTGGGGGTCGGGATGCTGGTCAGGGCCCGTCGGCGCTGCGATCGCACACCGACCCCGGTCGGCACCGGGCTGTGGTCGGTGGTGGGACTCACCGTCGCCAACGGCGGGGACAATGTTTCCGTCTACACCCCGGCCTTTCGCATCATGGGGCCGACGGATGCGCTGCTCACCGTCCTGGTGTTCGCCATCCTCACCGCTGCGTGGTGTTCGGCCGGCATGGTGCTGACATCCCATCGCCGGCTGGTCGAAATCCAGCGACGCTACAGCCGCTGGGTCATCCCGTTCGTGCTTATTGCGCTCGGGCTCTACATCATCGACCGTTCGGGCCTCGTGTTCGGTCAACTGCCGCTATGAGTCCATTCCGGTCGGTACTCTTCTATGGGTACGAGAGGTTGGTGACCAGCGAGAGTTCCGGACATCGAGTCCCGGAACGGCATGGTCACCCATGCATCGAATCGAACATCGATGAACTCCCAGCGGTATCGCCGGAGCTGGGTACCACCACCAACGATTCTCCTTTCCAGAGGTGAATGATGGCCAGGAAGTTCGAAGGACATATCGCTCTCGACATCCGTGACTCGGTCGCCGACTGGGGGCCGTACGCAGAGCCCACCGCGAAGCAGGGTGCACCCAACGTGCTGTATCTGGTGTGGGACGACATCGGAATCGCTACCTGGGACTGCTATGGCGGTCTGGTCGACATGCCGAATATGAAGCGGATCGCCGATCAGGGCGTGCAGTTCACGCAGTTCCACACCACCGCGCTGTGCTCGCCCACGCGTGCCTCGCTGCTGACCGGGCGAAATGCGTCGTCGGTCGGTATGGCGACGATCGAAGAATTCAGCGATGGATTCCCGAGCCTGTCGGGGCGCATCCCTGCCGACACCGCGTTGTGTTCGGAGGTTCTCGCCGAGCGCGGGTGGAACACGTACGCCGTCGGTAAATGGCACATGACGCCGCTCGAGGAGGAGAATCTCGCGGCGTCGAAGCGGCATTGGCCGCTGGGGCGTGGGTTCGAGCGGTTCTACGGTTTCCTGGGCGGCGAGGCCGACCAGTGGTATCCGAATCTGGTGTACGACAATCACCCGATCTCCCAGCCGTATCCGCCGGAGGACGGGTATCACCTGTCCAAGGATCTGGCCGACAAGTCGATCGAGTTCATTCGCGACGCCAAGGTGATCGCCCCCGACAAACCGTGGTTCATGTACTTGTGCCCGGGCTGCGGGCATGCCCCGCACCACGTTGCGCACGAGTGGGCCGACAAATACCGTGGCCGGTTCGACATGGGCTACGAGAAGTATCGCGAGATAGTGCTGGAGAACCAGAAGCGCATGGGTCTGGTGCCGGAGCACACCGAGCTGTCGCCCATGAACCCGTACATCGACGTCACCAGTGCCGACGGCAGGCCGTGGCCGGCGCAGGACACGGTACGAGCATGGGATTCGTTGTCCGAGAACGAAAAACGGCTGTTCTCCCGGCAGGCGGAGGTGTTCGCCGGATTCCTGTCGTACACGGACGCACAGATCGGCCGGTTGCTGGACTATCTCGAGGAGAGCGGCCAGCTGGACAACACGATCATCGTGGCTTTCTCGGACAACGGCGCGAGCGGCGAGGGCGGTCCGAACGGTTCGGTCAACGAGATGAAGTTCTTCAACGGCTACATCGACACGATCGAGGACAGTCTGGCCAAGCTCGACGAACTGGGCATGCCGACCACGTACAACCACTACAGCATCGGGTGGGCGATGGCCTTCAACACCCCCTACAAGCTGTACAAGCGGTACGCCTCGCACGAAGGCGGTATAGCCGATCCATGCCTGATGTCGTGGCCGGCCGGCATCCCGGCCCGTGGCGAGGTCCGCCACCAGTACCTCAACGTCTGCGACGTCACCCCCACGGTCTACGAACTGCTCGGCATCACACCGCCGGACACGGTGAAGAACGTGGAGCAGCGCCCCTTGGAGGGGGTCAGCTTCCGGGCCCTGTTCGAAGACGCCGACGCCGATGTCGGCAAGCACACCCAGTTCTATTCGATGCTGGGCACGCGCGGAATCTGGCATCGCGGGTGGTTCGCCGACACCATTCACGCGGCGTGCCCGTCCGGCTGGGGACATTTCGACAAGGACCGCTGGGAACTGTTCCATCTCGAGCAGGACCGCAGCCAGATGCACGATCTGGCCGAGGTTCATCCCGAGAAGCTGGAGGAATTGAAGGCACTGTGGTTCTCGGAGGCCGAGAAATACAACGGGATGCCACTCAATGATCTCGACATCGTCTCCGCGATGGTGCGCTATCGCCCGACCTACGCCAAGGGCCTGGACCGGGCCGTCTACTACCCGGACAGCGCGGAGGTCGGACCGGGCGCGGCACTCGAGATTCTGGGACGCTCGTTCGCGCTGCTCGCCGAGACGACGATCACCAGCCCGGACGCGGAGGGAGTGCTGTTCGCCCATGGTGGGCGGCTCGGCGGGCACGCCCTGTTCGTCCAGGACGGCCGCCTGTGCTACATCTACAACTTCCTCGGCGAGGAGGAACAGGCCATCGTCTCCGATCGCCGGGTACCGCTCGGCGATCACATCCTCGGGGTTCGGTACGAACGGCACGGCACCCGGCCCGACCACTTCACGCCCACGGGCGACGCCGTCCTCTATATCGATGAGAACCCCGTGGGTTCACTCGATGACATGCGGATCCAGCCGACCGTCTTCTCCGGTGTCGGGGAGGGCGTCCGAGTCGGCCGGGACACCGGTCAGTCCGTTTCGGCGCGATACCGGTCACCGTTCCCGTTCACCGGGGGGACCATGCACCAGGTCATCGAGGACGTGAGCGGAAAGCCGTACCAGGATCTGGAAATGGCGGCGGCTGCGGCCTTTTCGCGCGATTGAGGCGAGCACCCATGGCCACCGCGATTCGCGCGCAGGTCCACCGCGGCATGGTCCGGATAGCCGGTGGCGACTTCAGCATGGGTTCGGAGAGTTACTTCCCCGAGGAGCGGCCGGTGCATCGGGTGCGAGTCGATTCGTTCTGGATCGACCCGTACCCGGTGACCAACGCCGCCTTCCGGCGATTCGTGAAGCAATCCGGATACATCACGGTCGCCGAACGCATTCCGGCGGCCGAGGACTACCCGGATGCGGAGCCGGCGGACCTGACACCCGGCGCGCTGGTGTTCCGGCCCACCTCGCGTCCGGTGCCATTGGACAATTGGCGCCGCTGGTGGCGGTACGTTCCGGGTGCCAGCTGGCGCCATCCGCACGGGCCCGGCAGCACGCTCGACGGGCTCGACCGTCACCCGGTCACCCAGATCGCCTACGAGGACGCCGCGGCCTACGCGGCCTGGGCCGGCAAACAGCTGCCCACGGAGGCGGAATGGGAGTACGCGGCCCGCGGCGGACTCGATTCGGCCACCTACGCCTGGGGTGACGAATTCGAACCCACCGGCCGGCGCCTGGCCAATGTCTGGGTCGGCGCATTCCCCTGGAAGTTCCATCCCGGCCGAGGACAGACGCCCACACCCGGGACCACGGCGGTCGGCACCTATTCGCCCAACGGCTACGGTCTGTACGACGTGACCGGCAACGTGTGGGAGTGGACAGTCGACTTCTTTCGCCCGGGGCACTCGGCGTCGTCCTGTTGCGCTCCACTCAACCCACGCGTGGACACACCCGGACTCGAAGCGGCGCAACGCTTTCCACGCCGCGTAGTCAAGGGCGGCTCATATCTGTGCGCGGCCGACTACTGTCTGCGCTATCGTCCGGCCGCCCGGCAGGGGCAGACCGAGGACACCGCCACCTGCCATCTCGGATTCCGTTGTGTCGTGCGTGATGGAGGTCCGTGACGAGCGATGTGCCCGAACCGAACTCGTTGATCAGTTCTCGATCCGGCCGTCGAGGTAGACCCACGCCCCGTGGTCGCGGCGGAAGCGGCTGTTCTCGTGCAGCTGTCCCGCCCTGCCGTGGGCACGATAGTGGGCACGGAACTCCACCGTGCCCTCGGCGTGGAACGGTCCCCCGCCGGTCGTGCCGAGGATCTCGAGCCGGTCCCAGCGCAGTCCCGGGTCGAAATCCACGTCGGCGGGCCGGGTTTCGGGAGCCCAGCTGCGCAGCAGATACGCCTCGTCCCGCACCGCGAAGGCGCTGAAGCGCGACCGCATGAGCTGTTCGGCGGTGCTCGCCTCGGCTTCGCCGCGATGCAGGCGCCCGCAGCAGTCGGCGTAGGCGGCGGGCAGCCCGCACGGGCAGTCCTCGGGCACGGGACGGGGAGTGCGGCGCTTCGACATGGGCCTAAGCGTAGAAGCTGCGTCCGGCGGGTCCACCGGACACCGACCAGACCTCGACGATCCGCCCGTTCTCGAATCGCAGGATGTCGGTACCGCTGATGTCGCGCACGACGGTGCCGTCCGGATCGACGACCCGGGCGCCGTAGGGCTGCGCGATGAGTCCGGTTCGGCCATCGGCCATGTCGACGACGGGTATGCCCTGCGGGGCGTACTCCAGGCCCGGCCGTTCGGCGCGGAACGTGTCGATGACGGCGGCGAGGGCCGCGGGGTCGTGGACGTCGTCGAAGACGGTCGCGCCGGGCTGGGCGTAGCGGAGGGTGAATTCGGGGGCCATGATCTCGCCGGCGATGGCGAGGTCGCCGTTCCACAGCGCCGCCCAGCGGTTGTACAGGTCGATGGCGTAGTCGCGCATCCCAACTCCTATAGTCTCATTGATATGGTCTGGCGGGAATGAATGTATAGTCTCAGTGATATCGTGTCAACCGAGAGGAGTTGCCGAATGACCGACCTCGGCCCGCAGGACCACATCGTGCTGGGGCTCATCGCCCGGCACGGCCCGCTGACGCCCTACGACCTGAAGGTCCGCCTCGAGGAGAGCGTCGACAAGTTCTGGCCCATCCCGCACGCCCAGCTCTACCGCGTCCCGCCACGCCTGGCCGAGCAGGGCCTGCTGCACGAGGAGGCCGAGGAGAGCGGACGCCGCCGCCGCGTCTTCCATCTCACCGACGCCGGCCGCGCCGAACTGACCCGCTGGCTGGGCGACCCGACCTCGCCGCCGCCGGAGACCCGCGATCCCGCGCAGCTGAAACTGTTCTTCGCCGATCTCGGCGAGCCCGGTGACGTGGTGGCACTGGCCCGCAATCAGGCCGCCGAGCATCGCGGCTGGCTGGAGCTGTATCGGACGCTCTACGCCGAGATCGATCCGGACGACAGCGAGCGCGCGACCTCACGCGCCCGCGTGCTGCGGCTGGGCATCATGCATGAGCAGGCGTACGTGGATTACTGGGAGGAATTGGCCGCGAACCCGGACGAAGCGCCCGGTTCGCGACCGTGATCGCCCCGCAGGGCAGACGACAGTGGTTGCCCCGCAGGGCATTACGACGCGTGTTCTGGGACGGGGTGGACCGGGCGGAGCATGCCCGGTTCACCCTCGGTCAAGTGACCGATAACTCAGTCATCCTCGTCGAGCACGACCGCGTAAGCGAAACCGTCCCAGCCCTTTCCGCCAACGGTCTGCAATACGGTCCCGTCCAATCGCGGCTCGGCGGCGATCAATTCGATGACCTCCCGGCTGGCCCGCACTGCGGCATCCGTCGACGCCGCGTCGGCGATGCCGCCATTGCGCACCACATTGTCGACGATGATCACCGACCCGGGCCTGGTCAGCCGCAAAGCCCACCGCACGTAGTTGGCGTTGTTGACCTTGTCGGCATCGATGAAGACCAGATCGAACGGTTCCGGCTGCTCCTCGGCCAGCGTCGGCAGCGAGTCCAGCGCCGCGCCGACCCGGATGTCGACCCGCTCCCCCACACCAGCGCGATCCAGATTGCGGCCCGCGACCTCGGCGTGCTTCGGCTCGTATTCGAGGGTCACCACTCGACCGGCCTTCCCGACGGCCCGCGCCAGCCAGGTGGTGCTGTATCCACCCAGCGTGCCGACCTCGAGTACCCGCCGAGCCCGAACGGATTTCGCGATCAGATACAGGAATTTGCCCTGCGGCGGCGAGACGTCGATGGCGGGCAGTCCCGCCGCCGCGTTCGCCCGCAAGGTTTCCGAATCCTCGTCTCCCACCAGGGTTTCGACGAGATAGCGATCAACTTCGGCCCAATCGGCAGTCGTCATACCCGAAGTCTGCCACCGGCTCCGGCGCACTCCCAGCATTGCGCTCACGCTGAGAGATTTCGCACTCGTAGGCCGGGCTCGGTGCCGGGCGCGCTCTCGCCGCACCCGGCACCGGGTCCGTTCAGAACAGGAAGTATCGCTGTGCCATGGGCAGTTCGGTGGCGGGCTGTTCGGCCCACACTTCCCCGTCGATCCGGACCGTGAAGGTGTCCGGCTCCACCTCGATGCGGGGCATGGCGTCGTTGTTGGGGAGGTCGGCCTTGGTGCGGCTGCGAACATTGGCCACCGGCACCAGTTTCCGGTTCACCCGCAGCCTGTTCGCGAGGCCGTCCTCGATGGCCTGCTCGGACACGAAGTGCAGCGAGGTTCCCGCTGCCACGCTCGGCGCGGCCCCGAACATCGGGCGCGGCAGCACCGGTTGCGGAGTCGGAATGGACGCATTGGCGTCGCCCATCGCGGCCCAGGCGATGGTGCCGCCCTTGATGACCGCGTGCGGGCGGACCCCGAAGAAGGCGGGCTCCCACAGCACCAGGTCGGCCAGTTTGCCCACTTCGATGGAGCCGATCTCGGCGTCGAGGCCGTGCGTAACCGCCGGGCAGATGGTGTATTTCGCGATGTAGCGCCGCACCCGGTTGTTGTCGGCCGCGCCGTCGCCGGGCAGCGCGCCGCGACGGCGCTTCATGACATGCGCGGTCTGCCAGGTGCGCATGACCACTTCGCCGATGCGGCCCATGGCCTGCGCGTCGCTGCCGATCATGGAGATGGCGCCCAGATCGTGCAGCAGATCCTCGGCCGCGATGGTGGAGGGCCGGATCCGGCTCTCCGCGAAGGCCAGATCCTCCGGAATGGACGGGCTCAGGTGATGGCACACCATGAGCATGTCCAGATGCTCGTCGAGGGTGTTGATGGTGTGTGGCCGCGTCGGGTTGGTGGAGCTGGGCAGCACATTGAGATGCGAAGCGACGGTGATGATGTCGGGCGCGTGCCCGCCGCCCGCGCCCTCGGTGTGATACGAGTGGATGGCCCGGCCCCGGATGGCGGCGAGGGTGTCCTCCACGAATCCGGCCTCGTTCAAGGTGTCCGAGTGCAGCGCCACCTGTACGCCGGAAGCGTCGGCCACGGTGAGGCAGTGGTCGATGGCGGCCGGGGTGGTGCCCCAGTCCTCGTGCAGTTTGAAACCGCCGGCGCCGCCGCGCAATTGCTCCCACAGCGCATCCTCACGCACGGTATTGCCCTTGCCCAGCAGCAGGATGTTCACCGGCCAGGAGTCGGTGGACTCCAGCATGCGGGCCAGATGCCAGGCGCCGGGGGTGACGGTGGTGGCCTTGGAGCCCTCGGCCGGTCCGGTGCCGCCGCCGACGAGGGTGGTGATGCCGCCGGCCATGGCCTCGTCGAGGATCTGCGGGCAGATGAAGTGCACGTGGCAGTCGATGGCGCCCGCGGTGACGATGCGGCCGTTGCCGGCGATGATCTCCGTCGAGGGACCGACCACCAGATCCGGATGCACCCCGCTCATGGTGTCGGGGTTGCCCGCCTTGCCGATGGCGACGATGCGGCCGTCACGGATACCGATGTCGGCCTTGATGATTCCCCAGTAGTCGACGATCACCACGCCGGTGATGACGGTATCCGGGGTGCCCTCGGCGCGGGTGGCGCGGGCCTGGCCCATGGATTCGCGCAGCACCTTGCCGCCACCGAAGACGGCCTCGTCACCGGCGAGACCCGGTCCGCCGCTGCGGTCCTCGGTGATCTCGATGAGCAGATCGGTGTCCGCCAGGCGGATTCGGTCGCCGACGGTGGGCCCGAACAGTTCGGCGTAACGGGCGCGGGACAGTTCGGCCATCAGGCATCCAGCTTTCCGGGTGGGGTGAGGCTGATTCCGTGCACCTCGCGGGCGCCGCCCAGCGGGACCAGCGAAACCCGCTGCCCCAGACCGGGTTCGAAGCGCACCGCGGTGCCGGCGGGAATGTCGAGGCGGCGGCCGTGGGCGACCGCACGGTCGAATTCCAGCGCGGTATTGGCCTGCGGGAAGTGCACGTGCGAGCCGACCTGAACCGGCCGGTCACCGGTATTGATCACGTCCAGTTCGATGCGCTCCGCGCCCGCATTGAGCTCGATCATGCCTTCGGCACAGAGGTATTCGCCAGGAATCATGGCCGTCATCCGATCGGGTGGTGGACGGTGACGAGCTTGGTACCGTCCGGAAAGGTGGCCTCCACCTGCACGTCGTGGATCATCTCCGGCACCCCGTCCATGACGTCGGCGCGGGTGAGCACGGTGCGGCCCGAGGCCATCAGCTCGGCGACGGTGCGCCCGTCGCGGGCGCCCTCCAGCACATGGTCGGTGATGATCGCGATCGCTTCGGGATGATTGAGCCGCAGTCCACGGGCCTGTCGCCGCCGGGCCAACTCGGCCGCGTAACTCAGCAGCAGGCGCTCCTGCTCGTGCGGCGACAGTCGCATTCGGACTCCTCGTCGAATCGCGGGGACGGATCGTCGGTCATTCTGGCACGACCCGCGTTACCAGCATGTTTCGGTGATCCACGACCCGCGGACGCCTCGTTCCGACGCGGCGATTCCGGTTCCGCGCCTTCAGTTCTGGGGGTTGAGGTTCTGCAGCCGGACCTGGCCACGCGCCACTGTCCGATCCTGCTCGTCGGTGATCACCACCTGCCACAGCTGCTGCGAACGCCCGCGGTGGATCGGGCTCGCGACACCGGTCAGCTTGCCCTCCCGCACCGCGCGCAGGAAGTCGGTGTTGTTGTTGACGCCCACCACGGTCCCGCGATCGCCCAGCCAGGCTCCGGCCGCCACACTGGCGAGGGTCTCGATGACCGTGCAGTACACACCGCCGTTGACGATCCCCGCCGGCTGATACTGCTGCGGCGTCACCACCCACTCCGCGACCGCCCCGTCACCGCTCAGCGCGGTGAACTTCAGCCCCAGCAGGTCGGTGAAGGTGCCCTCGCTGAGCTTGTTCATCAGCTCCGGGGTGATATCAGCCAGGGACTTTATCGAGGAGAAGTCGTCGCTCATGGCTCCACGTTCGCACGCGGGATCTTGATCCCGACCGCCGGGTCGGCACCACCACTTGTCTAGTTAGGCAAGCCTGACCTATACTAGGTTGGCGTCAGGATCGAGCGAGGCCCCGAGGGCTGCGGTGGCCCCGATCCCCTGCCGGTGGTGGGTTCCGTCGACGGCAATCGTTCAACGGAACCCACCACATTCGTCTTATCCGGCCATGCCCCACAGCATGCGGATCCATCCCGGGTATCGAGCGCTCTCCACGTCGTAGAGCTGCAGGTCGAGCGGGACCTCGGTGCCGCCGCGCGGACCACGCAAACGAACGACGCGCTCACCGGCATCGTGGCAGTCCCCGGATTCCGACCACAGCCGCCGGAACTCCGGATTCCGGCCCAGCTCACGCAGATACGGGATGGACCATTCCTGAGCATCGTGGGTCGCGATTCGCGCCCGCAGCACCGCAATCGAGGCACGCGCCGCCGCCTCCCGGTCGATGACGGCCGCGGCGGACCGGGGATCGTCGAGGAGCCAGGTCAACCAGCAGCCTCCCTCGGCGAGCCCGGGAAAAGCGCGGTGCGCGGACCGGTTCAGGGCCAGCACATTCCACCGCGAATCGACATAGCCGGCCGGATCCGGGTCGAGCCGTTCGAGGCGGCGCAGCATGGCCGGTGTGACGGCAGCCCGCAACGCGGCGGGTTCCGGAGCGGCGCGGTCCGGCAATCCGGCCAGATCGAACAGATATCGCCGCGATCGGTACGGCACCGGATGGACCCGGTCGAGACACCCGAACAGCGCATCGACCACCGGTTGCGTCGGCCGGCCCCGCCGCCCGAGCTCCAGATGGGTGATGTAGCTGGCGCTGACACCGGCCGCCATCGCGAGTCGTTCGCGCGACACTCGCCGTTCGTCGCGAAGCCGACGCAGCACCTCCCCGAAACTCGGCGGCTCCACGGCCACGGGAGCATCCATCGGCGCCTGCAACTCCAGCTGTCCCCGCACGCACACCTGCCCGTGGCCGCGTCCGTGGCCACCACCGACCGACGGGCCGTCCGCAATCGAGATCCCCACTGACCCTTGCTTGTTCGCCACGCCCAACCCTCTTCCTTGCCAGCTACTATGACCCCGGCCACTTCTCACGCTAGATCCCCGAGCGGGGCCGACAGGGTGCTGTGCGTGCCAGCCAATCGGCTGACAGCGACCTGTGGGTTCCGTCCGCGCCCGGTGTGGGTTTTCGGATCGGCTCGCAGTGACTCCGGATCGGCAGGTGTGCACTGCCCGGGTTCCGGGGTGCACGGCGGGGGTGATCGGTGCGACATCACGAAGCCGCCAATTGTGCTGTGGGCGCACAGTTGTCGCCTACGCCTGCCAGCGCCTGGTCCGGTGCCGCCCGGTCCGGGAGGCGAACGAGCAGGTCGGGTTCGATCGGGGGATCCGGTCGGCGGATTTTCCGGCATTCCGTTCCTAGTAATGGGCCGTCACCGATGCACGAAGTTTGCCCGGGTCTCCATAAGATCAGGCCAGTCGTTTTGTTCGGCACGGATGTGGAGCTCGAGGTCGGGCGAGTTCCGAGGGGAGTTGAGATGGCCGTCCTCCTGGACGTGGAGTCGTACCCGATCGAGCACCGGCCCACCGTGGTCACCGAACTGGCGAAATCGGTTGCTCTGCAGGTCGATGCGGAGATGCTGGATCCACCGGAGCGGATCGTCGCCCGCCATGAGCGGTGGCGGCTGGGCGTGGCCACCCTGCATCGCGTGCGGATCTCCTCGGTTCGGGTGCGCCGCACCACCGCCCAGGTCCATCGGACGCCGTCCTCGGCGGTCGCGGTGATGTTGCAGCGGCAGTCGGTGCGGCATCAGTATCAGTACGGACGGCACACTTCCACCGCACCCGGCGAATGCGCGGTCTGGGACTTCACCGCGCCGTTCGAGGCGGGCTGGGACGGCGTCGGCGAATCGTGGTGTATCGCCGTCCCCCGGAATCGGATCGGGCTCTCGGGCGAGACCGTCGCCGCGGCCGCCGGCCGCCTGCGCCACAGTCCACTGCACGACATGATCGCCGGGCAGATCACCGAACTCATCGAGGGCGCCGACGCGCTCGAACGGGATCCCGCCGCGGTCATGATCGGCCAGTGCTGCGTGGAAATGATGCGGGCCCTGCTGCTTTCAGCGTCCGGGCACACGGGCGACAGCACCGCGGCCATCCCGCACCAGGCCGTGGTCCGTGCGGTCCAGACCTATGTGCGCGAGCATCTGGCCGATCCGGACCTGCGGGTCGAGCAGATCGCCGCCGCGCACAACATCTCCTCTCGCTATCTGTACCGGCTGTGTGCGGCGGCGGGAATCCGGCTGGAGCAGTGGATCATCGGCGAACGGCTGGCAGCGGCCCGCGCCCTGCTGGTGGATCCCGCCCACGGCAGCCGCACCATCAGCGCCATTGCCCACACCGTCGGATTCCGCGACGCGACCCATTTCACTCGCCGCTTCCGCGCGGCCTACGGCATGACTCCGCGCGACTGGCGGTACGCCACGACGGCCGGGTGAAGGTCGCTCTCACTCCGCTCCGGCGCCGCGAGCAGCCGAACCCATGACCGCCCGCCACTCCCGCGGGCCGACCCCGTAGGTTGCACGGAAACGGCGGGTGAAGTGGCTGGCATCGCGAAACCCGGCGGTCCGGGCCACCCCGCCGATGGTGCGGCCGGCATGTTGCGGGTCGGACAGGATCCGACGTGCCAGCTCGAGCCGCTCGGCGATCACCCACTGCCGCATCGAACGTCCCGCATCAGCCCACAGCCGGTAGAGCTTCCGCTCCGAAATATTGTGTACCGCAGCGACTTCCGCCGCGGTGAGATCCAGACATCCCAGGTGGGAACGCAGATAGCTCTCGATCTGCCCCAGCAGCAGCGGACCGGGTAGCGCGGCGCCGCAGCCGTCCGCGGCGAGTCCACCCGCGGCCGAGAACACCAGCGCCCGGATCAGATCCGCGCACATCCCCCCGATATCCGCGGTATCGGAATCGGATTCGATATCGTCGGCTCGGCCGACGGTATCGGCGATGAACGTGGACACCATCGGGTGTAACGGACTGTGCCGCAGGCCGAGTGCGGCGGCCCGCACCGATCCTCTCGGCAGCCCCAACTCGTCGAGCGAGATCCGCAGGCTCGCGCTGATCGAGGGTCCCCGGGTCACCGACACGAACGGGGTGTCCATATCGAGGACGCCGCACAGTCCGGACGTGAGCACCTCCTGCACGCCGAACTGCTCGTGCACGCGAACACCATCGAATTGCCGGGCGATCGACAGGATGCCCGCCCGACTGGCCCGGATATGCCCGGACGTCCTGACCACCTCGAGGCCGGACAATTCGGCCCGCAGCAGGCGCACCGGCCCGAAGATCCACTCCTCGAACCGGCCGTGGACCGCGCGCGGATCGGTGAACCGCACATCCGCGCCGGCCACTTCCTCGGCGGTCGCGGTGGCCAGGGCGTCCGCCCGCTCGTGCCGGGCGAGCGACCCGGTGTCGAATACGACAGCCATCCCGTCCTCACCATCTCGACGCGACCGTCGCTCCCATCACGGCGTCTCGAACACACCCGAAGCCGCCGCGGTGAAGAGTAACAGCAAGCGTCCAGCACACGTGACGTCGGCTCCGGATCGGCACCCCGGCCCCACTGTCGGGACAATGACGAGATCCCCTGCCGCACAGGATGCTTACCACTCGGCGAACCAGAGGCACCATCGACGCGGTAGGCCCTCACGCTACCGCGAACAGCAAACTATCGGCTGCCGTGTCCGCAGTCATGGCACGACCGCGGGTTCACCACCGTGCCGACCGGGGTCCCACCGGTCACGAGCTTCCCGGAAGGATCTACGCGCACTGATCCCCCGCCGAAAACCCTGCGACGGCACGGCGGTGGGTTTGCGAGGATGGCGCGGTGACCGTGACCGCTCCCCCGATCTTCCACGGCGACTTCGAAGCCCACCTCACGGTGCGCGCGACCGATGCCGGACGCCTCGAGCAGTATGCCGCCGCATACGGATTGAAGTTCGTTCTCATCGTGCTGGAACGCGGCCGCGTCATCGACCAGCCGATGCTCACCGTCCGCGCCTCGGGACCGCTTCCCGCGGTTGCGGATTCGGTAGCGGCACTCACCGCGCGCCTCGACGCGGCGGGATTCGAGGTGATCCGCGCCAAGATCGAGGCGACGCCCTGGGCGGCGGGCGTCCCCACCACCGACGACGCAGCCGTCGCACTGGGTGCCGCCTACTACTTCGAGCACCACATCAAACTGCTGCTCACACCCGGCACCGAGGCGCACGCACTCGCCCGCCTCGCCACCGCCCACTCCGCACACCTCTCCGCCAATGCCCGCCGCACCCGCCCCGACGGCCGCACCGAGCGGTTCGTCACCCAGCGCTGCCGGTTGGTCGGCGACACCACCGCCACCGCACGCCACACCGCCCTACTGACCGCGCTACAGGCGAACAAATACGAAGTACTGTCCGCCGAACGTGAATTCGTCGTCCTCGACACCGACGAGTCGATCGACGCCGGCTGGATCACCGAGGGAGGGAATCGGCCATGACAACCAACCCGTGGACCGCGCTGGGCCCCGGCCCGTGGGAGCCCACCGCCGTCGTCCCGGCCCAGCCGCCGTCCGAAGCGGACCGGGAACTGCGCGACCTGCCCGGCACGCTGCTGCCGGTCGCGGGCGACGGCGTCCTGCAGCGGCCAGTCTTCGATCCCGCCATGGCGGCGCATCGCATGGGAATGCGTTTGAGCGAACCGCACTTCGACGATGCGGACCTGGCTGCGGCCTGGTTTGCCGCCCGCCGCGACGCCCTCGATACCGTGCTGGGGGCCATCGCCGATTCCCCTTGGACCGACCACCTGGTATTGCGCGGCAGCGTCCTGCTCGGCGCCTGGTTCGGCGACCTGGCCCGCGAGCCCGGCGACGTGGATTTCATTGTGCTGCCCACCGAGTGGGAGTTCCACAGCGACCTCACAGACAGCATGCTCGCCGACATCGCCGCCCGAGCGGCCGCGGCCGCCGAAGCCTCCGAGTCGATCCGTCTCCGCGTCGGCGAGGCCGTCGATGCCGACATCTGGACCTACGACCGGGTCCCCGGTCGCCGTCTGGTCGTGCCCTGGACCGCCACCGATGCCCGGATCCCTTCGGGCACCGTGCAATTGGACTTCGTGTTCAACGAGCACCTGCCCGAACCGCCGCGCTGGACCGAGATCCCTCGCCTCGGCCGCCCCGGCCCGGCCGCCGCCGTGCTCGCGGCCGGCCCGGAACTGTCGCTGGCGTGGAAACTGCTGTGGCTCACCGACGACCGCTTCCCCGAGGGCAAGGACCTCTACGACGCCGTCCTGCTCGCCGAGCACTGCACGCCGACGCCGGAACTGCTCCGCGCGGTCACCCCGGACACCCGGTTCATCCAGCTGCCGCACATCGCCCTCGCCGCCGACTGGGCCGAGTTCGCGAAGGACCGCCCGGACCTGGCGGACCAGCAGGAGACCTTCGCCCGGCGGCTGACCGAAGCCCTCGCGCCGGCCTTTCACCCGGGAGATGTCGACGAGGAGCACTGACGGGGATTGCCGCTCATGCGCTGAATTTCCATGACCGGTGGGCGGGGCGCGGCGGGACGTGTTACAAACCAATTCTGCGGTTTTCGCCGTGCCCGCACGTACGAGAGAGACGCATCCGCATGACCGGTCCGGTCGAGTACTCGCTGTTCGGCGCGATCGAGGCGTGCGTCGACGGGGCCCCGGCGGCCCTGGGCGGGCCGAAACAGCGGTGTGTGCTCGCCGTACTGCTGGCCGAGCGCGGCACGGTCGTCAGCGTCGACCGGCTCACCGACGCGCTGTGGTACGACGAGCCGCCCGCCAAAGGGCTGGTATCACTGCGGTCCTATGTCTCCAATCTCCGCAGGTGCCTGACGGCCGCCGGGACCGATGCCCCGGTGACGCGCTTGGAGACCTTGCCGCTCGGCTATCGGCTGACCCTGCTGGGCGAGGATCGGCTCGACCTCGCCACCTTCGAACACCTGGTCGATGAGGGCCGCGCGGCGCTCGGCCGCGACGACGCGGAACTCGGGTTGGACAAGCTGACCACAGCGTTGCGACTGTGGCGCGGACGGCCTTTCGGCGAATTCGCCGATCACGAGTTCGCCCATGCGGAAGTGCTGCGGTACTCGGTGCTGCGCAGGCTCGCGATCGAGTCCCGATTCGACGCCGCGCTGCGGCTGGGCGGCGGCAGTGAGCTGATACCAGAAATCGAGGCCGCACTCGCGAACGATCCGGTCCACGAAAAGCTGTGGGGCCATTTGATGCTCGTGCTCTTCCGCACCGGACGCGGACCCGACGCGCTGGGTGCCTTCGAGCGCGCCCGCGACGCACTCGACCGGGAAGTGGGGGCACCGCCGGGCGACGAGCTGCGCGCCCTGTATCGCAAGATCAGCGACAACAGCACCGAGCTGCTGCTCGAAAGACCCTCGCCCGCACCACTTGTCGTGACCGGACCGGACGCCCGCCGACCGGCCCTGGTCGGCCGCGCCGTCGAACTCGAAGCGCTCACCGACTCGGTGACACGCGCCCACGCCGGGTCGGGCGGTCTGATCGTGGTGACCGGGGAGAGCGGAATCGGCAAGACGGCCGTGGCCGACGCGGTGTCCGGCCGCGCCGGCGAGGCCGGTCTGACGGTCGCCTGGGCGGCCCACCCCACCGGTATTCGCGTCCCCCAACTGTGGATATGGATCCAGATCCTGCGCCGCCTGGGCGACGAATTCGGCGACGCGGGCCGGAACGCGGTGCGCCACAAGGCCCCCGGCGTCATCGACGCGCTGGTGCCCGAGTGGCACACCGGCGCGGCGGCCACGCCCGGGCCCGCCGCGACCGGCTTCCCCCTCTTCGAGGGCATCGTGACCGCCCTGGCCGAGCTGGCCGCCCTGCGCCCGCTGCTGCTGGTCATCGACGACCTGCACCTCGCCGACGCCGCCTCGGGCAGCGCCTTGCTCCTGCTGACCGCACGCATCGCCCGCCTGCCCATCCAGATCGTCTGCACCTGGACGTATTTCGGCAGCGGCCGCCCGGTCAATCGGCAGCTGTACGAGAGGCTCACCGGGTCGAGCGAGATCTCGACCGTGCCCCTGCGGGGCGTGGACAGCGATGCGGCCGGCGAGCTGATCGAGCGGCTCACCGGCGCGCCCGCCACCCCGGAACTGTCGCAGCACCTGTGGGCGCATGCCCGCGGAAATCCCTTCTACATCAAGGAATTGGTGCGAGCACTCGCGGCCGGAGAACAACCGGGCGGCCCCGCCGTGCCCGACCTCGACGCCGTCCCCGATGCCATCGCCGCCGCGGTCGGTCGCCGGCTGGCGGTGCTCGACAAGCCCAGTCGGCGCGCGCTCGCCGCGGCCGCGGTGATCGGCCCGGAGTTCGATGTCGCGACGCTCGCGGGCATCCTCGACTCCCCGGTCCAGTCGGTCCGGGCCCGGCTGCGCCCGGCCTACGAGACGGGTCTGCTCGACGAGCACCGGGAACGGCCGGGGGTGTTCTGCTTCAGTCACGGCCTGCTGCGCGACGCGGTGCTGGTGCGGATTCCGGTGGCGGAGCGGACCGCCACGCACGCGGCCATCGCGTCGGATCGCGCTGCCGCGCTGCCGACCTCGCCCTATGAGGAGGCCATCGCCGCCGCCGACCACGCGTGGCGGGCTGGCACCGAGATCAATACCCATGCGGCCCTGGAGATCCACGAGACCGTGATCCAGCGTGCCCTCGCCCGCTCCGCCTACGCGGACATCGTCGCCCTGGCCGAGCACGCGCTGCAGATCTGCCGCCGCCTGCCCGCCAAACCCGAACTGCTGGAACGACAGTCGTCCCTGTGGCTGCACCTGGCCGGGGCCCGCGGCATCCTGCACGGCCAGACCAGCGCCACGGCCCTGGCCGCCGTGCAACGCGCATTCGAACTCGGGGAGCAGATCGACGGACGTGACTTCTACGGCGCGGCGGCCATGCGCTGCATGATGCTGTGCGCCCGCGGCCGGCTCGACGAGGCCGAGGTCATCGCCAACGGCCTCCGGGCCCGGTACGGGGCCTCGAACGACCCCGCCGCCGGGGTCGCGAGCCACTTCGTGGACATCATGACCACCGCACTGCGGGGCGACCGGGACGACATGCTGGCCCGCGCCCAGCGCATGCTCGAGACCTTCCCGCCACCGGAGACGGTCGGCGACCCGACACACTTCTTCCATCCCCGGGTGTACTGCTGGATGGGTTTGATGGAGGCGCTGCGCGGCGACCGTGCCGCGGCCGAAGAATGCTGCCGGATGTCGTTGGAGCTGGCCCGGACTCGCGGTGACGTCTTCAATATCCTGGCCGCGCGGCTGACCTTCGTGGAGGTCTACGCGGTGCTGGGTGTCACCGAGGGCACGGCGGGCGCCGCCGCGGCGGTGTTCGAGGAACTCACCGCAGCGGGCGGTGGACAGTGGGCGGCCTGCGCCAAGGTGGTCGAGGTCTGGGCACGCGTACTCACCGGCGACCACACCGATCCGGCCGCCGCTTTCGCTTCGTTCGAGGCCATCACCGAGGACGGCAGCACCGTCATGGCCCCGTTCTTCCTGGCCCTGCTCGCCGATATCGAGACGCGCCGCCACCGCACCGCCGAGGCGCTCGGACTGCTCGCCCGAGCACAGGGCATCGCGGACACCACCGGCGAGCACGCGTGGGACCCGCTGCTGTCGGCCCGAATCGCCGGCCTGCGCCGGGTCGCCACGCACGAGTGACGCGACCACGGGGCACGAGTGACGGGACCACCGAGACCAGTTATCCGTTCACTCGCCGGGCATCGTCCCCGTGCAGACCTTCGCGCCATTGAGCAGCCCGTCGCGGTATGCCTCGACTCGGGTGTATCCGCTGCCCTGCCGGTCGGTCGAATCCTGGCCGCGGAATACCAGCAGCGCCGCCAGCGCCTTGTCCAGATCACCGGGTGACATGCGGATATTGCTGGTGGGCCGGTTCTCCAGCAGCACACTGGCCGCCCAGGCGCCCGCATAGCAGTCGCCCCGCAGCGAGGCGGTGCGGTCGTCGGAGTTATCGCCGTCGCGGGCCTCGACGGCGAGTCCGTATTGCGTGGCCAGCAGGGTCGCCACCGCGAAATCGCCGCCCTCGTCATAGAACTCGGGCATCGACCGGACACCGTCGTATCCGATGAAGTTGTCGGGAACGCAATAGAACAGGCTGTAGGAACCGGTGGGTGAGCCACCGCAGCTCGGGGCGCGCCGTGGATCGAATCCCAGCACCTGCCGCACCGGCTTCCAGGGTGCGCCGAACAAGGCCGGATACACCGCGGACCAGTAGTCCTCCAGATCCACCGGGGCGAGCTGGACGACCTGATCGTAGGAGGCGTTGCCTCCGGACGCCGCGTCGGCGGCGGGCCGGAACGGCAGTTCGATGACCGCGGGAGTGCCGTCCCGATAGTCCTTGCACGCGCCCGGCCCGCTGTCGAACCCGGTCTGGAAGGAGTTGACCCGATCGAACCCGCTGCCGTGGGCCGACCCGTTCGTCTTGTCGGTCCCGGGTTCGTCACGCAGGGACAGGAATCCGGCCAGAGCGCCGTCGAGATCGTGCGCGGTGGCGTGGAATGAGCTGTGGCCGGCGACCACGTCCGCGGCCCAGGCTCCGGCGAAACAGTCGGCCTGGATCTCCTTGGTCACCGTGAGCCCTTGGAACCCGGCGCGGGCCTGGACGGCGTGCCCCCACTCGTGGGCCAGCACGATGGGAATGACGAAGTCCCCGTAGCTCTTCCGCAGCGACGGCAGCAGGCCCTCGGCATCCCAGGCGACCACATCCCGGTCCGCGCAATAGTAGGCGTTGCCGGCGATGTCGGCGGCCGCATTCGCGCACGGCGGCAGCGGCCCGGTCGACGGCGTCACCGCGTAGAACCCACCCGTGACCGGCCCATATGCCGAGCCGTAGAGCTTCGGGAACTGCTCGGACCAATACCGTTGCAGATCGCTGATCGCCTGCGCCGCAATCGTGTTCACCGCGGCCCCGGCATCACCGTGGACGGCCACTGCGGAACTCGGCGTCCCCGAGCCCGTCTCCGATCGCGTACCGCAGGCGGCGGTCAGGACGACGGTCGCGGCCAGAGCCGCGAGTCCGAGGGTACGAGACGCGCGCATGGCCGCTCCTTGGGTTCCGCTGTATCGGTTCGTCGCCGGGTCTCGCGGACGGTAAGCGGCCCGGATTGGAACCGGCATGGACGGCTGTTCCAATCGAATCCCAATCCCGCGTGGCTACCTTTCGACGGCTCGATTCGACAAGGAGGTGCCCATGATGATGGGAAATCGCGGCCTGATCGGGGTCGCCGTGGCGGCATTGGCGGTGAGCGTGGCGCTCACCGGCTGCGGTGGCAAGGACAGCGCGAAGAGCGCCCCGGCGTCCTCGGCGTCGGTGACCTCGAGCGCGGCCAAGCCGACCACATCGGCGAATCCGGCCAACAGCAAACTCGCCCCGCGCACGCTCGACACCACCGGTGGCTCGAACTACACGATCGCCGACTACATCAAAGACCAGCACATCATCGAAACCCCGGTGCACAACGGCGATCCGGGCGCGCCGGCGATCGGCCTGCCCTTCCCCGACGGCTGGGCCAACGCCGGGGCCGATACCCCCGACTACGCCATCGGCGCGATCGTCTACGACGGCGCGGAGGCGGCGGGGGCGAACTACACCCCGAATATCATTGCGCTGCTGTCGAAACTGCAGGGCACGGTCGATCCGCAGAAGCTGATCGCCGACGCCGCCGGCGAGATGAAGAACCTGCCCGGCTTCACCCAGATCGGCACCGGGTCGGTCACCACCATCTCCGGATTCCCCGCCTACCGGAGCGCGGGAACCTACACGCTGCAAGGCATTCCCGCGGTGTCCGCGCAGGAGACCGTGGTCATTCCGGGAGCGGGCGGCGTCTATTACGTCCTGCAGCTGAACGCCACCAGCAACCAGGACCAGGCCGGCGTGCTGCAGTCGGCCATCGAGACCATCGACCAGCAGATCACCATCACGGTCTGAGGAGCGAGGCCCGACAATGTCTGTCCCGGAACCCGATTCGCCGCCCGGAACACCGGAGGAGTCGCTGCTGCGGATGTTCCTGAGGGTCGCGGGGCTGCCGTTCGTGCTGTCCCAGGCCGCTGACTATCCGATCGGCGTCAAGCAGTTCCTCCAGTTGTGCCTGATCGTGCTCTATCCCGCGTGGCTGGTGCTGATGCTCACGGTGGCAGTGCTCTACGGCGTGCTGTGGATTCTGCTCTGGCCCTTGCATTCCCGGCGGCGACCCGACTCCACCCAGGCCTCGGACGACGCAGCGGGGCCGGTGTCCGTCTCCTGACCCCGGTCGAGACCGGATCCGGTCTCGACCGGCCGACGACAGGTGCGGGTCGGGCCTACCTGATGCAGACCCGGCGGACCGGGAGACCGCGGTCCTCGAACGCGGCCAGCATGGCCTGGCCGCGGCGCGCGCCCTCCGAGGAGGAGGTGCGCGACAGTGCGGGCACGTAGGTCGCCGCGCCCACAATGGATTCCGCGACCAGGCCCCAGAAGCGGCGGACACCCAGACCCGCGCAGCGCGCGATCGCCTCCTGGACCAGGGACAGGGCGGGCAGGCAGCGGTGGGCGAGCCAGACGTAGAGCGCCGGCTCACAGGGCAGGGCCACGACACCGTCCTCGCCGGTGAGGAGGTCGCCGTCGATCACGCGGATCGTGGTGTCGGACAGGCCCGCCCAGTCGATGCCGCCGTCGTTGTCCGTGTGGATCCACAGGTTCTCCAGGCCCGGATCCCAGGCCCGGCCCTCGGACACCACCATGGCCATCACCCGTCCGATCACCGCGTGGATGAGCGCCGTGGCCACCACCTCGGCCGCGATGTCGGCATTGCTCATCTCGGCGGCGTGCCGCCGGTACATCACCTCGATCCGGCCCTCGCGGATGCCGTCGGCGAGCCGCCACCAGCGACGTTTTCCCTGGTCGGCCATGGCGGCGACGGCGTAGACGCGCGGGTGTTCGGGTTGCAGGGCGCGCAGGCGGGAACAGGCCGTCCCGAAGGCGAGCCTGGAATCGCGTGGCGTGGACACGGTTACGGGTTCGAGCATCGAACCTCCTCATTCATCGACTATTCGGCCAATGCGACTATTCGGCCAATGCATGGACAATGAGCACGGGAAGATAGGTTAGGCTTACCAGACTTATCGAGCAATGAACGCGTCAGGAGTAGTTCGTCACCGTGCCCGCCGTAGTCACCACCAGACGGCGACGTCTGTCCGAACTTCTCGTTCTCGCCGCCCTCCTGCTGTGTGCCGTCGCGGCCAGCATTGCCCTCGGCTCGCGGAATCTGAGTCTCGGAACCGTGTACGACGCGCTCATTTGCCCTGGCGGACTGCCACTCTCGTGTCCCGCGGACAGCTCGGCCGCCCAGATCGTGCGCGAATTACGCCTTCCGCGAACAGGACTCGCCCTGGTCACCGGACTCGCGCTCGGCATGGCCGGCGCCCTCATCCAGGGCTACACCCGAAACCCGCTGGCGGACGCCGGATTACTGGGCATCAATGCGGGCGCGGCCTTCCTCGCCGCGCTGAGCATTCACCTGCTCGCCCTCACCACGCCCGCGCAGTACATCTGGTTCGCCTTCGCGGGCGCCCTGCTCGCCGGCCTGGTCGTGTTCGGCGTCTCCTCGCTCGGGGGCGGCCGGGCGAGCCCGCTCAGCCTGGTCCTCGCGGGCGCGGCCGTCACCGCATTCCTCCAGGCGATGACCAATATCGTTGTCCTGCTGGATGGCACGGCCCTCAATACCTACCGCTACTGGGTGGTCGGCGACGTGGCCGGGCACGACGCCTCCACCTTCGGCCAGGTGCTGCCCTTCCTCGCCCTGGGCGCGATTCTCGCTCTGGCCTCCGCCCCCGCCCTGAACCTGCTCGGTCTCGGCGATGATGTCGCCCGCGGTCTCGGCGTGAATGTCACCCGCAGCCGGGCGCTCGGTCTGGCCGCCGTCGTCCTCCTCGCGGGCGCGGCCACCGCCGCCGTCGGGCCGATCGCCTTCCTCGGCCTGATCGTCCCCCACCTCGCGCGCGCCCGCACCGGCCCCGATTACCGCTGGCTGCTTCCCTTCTCGGGCCTGCTCGGCGCTCTGGTCCTGCTCCTGGCCGACACCGCCGGCCGCCTCATCGCCCGGCCGGGCGAACTCCAGGCCGGTGTCACCCTCGCCGCCCTGGGAGCGCCGTTCTTCATCCTTCTGGTTCGCCGCCGAAAGCTGGTGAGCCTGTGACTCTTCCGACACCTCCCAACGACACCGCAGCCCCTGTGAGCCCTGGCCACCCCACGGCAAACGCCTCCGGAAGCACCGGATCACCCTGCGCCCGGCTCGCACCGGCAACACCGCCGATCGCCTCCGATCACCCCGGCACTCCCGGAAGCGCGGAACCAGCCGGGAGCGGCGACCGGGCTCGCGCTGACGAATTGCGCGCTGTCCGGCCCGCGGTGCGGGTGGGCGGGTTCTCGGCGGTGCTGCGGATCGGCGCGCTATTCACCGTGATCGCGCTGGCGGCCCTGTTGTTCGGGTTGTTCGCGCTGGATATCGCGATGGGCGAGTTCCGGATTCCGCTCGGGCGAGTGCTGGATGCGCTGGGCGGCGGAGGGACTCGCGCGCAGCGGTTCGTGATCATGGATTCACGGCTGCCCAGGGCGCTGACCGCGATCGCGGTCGGAGCGGCACTGGGACTGGCGGGCGCGGTGACGCAGTCGATTCTGCACAATCCGCTGGCCAGCCCGGATCTGCTGGGCATCACCTCCGGAGCGAGCTGCGGTGCGGTCGCGGTGCTGGTCGGGATGGGTGGCGTCGGGACGGGCATGGCTGCGGCGCTGGGCGTTTCGGCGGCGGCACTGGCCGGCGGGCTGCTCACCGCCGTGCTGATCTACCTGCTGGCCTGGGGCCGGACCACGAGCGGGGACAGCGGGGTCATGGGATTCCGGTTGGTGCTCATCGGGATCGGCGTGAACGCGGCGCTGCTGTCGGCGGTGAGCTGGCTGCTGACCCGGGCCACGCTCACCGATGCCGCGCATGCCCAGCAGTGGCTCACCGGATCGCTGAACACCGCGGACTGGTCGACCCTCGTGCCCGCCGCGATCGGCCTGGGCGTCGCACTGCTCGTCACGGCCGGGTCGGCGCGGACGCTGGCCGCGCTGCGGTTCGGCACCGACACCACGCGCATCCTCGGCGTCCACATCCAGACCCAGCAGGCGATTCTCGTAGCCGCCGCGGTCGCTTGCGCCGCGCTCGCGACCGCGGCGGTGGGCCCGCTCGGGTTCGTCGGGCTGGCCGCACCGCAGATCGCGCGGCGGCTGCTGCGGACCCCCGGGGAACCGGTCATCGCCTCGGCACTGGTCGGAGCCATCGCGGTGGTCGGGGCGGACCTGCTCGCGCGCACCGTCTTTCCCGTCTCACTCCCGGTCGGCGTGGTCACCGCGGCCGTCGGCGGACCGTTCCTGCTCTACCTGCTCGTTCGCACCAACCGGAAGGCGACACTGTGACTCTCGCTGCGGAAGACATCACCCTCGGCTACGGCGAGCGGGTCATCGTCGACGGGCTCTCGGTGCGGATCGAGCCCGGGCTGATCACCACCGTCATCGGCCCCAACGGCTGCGGCAAGTCGACGCTGCTGCGCTCCCTGGGCCGGTTGCTGCGGCCCCGGTCCGGCCGGGTCCTGCTGGACGGCAAAGCCATCTCCACCATGAAGACCAAGGACATCGCGCGCATCGTCGGCATGCTGCCCCAGACGCCGGTCGCGCCCGAGGGCCTGACCGTCGCAGATCTGGTTGCCCGCGGCCGTCATCCGCATCAGTCCTGGCTGCGGCAGTGGTCGGCCGACGACGAGGCCGAGGTGACCGCTGCGCTGGAACAGACCGGTATCGGGGACCTGGCGGACCGCACCCTCGACGAGCTCTCCGGCGGCCAGCGCCAGCGCGCCTGGATCTCCATGGCGCTGGCCCAAGGCACCGACATCCTGCTGCTCGACGAGCCGACCACCTACCTCGACCTCGCCCATTCCCTCGAGGTCCTCGACCTGGTCGATCGCCTGCACGACGATCTCGGCCGCACCGTCGTCATGGTCCTGCACGATCTGAATCTGGCCATCCGCTACAGCGACCGCCTCATCGTCATGCACGCCGGCCGCATCGTCGCCCAGGGCGTCCCCGCCGACATCATCGACGCCGAACTGCTGCGCGAGGTTTTCGGCCTGCGCGCCGAGGTGCTCGAGGACCCGGTATCGGGGCGGCCGATGATCGTGCCGATCGGCGCCCGGCATGTGCGCGACTCCCGATCCGGAGGCATGCCGGCGGACGCCGGGGTATGAGCAATACCACACCAGCAACTCGCCGGTTACGACGGGCTGTAGTACGCATTCCTGTCGTTGTCTCCGTAAACTTGTGGGATGGCAGGTCTTGGTGAACTCGAGAAAGCGGTCATGGACCAATTGTGGTCGGCCGACGAACCGCAAACGGTCCGGCAGGTCCATGAAGCCCTCGCTGAGCGTCGTGAACTCGCGTACACCACGGTGATGACCGTTCTGCAACGCTTGGCGAAGAAGAATCTGGTGGTCCAGCAGCGCGACGACCGCGCACACCGGTACGCGCCGGTGCACACTCGCGACGAACTCGTCGCCAGCCTCATGGTCGACGCGCTGCAGCAGGCGGACGAGGTCGGCAGCCGCCGCGCCGCACTCGTGCACTTCGTCGAACAGGTCGGTGCGGACGAGGCTGCCGCATTGCGCGACGCACTCGCTAAGCTCGAAGCCACCGAGGTGGCGCGCAAGGACAAACCCGAGTCCAAATAGCCGTAGCCTCGGCCCGAGCCCCACAACGCAGTGAGCTGAGGACATGGACTGGACAGCGCCGGTTTTCGCCGGTCTCGCCCTGTTGTTGGCGGGACCGGTTCCAGCGCTGCTCAGCCGGGCGACCTGGCCCTATCGCAGTCCCCGTGCCGCGCTGGTGCTGTGGCAGGCGATCGCGCTGGCCGCGGTGCTGAGCGCCTTCGGCTCCGGACTCGCCATCGCCTCCCGGCTCCTCGTCCCGGGCGGCGACGGCCGTCCGACCACCACGCCCAGCAAGGAGATCGACGCCCTCGGTCTGCCGCTGTGGCTGGCCCTGGTCCTGGTGTTCGCGCTCACCCTGCTCGTCGGGGCGCGGCTGATCTGGTCGGTGATCCGGGTCGGCATCCACACCCGCCGCCGCCGTGCCCGCCACCGCATGCTGGTCGACCTGCTGGATCAGTCGGGCGTGCAGCGGAAATCGGCCGACATCCGAGTACTGGCCGCCACCGAGCCCATCGCGTACTGCCTGCCCGGTCTGCGGCGGCGCGTGGTCCTCAGCCAGGGCACCGTCACCAACCTGTCCGACGAGGAACTCACCGCCATCGTCAGCCACGAGCGCTCGCACCTGCGCGCCCGCCACGATCTGGTGCTCGAGGCCTTCACCGCCGCGCACGAGGCGTTCCCCCGGGTGGTCCGCTCCAAATCCGCGCTGGACTCGGTGAAGTTGCTCATCGAACTGCTCGCCGACGACTCCGCGGTCAAGGTCACCGGTCCCACTCCCCTGGCGCGCGCCCTGGTGGCCTGCTCCAATTCCCCGGCCCCGCAGGGCGCCATGGCCGTCGGCGGCCCCACCACCCTGATCCGGATCCAGCGCCTGGCCGGACCCATCGGCGATCTCCGCATCGCCGTCGCCGCCTACGTGGCCGCCGCCGCGATCCTGGTCGTCCCGACCCTCGCCGTCGCGATCCCCTGGCTGGTCGAACTCAGCCGCCTGGTCAGCCGTGCCTGATCCCCACCTACCCGCCCCCGAATCCGGCTCGGGCGCGCCGCAATCCGCCATGCCCGCCGCCGATACCGGCCCGGGCGAGAGCCTTTCGCCACCGCTCGCGACCAGCGGCGCCCCCGCGCCCACTCCGACTTCGACACCCACTTCAGCCCGGGAGGAAACCATCGCCACCGACTCGTCACCCGCAGCCGAGGCTTCGCCGACCGACCGAGGGGTCGAAGCCCGACGCCGGACCGGCGCCCGCGAGAGCGGGCGGGACCAGCGCGACCCGGCCGGGACCACGAGCCCGGTGGACGACCACGCCGGGGCCGGTTCCGAGGGCGGCGAGGTACGGTTCGCGGATCTGGGATTGCCGCCGGTGCTCGTGCAGGCGCTGCGGCGAGGCGGGATCGATAAGCCGTTTCCCATCCAGGCAGCGGTGATTCCGGACATTCTGGATGGGCGGGACGTGCTGGGCCGGGCGGCGACGGGTTCGGGGAAGACGCTCGCGTTCGGGCTGCCGATGCTGGTGCGACTGTTCGGTGCGCCGAGTGCGCCGCGGCGGCCGCGGGGGCTGATTCTGGCCCCGACGCGGGAGCTGGCGATTCAGATCGAGAGCGCGCTGGACGACCCCGCGCTGTCATTGGGGTTGCGGCTGGCCACGGCGGTCGGCGGGTTGCCGATCAAGAAGCAGGAGGAGCGGCTGGCCCGCGGGGTTGACATCGTCATCGCGACGCCGGGGCGGTTGACCGATCTGCTCGGGCGAAAAGCGGTGCAGCTGGGCGACATTCGGGTCGTCACGGTCGACGAGGCCGACCACATGGCCGAGCTGGGCTTCCTGCCGCAGCTGACGGCGCTGCTCAACAAGGTGCCGGGCGAGGCGCAGCAACTGCTGTTCTCGGCGACCCTCGACGAGACGGTCGACGGACTCGTGCAGAAGTATCTGCGGGAACCGGCGACCCATGCGATCGGCGCCGTTCCGGCCGCGATGTCGCCGGAGCCGGTGGACGCCACCGTGTCAGGCGCGGATTCGGGCGGCGAGCTCGGGAACGTCGCGGCCGGACCCGATATCGCGCACTACGCCCTGCATGTGCGGCGGTCCGACAAGCGGGCGGTGGTCAGCGAAATCGCCGCGCGGCAAGGCCGGACGCTGCTGTTCGTGCGCACCCAGCACGGTGCCGACAAGCTGGCGCGCAAGCTGCGCGAGATCGGGATCGGCGCGGTCGCGCTGCACGGCGGCAAGGCGCAGAACCAGCGCAATCGCATGCTCGCGGCGTTCGCGGACGGAACCGCGCCCGTGCTGGTCGCCACCGATGTGGCCGCCCGCGGGCTGCACATCGACGATGTCTCGCTGGT
This sequence comes from Nocardia sp. NPDC046763, assembly GCF_040645495.1. Taxonomy (NCBI): domain Bacteria; kingdom Bacillati; phylum Actinomycetota; class Actinomycetes; order Mycobacteriales; family Nocardiaceae; genus Nocardia; species Nocardia sp. NPDC046763. The sequence goes on along the minus strand of NZ_JBEYYI010000003.1, from coordinate 119,485 downwards.
CGTGCACGTGGATCCGCCCGCGGATCCCAAGGACTATCTGCACCGGACCGGGCGAACCGCGCGGGCGGGCGCGTCGGGCACGGTCGTCACCATCGTCACCCCGGACGATCGGGAGGAGGCCGCGCGGCTGGCGGAGCGGGCCTCGGTGACGCTCACCGACGTGGAAGTGCGGCCCGGCGATCGGCGGCTGCTCGAGATCACGGGGGCGCGGCGGCCGAGCGGCCGACCGGTGGCGGACCCTTCGGCGCCGCCCGCGCCCGCGGCGGAGGCTCCGCGCGAGCAGCCGCGGTTCCGGCAGCGTCCGAAGGGTGAGAGCCGGCCGCACAACAAGAAGCGCAAGCCCGGCGTGGCGCGGCGTTCGTCCCGCTGACGCCAACACGTTTGGATGTTCCTACGACACGCGCGCGAAATCGCGCGAGTTTCCCGGCAAATCGGACGAGATTGAGATAACTCCGAGCCCGAAATGAGCCGCAGCAATCTTTTAGCTAATGAACTCGGGTGGCTCGGTATCGGGAGCGGACAGCCTCCGCGTCATTCCCCGCGGGGAATCGCGAACTCGCCGCCGAGCGGTGAGCATGTGAGTCATGAGCGAACGAAAGAACCTGCGCTACACCGTCATCGAATCCACGAACGAGGGTGGTTCGAAGTTCACCGACGCCGAAATCCCTTTGACCGAGCGGACTCTGGCCGTCGGAGTGCCCGCCATGGCCGTCGGCGGCATGCCCTCGACCGCGGGTGTGTCCTACCTGCGCAGCGCGGGCTTCGACAGTGAGCCGCATCCGGCCCCGGCCCGGCAATGGGTGGTCATGCTGCGCGGCGCGATCGAGGTGACCACCTCCGACGGTGAGCGCCGGCGGTTCGCACCGGGTGATCTGGTGCTGGCCGCCGACACCGGGGGATGCGGTCACACGACCGTCGCGGTGGGCGAACCGCCCTTCGAGGCGCTGTTCATCCCCACCGCGTCCTGAGCCGAGGCTCAGAGCAGGTCGGCGTTGCCGTCGATGGCCTTCAGCTTGTATTCGAAACGGTCGATGCGCCAGCCCTTTTCGGTGCGCTGCAGGCCGAGGACGTAGCTGCCGACGAACCAGCGGGTGGTGCCGCCGGCGGCGTCGTTCTTCACGTGCACGGCGATGGCGTCGGCGTGGGCCAGCGCCGTGTCGCCGGTGATCTCGACGAGGTGATTGCCGGCCTGGTGCTGGACGGCGTCCAGCGCACCCAGGCCGGTGGCCCAGGCATCGGCGATGTCGGCGCCGGACCGCGGGCCGACGGGTCCGCCGAAGCCGTTGTCGAAGAACACCTCCTCCGCGAACACCGACTCGCGCAGGTCGGCCCAGCGGGCCTGGTCGCAGTAGACGAAGAGTTTCGTGATGGTGTCGCTGACATCCAGTCGATCGGCGAGCGCCGCAAGATCGGTCACGGACGCCAACATAGGAGACCTCGCTGGCACCCGCCTGGCATTTTCCCCGCCTGATCGCACCGCGAACTCTCAGCATTCAGCTACCATGGTCCAACGTGCAGTTTCTTCCCGGGCAGACTCCGCCCTACGACCTGACCTACGACGACGTCTTCCTCGTCCCCCGCCGGACGGATGTGGCGTCCCGGTTCGATGTCGATCTCTCCACCACAGATGGGACCGGCACGACCATTCCGCTCGTGGTCGCCAATATGACAGCCGTCGCCGGCCGCCGCATGGCCGAGACCGTCGCCCGCCGGGGCGGCATCGTGGTACTGCCGCAGGATCTTCCGATCCCCGCGGCCTCCGACACCATCGCCTTCGTCAAGAGCCGCTCCCTCACCGCCGACACCCCCGTGGTGCTCGATCCTGACCAGTCGGTGTCCGACGCGCTGGCCCTCATCCACAAGCGCGCCCACGGCGCGGTCGTGGTGGTCGAGAACGGCAAGCCGGTCGGTGTGGTCACCGAGGGCGCCTGCGCCGACGTGGACCGCTTCGCCCGCCTGAGCGTGGTCGCCGACGCCAATTTCGTCAGCGCCCCGGCCGACTCCTCGCCGCGCGACATCTTCGACCTGCTCGAGGCCAAGCACGCCCACCTGGCCGTGCTGGTCAATGCCGACGGCACCCTCGCGGGCGTGATGACCCGCACCGGCGCCATCCGCACCGGCATCTACACCCCGGCCACCGACGCCAATGGCCGGCTGCGCATCGCGGCCGCCGTCGGCATCAACGGCGACATCCCGGCCAAGGCCAAGGCCCTGGTCGACGCGGGCGCCGACGTCCTGGTCATGGACACCGCACACGGCCACCAGCAGAAGATGCTGGAGGCGCTCGCCTCGGTGGCCGCACTGGATCTGGGCGTGCCGCTGGTCGCGGGCAATGTGGTCTCCGCCGACGGCACCCGCGATCTGATCGCGGCCGGCGCGGACATCATCAAGGTCGGTGTGGGCCCCGGCGCCATGTGCACCACCCGCATGATGACCGGCGTGGGCCGCCCGCAGTTCTCGGCCGTGGCCGAATGTGCCGCGGCCGCCAAGGAATTCGGCAAGCACGTGTGGGCCGACGGCGGCGTTCGCCACCCGCGCGACGTGGCCCTGGCCCTCGCGGCCGGCGCGGCCAACGTGATGATCGGCTCGTGGTTCGCGGGCACCTACGAGTCGCCCGGCGACCTGCGCGTCGACCGCGACGGCAACCGATACAAGGAGTCCTTCGGCATGGCCTCCAAGCGTGCCGTGGCCGCCCGCACCGCCACCGACTCGGCGTTCGACCGCGCCCGTAAGGCACTGTTCGAGGAGGGCATCTCCTCCTCGCGCATGCGCCTCGATCCCGAGCGCCCGGGCGTGGAGGACCTGATCGACCACATCACCTCCGGTGTGCGCAGCTCCTGCACCTACGCCGGCGCCCGCACCATCGGCGAGTTCCACGAGCGCGCCATGCTGGGCGTGCAGTCGGCCGCCGGTTTCGCCGAGGGCCGGCCGCTGCCCTCCGGTTGGTGATCACCACCGGTTTAGTACTGCACAGCCCGAACCCGGCGGATCCCTCTGGGATCCGCCGGGTTTCGCGTATGCGGGGCCCGGCCCTGCGGCGATGCGAGGCCGCCGCCGGATGTGATAGGGCCCCGCTGTGCGGAAGCCGTGGAAGAGGCCCGGTACCATGGCCTCACCGGACCCAAGAAATGGGATCCGTGGCGTATCGCCGCCAGCAACCCCTGCGAAAGGAACCAGTTGTCACCCGCGTCCAAGGGCGCTTCACAGGAGGGCTCCTCTACCGAGCCGGGTGACGAACCCGGCTTCCCCGCAATACCGGCTTCGGAAACGGCCAGGTGGTGCTGACCGTGTCGGTCCTGCTCACCGTTCTCAGTCTGCTCGGATTCATCGCTCTGACCGCCGGCACGGCACTGTTCGTCGCCGCCGAATTCTCGCTCACCGCTCTGGAACGCTCCACCGTGGAGGCGCACGCCCGCGACGGCGACCGCCGGGCCCGGCAGGTGCGGCAGGCGCATCGCACGCTTTCTTTCCAGTTGTCAGGCGCCCAGCTGGGCATCACCATCACCACGCTGATCACCGGTTATATCGCCGAGCCCGTGCTGGCGCGGCTGCTGGAGCCGATGTTCCGCTCGCTCGGGGTGAGCGCCGGTACCGCACAGGGCATTTCGCTGGCGCTGGCACTGCTCATCGCGACCTCGCTGTCCATGGTCCACGGCGAGCTGGTGCCCAAGAACATCGCCATCGCCAATCCGCTGTCCACGGCCCGGCTGACGGCCGGGCCGATGATCGCGTTCTCCACCGTGTTCAAGTGGATGATCAATTTCCTGAACGGGGCCGCCAACTGGGCGGTGCGCCGGCTGGGCGTGGAGCCCGCGGAAGAACTCCGTTCGGCGCGTTCGCCGCAGGAATTGGGTTCGCTGGTGCGGACTTCCGCCCTGCACGGGGTGCTCGATCAGCGCACCGCGCAGGTGGTGGATCGCTCGCTGCAGTTCGGTGAGCGCACCGCGGAGGAGCTGATGACGCCGCGGATGAGGATCGAGTCCCTCGATCAGGACTGCACTCTCGCCGATCTGGTCGACGCCGCCCGCGAGACCGGCTACTCCCGCTTCCCGGTCATCGACGGCGATCTGGACAACACCCTGGGCTTCGTGCACGTGAAGCAGACCTTCGTGTACCCGGCGAGGGATCGCCGCAGCACCAAGCTGAAGACGATCGCCCAGCCGGTGCCGATCGTGCCTGCCAGCCTCGACGGTGACGAGGTGCTCGAGCGGGTGCGCCGGGACGGCATGCAGGTGGCGCTGGTGGTCGACGAGTACGGCGGCACCGCTGGCATCGTCACCATGGAGGACCTGATCGAGGAGATCCTCGGCGACGTGCGCGACGAGCACGACGAGGAGGAACTCGATGTGCGCCGCACCCCGAACGGCTGGAACTGCTCGGGCCTGCTGCGCATCGACGAGGTCTCCCGCACCACCGGTTACGACGCACCCGAGGGTGAGTACGAAACCATCGGCGGCCTGGTGCTGACCCGACTGGGTCGGATCCCCGAGACCGGCGACGAGGTGCTGCTGCCGCAGCCCGGCAACCACCAGCTGGAGCAGCCGCACACCAAGGGCGGCTGGATCGCCCGCGTGGAGCGGATGGACGGCCGGCGCATCGACCGCGTCCTGATCCGGCCCGTCGACGCCGAGGCCCTCGCGACCTGGGAGCACAGCCATGGGTGACCTGTACGCCGTCCTGCTCACGCTGGTGCTGCTGCTGGGCAACGCGTTCTTCGTGGGCGCGGAGTTCGCGCTCATCTCCGCGCGCCGCGACCGGCTGGAAGCGCTTGCGGCGCAGGGCAAGCGGAGTGCCAACACGGTCATCCAGGCGGGTCAGAACCTGTCGATGATGCTGGCGGCCGCGCAGCTGGGCATCACCATCTGCTCGATCCTGCTGGGTCGCGTGGGAGAGCCGGCCGTGGCGCATCTGCTGGAGAAGCCGTTCGATCTGGTGGGCGTGCCGGATTCGCTGCTGCATCCGATCTCGTTCGCGCTGGCGCTGACCATCGTGGTGATCCTGCACATTCTGCTGGGCGAGATGATTCCGAAGAACATCGCGCTCGCGGGGCCGGAACGGTCGGCGCTGCTGCTGGTTCCACTGCATCTGATGTGGCTGCGGCTGGCGAAGCCGTTGATCGCGATCTACAACTTCGCGGCCAATATCACCTTGCGCGCCCTGCGGATCGAACCGAAGGACGAGCTGGATTCCACGGTGTCGTCGGTGGAGCTGGCGGAGATGTTCGGGGAATCGCGTTCGGTGGGCCTGCTGGACGAGGAAGAGCATCGCCGCCTCACCCAGGCGCTGGGCTCGAGCGACCGGATCGTGGCCGATGTGATGGTGACGCTGGCCAGGACCCGCTCGGTGCCGCTGCGCGGGGACGGGACCACGCTGGGCGATATCGAATCCGCCGTCGCCGAAACGGGATTCTCCCGGTACCCGGTGCGCGCGGACGACGGTTCCCTGGTCGGCTACCTGCATGTCAAGGACGTGCTCGATCTGACCGCCGACGACAGTGCGGGCCCGGGTACCCCCATCCCCCGCACCGATATCCGCCCGCTGCCCACCGTCAGCATGGGCACCACCCTGTTCGAGGCGCTGGCCCGCCTGCGCCGCACCAACTCCCATCTGGGTCGCGTGGTCGACAGCCGCGGCAATACGGTCGGCATCGTGGCCCTGGAAGACCTGGTGGAGGAGTTCGTCGGCACGGTCCGCGACGCCACCCATCGCCTCGCCGAATGATGAACGCGCGCACCGATTCCACCGTGTCGCCCGGACCGGAATGGCTGTCCGGTCCCGCTTGGCGGGGCCGGGCGGCCGCCCACCGCGACCGCGTCGACGCCCTGGTCGGCCCGTATCTCCAACGCCGAGCGGCGGGTTCGAAGCACCCGGTGATCGACTTCCTGTTCACCTACTACGGCCACAAGCCCGCCCAACTCCGAAAGTGGCATCCGGGCTTCGGCGTTGCACTCGCCGAAGCCGACGACTACGCGGGTTCCCGTGGCTACCACCGGATCTCGGCCATCGACCCCGCCGGTTCTCCGACCTCCGGCTGGACCGCCGATCCGGCCTTCCTCGAAAAGCGCCGCGACACCCTCGAATTCGTTGCCCGACTCCTCGCGGCCACAGCCACCCGGCCCGCCCAGCTCTCCTGCTTCGGCCTCCACGAATGGGCGATGGCCTACCGCACCGACGACGTCCGACACCAACAGGTCCCGCTCCGTCTGGGCCACCAGGGCACCGACGCCGTCGTCGAGTCGATGCAACTGCGCTGCACCCACTTCGACGCCTTCCGGTTCTTCACCCCCGAAGCGGCCCCCCGCAACCTCGAACCCCTGACCCGCGAATCCCAGATGGACCGCGAACAACCGGGTTGCCTCCACGCCAACATGGACATCTACAAGTGGGGCTTCAAACTAACCCCCTTGATCTCGTCCGACCTGCTGTTCGATGCCTTCGAACTGGCCTGCGCCGCCCGAGAACTCGACATGAAGGCCAGCCCCTACGACCTCCTCGACTACGGCTACGAACCCATCCGCATCGAAACCCCGGCCGGCCGAGCCGAATACGTCCGCGCCCAGGCCGACATCGCCACCCGGGCCGAGCTCCTCCGCACTCGCCTCCTCGACGCCTGCCGAGAACTGCTGACCGAGGTGATCACGACCCCGTCGTAGAGCGGAGGCGCGGTGGATCTATACCGCAGGCGCCCTCAGATCGGCGAAGTTCGGCGTACCGGGCTCGTTCGGCAATCTGGTCACCCGCGCGACGAAGCTGATCGCGTGGTACCAGCCGCACAGGAGCACAAGATCCAGCAACTGCCGCTCGTCGAACTCCTTCGCCAGTTCGCCCCACAGACCGTCATCGATATCGCCATCGTCGTGCAAGGAGTCGACCGCGCGGATCAGTAGGCGTTCGGATTCCACTGTCCAGCAAGGATCGTCGGGCTCGCCGTGGGTGAGCGAGATCTGCTGCTCCGCGGTGAGCCCGGCACGCCCGGCGAAAACCGCGAGGTGCACACCCCACTCGTATTCACAACCGCAGCGGGCGGTGGTCCGGTCGACGACGATCTCGCGTTCGCGGAGGCTCAGTGACAGCTCCTTGCCCAGTTCATATCCTCCCCAGCCGTGCATCGCGGTGGCCATGGGCAGGTTCTTCACGAAGAGCCGGAACAGGCCGATCGGGGCCGCGCCACCGGGCATCATTCGGGCCAGCAGTGAGCCGGTTTCCTCGGCGTACGGCGGCTCGAGAGGTTCGATTCTGGACATCCCAACTCCCATGTTTCGGAAATAGAAACACTCCGGATGCTAGTGTTTCTATATTCGAAACACAAGGAGTGCGATGGGAGTCCCACGACCCGGAAGACCGGTACGCGGTTCATCGACGGGACGCCCGCTGATGGCGGCCCTCGACCTGCTCGGACGCCGGTGGACCCTGCGCATCATCTGGGAACTTCAGGACGGTCCGGTCGGAGCGCGGAGTCTATTGGCTCGATGCGAGGGACTGTCGTCCAGCGTGCTGTATCAACGCCTGAGGGAACTCACGGAGGCCGGGGTCTTGCACGCAGACGAGGACGGGTACGCGCTGACTCCGCTGGGTGCCGCATTGCGCGGCGCACTCGGCCCACTCGACGCCTGGGCCGACACTTGGGCCGAAACCCATTCCAGCACAGACTGACTCGCAAAGCACTGCGACCATCACGTTGGCGTATGAATGATCACCATGAACGCCACGCGAAGGGGCGGCAGCCAACGCGTCACTCGGTGACGGGGTGGATCTCGAGGGTGCAGGTGTGGACGGCGGCGTCGATGACGCGGGTGTCGGTCGAGTTGGGTGCGGTTACTTCGGTTTTGACGATTTTGGGGTCGGGTTTGTTGTAGGGGCCGCAGGAGGTGCCCTCGGCGATGGCGTGGGCGGGGTGGCCGGATTTCACCACCACGGTGGGTGGGGTTTCGGTGCCGGCGGGAAGACCGCCGATGTAGCCGTTGAGGGTGCGTTCGGCATGGATTACCGTGCCGGTGTCGGTGATTTCGTCCATGCCGGGGTAGCCGGTGAGGGTGCAGGCCTGGGAGGGGTCGACGATGGAGAAGGTGAGGGTGATGCCGTCGTGACTCATGGCGGCGCCCATGCCTTTTGCGGTGACGTCGACCTGGCCGGAGGCGCAGGGAGCGATGGGCGTGTCGGCGGGTTGCGGGGTGCTCGTGGCCGGGCCGCCGCCCTGGTAGCCGCCTCCCGTGGGGTTGCCGCCGGGGTTACCGCCGCCCGAGGAGATGCCGATGGTGGGCGACGCGGAGGTGGTCGGCGCGGAGGAGTTGGAGCTCGAGCAGCCGGTGGCGGCCGCGAGCACGGCGCAGGCCAGTAGTGCCGTGAATCCTGTTGTGCGCATGAGTCACCTATCCCCTTCGAACATCGGACATCTCCGAAATCGACCGACTGATCAGGTCTGTTACGCACTGTAGCAAGGGGTTTCGCCGGCTTCTGAGACGATGACCGCCATTCATCGATGGTGTCACAGACACTTATTTGTAACTGCCCCTACCGGACGGTCAGTTTATGGGTTAGCGTTCCGAGATGTAACTGTGACCACACTGCGCAGCTGTCTGTGCCACCGGTCACTGCACGAGCATTTCAGAAGAAGACGGGGGTAGCCGCAATGAAGCGGTTCACAGGCGCGCGCCGGTCCAGGCCGGCGGCGGTGCTGGCGGTGACGCTGCTGGGGGCGGCCCTGCTGCCGATGCAGGGTGCGACGGCGGATCTGCAGTCCGACATCGCGAATCAGGTGCAGCAGTTCCTGGATGTCGGGCGGACCTCGGTGCCGCGGGCGGACTGCGGGGACGACGCGCTGCCGGAAACCGGTCTGCAGGGCGATGTTCCGGCGGAGGATCGCAACAGCGGACGCAGCACGCTGGGGTATCGGTGCAATCTGTCGCTCGTCGGCGGCTATGCGGGCAGGGGCGCGGGGATCACCTCGGCGACCTACGACCACTGCTCGTACACGGGGTCGATGTTCCCGGGCAATATTCTCGGGCCCGCGCAGGGTGTGCAGGTGCTGGATGTCTCGGATCCGGCGAATCCGGTGGTAACCGGCAGCCTTACCGAGCCCGCCATGCTCGCCGGCACATGGGAATCACTCAAGGTCAATGCCGAGCGAAGGCTGCTGGTGGGCACCGGCGTTCCGGTCGGCGAAGGCGCCGGGTACCTGTCGGTCTACGACATCTCCGACTGCGCACACCCGCGGCTGCTCAATACCGGTGCGGGCACCAATCTGCTTATGCCGCTGCCGATCACGACTCACGAGGGCGGGTTCTCCCCGGACGGCAGGACCTACTGGGCCTCGGGCATCGCGCCCGGTTTCGTCAGCGCGGTCGACCTGACCGACCCGGCGAATCCGCACGTGATCTGGCAGGGCCTCACCGGCATCGAGGCACACGGCTTCGGGATCAGCCCGGACGGCAACCGCATGTACCTGTCCGCGCTGGCCGGTTTCACCGTGCTGGACATCAGCGCGGTGCAACGCCGGGATCCGAACCCACAGGTCAACCATCTCGGACGGGTGTTCTGGACCGATGGCTGGGCGACCCAGCACAGCATTCCGGTCACCTATGACGGCAAGCCGTACCTGTTCACCGTGGACGAGGGCGGTGCGGGCGGGGTGAAGCTCATCGACATCTCCGACGAGACCAATCCGACGGTCGCGGCCAAGATCAAGCTGGAGATCAACCTGCCCGAGCATCAGGATTCGATGCTGGCCTCGGCCATGGGCGGCTCGGTGTTCTCCTACGACGCCCACTACTGCGCCGCCGATCGGCCGGAGAATCCGACCGCGCTGGCCTGCGGCTGGGAGGAATCCGGCATCCGGGTGTTCGATGTGCGGGATCCGTTCCACGCCAAGGAGATCGCGTATTTCAATCCACCCGCCCGCAAGGGGCGCAACCTGGAGCTGTGGAACTCCCCGCACGCCCTGGCCTCGCTCATCGGCGTCCCGGTGATGGAGTTCCCGTCGGCGGCGCGGGCGGTGCTCGAGGGCAAGTTCGATCCCAACAAGGCGCTCTCGTCGCGGTCCGGCATGGTCGCGTTCGGTGACCTGTCCACCGACTGGTGCTTCTCCCCGCCGGAGTGGCACGGCAACCAGTTGTGGGCCACCTGCAATGACAACGGCTTCATGGTGTTGCGGCTCGCCGACGACGTGTACACCCCGCCCGCCGACCAGCAGTCCGTGGTGGGATCGTGACGGCTCGCCCGGGCGCTCGAGTCCGGCGGCCGGTGGCGCTGACCGTGCTCGCCCTCGCCCTGCTGACGGCCGGGATGCTGCTGCGCCCGCTGCTGATTCCCGAGAACCGTTCCGCGCCACCGGTACTCAGCCGGGTCGAGATCGGCTTCAGCCAGGACATGACCGCCCATCACGAGCAGGCGCTGATCATGGTGCAGCGCTTGGATTCCGGGGTGGATCCCACGGTGCGCCGCCTGGCCCAGCAGATCGCCGATGCCCAGCGCATGGAGATCGGCACCATGCTCGGCTGGCTGCGCCTGGCCAACGCCTCGCCGGACTCCACCCATCCGATGGCCTGGATGACCGCGGATGCGGTTGCCGCGCACGACCATTCGATGCCGACCATGACCGGTACGAACGGCACATCCATGCCGGGCATGGCCACCCAGGCCGAACTCGACTCGCTGGCCACCGCCCGCGGCAGGGCCGCCGAGGTCCTGTTTCTGCAGCTCATGCTGCGCCACCACCGCGGCGGCGTGGCCATGGCGCAGGCAGCCGATCAGCTGCTCGCGTCGGGCCCGGTGAAGGAGGCGGCGCGGGGCATGATCACGGCCCAGTCGCAGGAATCGGGGCTGATGACGATCATGCTCGCGCAGCGCGACGCCCAGCCCCTGTCCTGAGGTGCGCGAGCTGTGGGTCGCCTGTCGCCCACGGCCGCAACGGTTTTGGAGTTCCATCGCAGGAATGGCGGAATCGGACGCTGTCACGGGACACCTCTGTCTCCGCCACTCGATGTGCTGTACTGACGGCATGATCGAATCTGGTGGCCTGACCGAGGCGGTCGACGCGGTGGTCGAACGGTCGTTGCTCGGCGGCCCGCGCCGGTACACCCGCGCCCAGGTGGCCGAGCTGTCCGGCGTACCCGCCGATCGGGCCCGCAAGCTCTGGGTGGCGCTGGGCTTTCCGGCCGCGGCCAGCGACGACGAGGTGGCGTTCACCGACAACGATGTCGCCGCGATTCGCACCTTCGCCAGCCTGGACCAGGCTTCGATCGCGAACGAGCAGAGCCAGATCGCCGCCGCCCGCACGCTGGGTCAGGCGATGGCGCGGCTCGCCGAATGGCAGGCGGATCTGATCACCCGCGAGATCGGCGGCCGGATCGCGGCGGGCACCGGTCGGCCCGAGGCGGGCCGGGAGGCCACCGAACAAGCCATCGCGCTGCTCGCCGAATTGCAGGACTACGCCTGGCAACGGCACATGGCCGCGGCGCTGACCCGCTCGCTCGCGTCCGGCGGAGCCACCCGCCACCTGCTGGTCGGCTTCGCCGACATGGTCGGCTACACCCGGCTGTCCCGCCACCTCGACCCCGACGAGCTGACCGAACTGCTGGAGACCTTCGAGTCCACGACCACCGAGGTGATCACCGCGCACGGCGGCTGGGTGATCAAGAATGTCGGCGACGAGGTGATGTTCGCCGCGGAGGACGCCCGCGCCGGCGCCCGCATCGGGCTGGACCTCAATGCGGCGATCACCCGTGCGGCCCAGACGATTCCGGAGATGCCCCAGATCCGGGTGGGCCTGGCCTACGGACCGGTCCTGACCCGCTTCGGCGACCTCTACGGCACGGTGGTCAATGTGGCCGCCCGGCTCACCGGTGTGGCCCGCCCGGGCACGGTCCTGGTCGACGACGGCGCGGCCGCCGAACTCGACGACGACGATGACCTGGCACTCCGCCGTCTGCGCAGCGTGCGGGTCAAGGGCTTCTCCCGCCTGCGTTCCCACCTGGTCCGCGAGCGCAAGCGCCGCTAGCCCGGGCCGCTCCGCCGCGACCGACCGACGTCTCGCCGGGCCCGGACAACCGTGGGGACTGCCCCGGTGATCCCCGCCCGCACCTCGGCAGTTCCGGCCGATGCCGGCCTCGTTATCGCTCTCGCCGGAGTGGGAAATTTCACCGGCTGCGCCCAGCCCCGCCGTGGGTATGGTCGAAGGGATTGTCGGCCGACCGGCCGGGAGAGGTTGGCTGTCAGTATGACTCGGGCCGAGGCGCTCACCATTCCGGCGCACATCCACGGCTATCCGGAGATCGCGTTCGGCGGCTACCTCGCGGGCCTGCTGGCCGCCCAGGCCGATGCCGACACCGTGCGCGTCGACTTCCGACGCGCCGTCACGGTCGACACCCCGATCCTGCTCTCTCGTCCCGACGACGGACGCGTCAGCTTCACCGCCACCGACGACACCCTGCTGGTCGAGGCCGCGCCCGCGGCGCTCACCCTCGACCCGCGGCCGGCACCCTCCTGGACAGCGGCGAAATCCGCTGTTGCACTGGGGTTGTCGGGCGATCGGACGGTCACCGACTGCTACGGCTGCGGGCTGGCCTGCGAGCCGGGCCGCGGGCTGCTGCTGTTCCCGTCGGAGCTGCCCGGCGAGCAGATGATGGCCGCCGCCTGGACCCCTGCCGCCGGGCTCGCCGACGAGACCGGGGAACTCCCGCCCGAGGTGGTCTGGTCGGCGCTCGACTGCCCGGGCGGCCGGGCCGCGTTCGTCTTCTCGCGGATGGGCAGCGGCGCGTTCACCGCCGCCATGACCTCACAACAGCTGCGACCGATGTACGCCGGAGCCGACTACATTTCGCACGCCTGGGTGGTCGCGCGCGACGGCCGCAAACACACGGTCGGCGTGGCGCTCTCGACCGCCGACGGCGAACTGTGTGCCCTGTCCGAAGGGCTCTGGATCGAACCGCGCCGAGGCTGAGCCGACTCGCCGGGCGCGCCACGCCGCCGAATGCCGTTGACCGCGAGGCGGACTCGCCGCAACCGCCGAGCGCGGCAACGGTACTCGTGCCACACTGACCGGGTGGCAGGATCCTCGTCGCCCCAAGCCCAGACCGACGCCATGGCAGCGGTCATCGACTGGAATACCGTCGGCCCCGCATTTCACGATTTCTGGACCAGCACCTACGCTCGCGAGGTCACCAACACCGGCCACCTCACCGGCCGATTCCGCAGCTGGGGACAGATTCTCCGGTTCGTCGCAATGGTCGCCAGCGCCGTGGTGACGGGCCTGGCCGGATTCGAGGGCTCCCTCATCCGAGCTTCCACTGCCTTCGCGGGCGGGGTGGCCGTGGTGGCCACCGGCAGCGCCGCCATCTTCCACGCCGACCAGCGGGTGGCGACCAACCGGCGCACCCAGCAGCTATTGCTCTCCGAGGGTTGGCGCTTCGTCGCGGGTGCGGGCGATTACACCGGCGGCCCCACCGCCGCGAACGCCACCAAGTTCCTGCTCAGTGTCGAGCAGATCCTCTCCACCTACGTGGACGACTACATCAAGACCATCGACGATCCCACCCCGGCACCCTGATCGCCGATCAGCCCGCGGACGAGATGCACCGGATCACCCTCGTCCGTGGGCCGTTGGATCAGGCGGGCTAGAGGTTTCCGACGGCGTGCTCGAGCCGGTCGGCCACCAGCTGACGCGCCTGTTCGCGCAGGGCGGGCCGGAAACCGCTGGGGTAGACCGGATCTGCGGGCGCGTAGGTCTTCAGGACCTCCTTCGCCAGAGTGATCTTGTGCACCTCCGTCGGCCCGTCGGCGATGGCCATCACCTGGGCGTAGTTCATCATGTCGAGGAACGGCAGATCGGTGCTGACGCCGATGGCACCGTGCAGATGCATGGCACGCTGGGCGATGTCGTGCATGACCTTGGGCATGGCCACCTTGATCGCGGCGATGTCGTGGCGGACCTTGCGGTAGTCCTGTTCCTTGTCGATGCGCCAGGCCGTGCGCAGCACCAGCAGCCGGAACTGCTCCATCTCGATCCAGGATTCGGCGATCTTCTCCTGGGTCAGCTGCTTACCACCGAGCACGCCCTTGCCCATCGGCCGCGACACCGCCCGCTCGCACATCATGTCGAAGGCCTTGCGCACCAGCGCGACCGTGCGCATGGCGTGGTGGACGCGGCCGCCGCCCAGGCGGGTCTGGGCCACGACGAAGCCGAGACCCTCCGCACCCAGCAGCGCATCCGCCGGAATGCGCACGTCGGTGAAACGCAGGTGAGCCTCGTGCTCACTGAAACCGGGGACGGTGAAGTTCCGCACGATCTCGAGACCGGGGGCGTCGGCGGGCACGATGAACATCGACAGCCGCTGATGCGGCGGTGCGTCCGGATCCGTCACCGCCATGACGATGTGGAAGGCGGCGAATTCGGCGGCGGAGTTGAACCACTTCTCGCCGTTGATGACCCACTCCTGACCCTCGCGCACCGCGCGGGTCCGGAACGCCGTCGGGTCCGAACCACCGGTCGGCTCGGTCATCACGTAGCAGGACCCGATCTCGCCATCGAGCAGGGGCTGCAAGTATTTCGCCTTCTGCTCGGGCGTGCCGAAGTGGGCCAGGATCTCGGCGTTGCCGGAATCCGGTGCCTGACAGCCGAAGACGAGCGGGGCCCACTGGGACGTGCCCAGCATCTCGTTGAGCAGGGCCAGCTTCAGCTGCCCGTAGCCCGGACCGCCCAGCTCGGGTCCCAGGTGGCAGGCCCACAGCTGCTGCTGTTTCACCTTCTCCTGCAACGGTTTCATGAGCGCCCGGATCTCGGGGTTCCGGCGGTCGTAGGGGTTGGGGTAGAGCAGGTCCAGAGGTTCCACCTCGGTCCTGACGAACTCCGCGACCCAGTCCAGTTTCTTCTGGTATTCCGGGTCCGTCTCGAAATCCCAAGCCATGATCAGCCTTTCGTGCTCTTACGCGGTTGGATGAGTCCGTCCAGGACGGTGGTGCCGAGAATGTCGGCGATCTCGTCGGGGGTGTGCTGCCCGTCGGCCCGGTACCAGAAGGTCACCGAATTGAGCATGCCCAGCACGCTGTTGGTGACCACGTGGTCGTCGGTGCGCAGCACGCCCGCGGCCCGGCCGGCATCGATGACCTGCTGCCACAGCGCTTGCAGGCGGTCGCGCAGCTGCTGCAGCTCCCGCGCCCGTTCCCCGGTCAGCGCGGTGACGTCGCGCAGCTGGATGGCCACGGCCCGGCGATTGTCAATGATCAGCCGCACGTGGCTGTGGATCAGCTTGCGCAGCTTGGTGATCGGATAGTCGGGGCCGTCCGCGATCTGCTCGGCTTCGGCCAGCATGAGCCGGGTGTAGTCGGCGAGGATCTGCCACAGCAGCTCCTCCTTGGATCCGATGTGGTAATAAAGCGCCCCGCGCTGCACACCGGCCCGATCCCCGATCTCGGCGACGCCGGTGCCGTGGAAACCCTGCTCCGCGAACAGTTCCAGCGCCGCGCGCACGATCCGCTCCCGGGTCTCCCCCGGCCCGCTCGCCGAGGCGGGCGGGCGGCCGCGGCGGCGGGCCGGGACGGCGGCCGTCATCGGAATCCACCGTCCAGGGCCAGGGTCGCGCCGGTGCAGTAGGCGGCGGCGTCCGAGGCGAGGAACAGCACCGCCCCGGTGATGTCCGCGGGCGCCCCGATCCGGCCGAGGGCGGTGTGCCGGGCCAGTTCGGCGCGCATCTGCGGCGGCCACGCCTTGGCGATATCGGTGTCGAAGGGGCCGCAGCGGATCGTGTTCACCCGCACCGACGGCCCGTAGGTGTGCGCCAAACCGACGGTCAGGGCCTCGAGACCGGCCTTGGCGGCGGCGTAGGGGACCGCCAGCGGTTCCGGATGCGCGGCCTCGATCGAAGATATATTCACGATCGATCCGCCGCCCGCCGCCGCCATGCGCGCGCCGATGAGCGCCGAGAGCCGGAAAGGTCCCTTCAGATTGGTGGCGATCACCTTGTCGAACATGGCCTCGGAAACCTGGTCCAAGCTGGGATAGAGCAGCGACATCCCGGCATTGTTGACCAGCACGTCGACCGCCCCGAACTCGTCGTAGGCGACCTCGGCGAGCGTTTCGCACTGCTCCCAGTCGCCCACATTGCAGGCCACCGCGAGCGCCCGCTGCCCGGTCTTCGCGCGCACGTCGGAGGCTAGTTCCTCACATGCCTCGAGCTTGCGGCTGGCGATGACCACATCGGATCCGGCCTCCGCGAGCGCGAGCACCATCTCGCGTCCGAGCCCGCGACTGCCGCCCGTCACCACAGAGACCTTGCCCGACAAGGGTTTTCCCATGAATCACGCCTCCGCTCCGAGCCGCCGGAAAATGTTCCAACCAGTACATTAAATGTACCGATCGATACAATCAACCCCCATCGTCCGAGGCCCCAACCCCGAGGCCGTGAAATACCGCCCGGTAACCGCGAGTAATATGACGCCCGTACTTTTTCCACCCGGCTTCTCGAAATGAGGCAGTAGATGACAGAGCGGATTCAGGTCGGCGGGCTGCAGGTTGCCAAGGTGCTCCACGATTTCGTGGAGAACGAGGCCCTTCCCGGCACCGGTGTTGATTCCGCCGCGTTCTGGTCGGGTGCCGAGGCCGTCATCAATGACCTCGCTCCCCGCAACCGCGCACTGCTGGCGGAACGCGACGACATCCAAGC
This sequence comes from Nocardia sp. NPDC046763, assembly GCF_040645495.1. Lineage (NCBI taxonomy): Bacteria > Bacillati > Actinomycetota > Actinomycetes > Mycobacteriales > Nocardiaceae > Nocardia > Nocardia sp. NPDC046763. The sequence goes on along the minus strand of NZ_JBEYYI010000003.1, from coordinate 102,830 downwards.
CAAGATCGACGAGTGGCACCGCGCGAACCCGGGCGCAGGCTACGACAAGGCTGCCTACAAGCAGTTCCTCACCGAGATCGGCTATCTCCGTCCCGAACCGGCCGACTTCCAGATCGGTACCGAGAACGTGGACGCCGAAATCGCCACCCAGGCGGGACCGCAACTGGTCGTGCCGGTGATGAACGCCCGCTTCGCCATCAATGCCGCGAACGCGCGCTGGGGCTCGCTGTACGACGCCCTGTACGGCACCGACGCCATTTCCGAGGCCAATGGCGCGGAGAAGGGTTCGGGCTACAACAAGGTCCGCGGTGACAAGGTCATCGAGTGGGCCCGCAACTTCCTCGACGACGCCGTGCCGCTGATCACCGGCTCGCACGTCGGCTCCACCAAGTACTCGATCGAGGACGGCGAGCTCGTGGTCGGCCTCGAGGACGGCACCGAGATCGGCCTCGCCGACAATGACGCGCTGGTGGGTTACCTGGGCGACCCGGCCGCCCCGACCTCGGTGCTGCTGAAGCACAACGGCCTGCACATCGAGATCCAGATCGACCCGGCCTCCCCGATCGGTTCCACCGACACCGCGGGCGTCAAGGACGTGGTGCTGGAGTCCGCGGTCACCACGATCATGGACTTCGAGGACTCGGTCGCCGCCGTCGACGCCGAGGACAAGGTCCTCTGCTACCACAACTGGCTGGGCCTGATGAAGGGCGATCTGGCCGAGCAGGTGTCGAAGGTCGGCAAGACCTTCACCCGCACCATGAACCCGGACCGCGTGTACACCGCCCTCGACGGCAGTGAGCTTGTGCTGCACGGCCGTTCGCTGCTGTTCGTGCGCAACGTGGGTCACCTGATGACCTCCGACGCGATCATCGACGCCGCCGGCAACGAGGTGCCCGAGGGCATCATGGACGGCCTGATCACCGTCCTGATCGCCAAGCACGCCCTGAACGGCGAGACCCGGCTGAAGAACACCCGCACCGGCTCGATCTACATCGTGAAGCCGAAGATGCACGGCCCGGACGAGGTGGCCTTCACCAACGAGCTGTTCGGCCGCGTCGAAGAGGTCGTGGGCCTGCCGGTCAACACCCTCAAGGTCGGCATCATGGACGAGGAGCGCCGCACCACGGTGAACCTGAAGGCGTCCATCTTCGCCGCCAAGGACCGCGTGGTCTTCATCAACACCGGCTTCCTGGACCGCACCGGCGACGAGATCCACACCTCCATGGAGGCCGGGCCGATGGTCCGCAAGGCCGAGATGAAGGCCCAGCAGTGGATCAAGTCCTACGAGGACTGGAACGTCGACACCGGTCTGGTCACCGGCCTGCCGGGCAAGGCGCAGATCGGTAAGGGCATGTGGGCCATGCCCGATCTGATGGCCGAGATGCTGGTCCAGAAGGTCGGCCACCCGAAGTCCGGCGCCAACACCGCATGGGTGCCCTCGCCCACCGCCGCCACGCTGCACGCCACCCACTACCACCTGGTGGACGTGTTCAAGCGGCAGGCCGAGATCGCCAAGGGCGGCCCGCGCGCCACCGTCGACGAGATCCTCGAGATCCCGCTCGCCCCGAACACCGACTGGTCCGCCGAGGAGATCCAGCAGGAGCTGGACAACAACTCGCAGGGCATCCTCGGCTACGTGGTGCGCTGGATCGACCAGGGCGTCGGCTGCTCGAAGGTGCCCGACATCAAGGACATCGGCCTCATGGAGGACCGCGCCACCCTGCGCATCTCCAGCCAGCTGATGGCCAACTGGCTGCGCCACGGCATCGTCACCGAGGCGGACGTCATCGCCTCCCTCGAGCGCATGGCCCCCGTCGTCGATCGCCAGAACGCCGGCGACGCGTCGTACTTCCCCATGGCCCCGGACTTCAACGCCTCCATCGCCTTCCAGGCCGCGAAGGAACTGGTCCTCGAGGGCACCAAGCAGCCCAACGGCTACACCGAGCCCATCCTGCACCGCCGCCGTCGCGAGGCCAAGGCCTTCAACAAGAGCGTGTAACCCACATCCACGCGGGCTCATGAAACGAATCCCCGGTCGACAGTGGTCGACCGGGGATTCGCTTTAGACTGGCGAAGTTCCCTGATGAAAGGACAGGAGCCGGTGAGTGTCGCCTACGAGGACGGGTACGGCTACGGGCCGTACACCGTGGAAGATCTGCACGGCCTTCCCGATGAGGGCAAGGCACACGAACTCGTCGATGGCTGGCTGATCGAATTGTCGCCGAGCACTCGCCACGACTACCTCGCGAAGGTCCTGGCGCGCATCATGGAACGCGCAGCCGAAGATTCCGGGACCAACTCCTACGTCCAAGCCCCGATGGATATCTCGACACCGTCGGGCGCCCGGAAACCCGATGTGGCTGTCATGAGCGCAGCCGCTGCCAGGAACGCTCGCGACCTGGGGCTTTCCCTGTACCCCGGCGATGACGTCCAACTTGCGATCGAGATCGTGTCGCGCGGCTCGGGCAGCGAGCGAGAAGACCGCGGCCGCAAGGTGATCGAATACGCCCGCACCGGAATCGACCAGTACTGGCTGGTCGATTTCGACCCGCATCCACGGATCCAGATCCGACGCCTCAACGGCACCGTTTACGGTGATCCGATCATTCTCGAGGAAACAGACGTCCTCGAGGTCTCCGACCCATTCCCGATCTCCTTCCCCTTGTCCCGCTTGGCCGACTTTTCTTGATAGTTCCTCGTCGGGTCAGCCGAACACCCTCAGAGTGAAACCGCGAGCCGACCAGGACTTTTCAGCCCGAGGCGACTCGTCGCGTTCGAGGTCAGCCGGGAGGCTACGCCCCCGGCCTCATGGACGCTGGCAGCTCGCCCGGGCTGATTCGATTGGTCCTATGGATGCTAGGTTTTGGCTTAGTAGTCGTAGGAAGGAGGGCGGATGTCTCCGCGCGTTGGTTTGACTACGGAGCGGGTTGTGGGGGCGGCGGCTGAACTGGTCGATGAGATCGGGTTCGAGAAGCTCACGCTGTCGGCAGTGGCCAAGCGGGTCGGGGTGAAGGACCCGAGTTTGTATGTGCATGTGCGGGGGTTGCACGACTTGCGGGTGCGGGTGGCACTGCTGGCCAGTGCGGAGCTCAATGAGCGGATCGGGGCGGCTGTGCTCGGACGCTCCGGGAAGGATGCGCTGGTGGCGTTCGCGGACGCGTATCGGGCGTATGTGCTCGAGTATCCGGAACGGTATGCGGCCACGCAGGTTCGGATGGATCCGGCCGAGGTGGCCGGGGAGCCCGCGCTGCTGCGCAGTGTCGAGCTGACCGCGGCGTTGCTGCGCGGGTACGGGCTGGGAGAGGCCGAGGGGCTGGACGCGGCTCGCCTGCTGCGCAGTACTTTTCATGGATTCGCCACCCTCGAGTCGGGTGGTGGTTTCGCCCACTCGCGCTCCCCCGGCGACTCCTGGCCGCACATTGTCGAGGCGCTGCACCAGACGCTGTCGAACTGGCCGTCCTACCGGTAGAGGCCGGCCATCGCCGCGGTTTCGGTGGCGATGCGATCGCGGAGGGATTCGGGGGCCAGGACTTCCGCGCCGGCGCCGAGGCGGAGCAGGTCGGGGACGGCGCGGTCGATGGATTCGATGGGGAGGCGGATATCGCGATGGCCGGTGAGTGTGGGGTCGGTGGCCGAGTCGCGGGCGGCCTGCGCGGTGGCGGGGTCGAGGAGTTCCGGTAGGCGTTCGAAGGTTTCGGCGGTGAGGCGGATCAGGGCCGAATGGTGGTGGCGGCGTTGGTCGAAGGATTCCAGGTAGGTGGCCCAGTAGGCGGCGAGGTCGAAGTCGGGCGGGCGGGATACGGAGTCGGGGAGGACCTCGAGTTCCATGATCCGGGAGATGCGGTAGGTGCGCAGGCCGGTGCCGGTGTGGCCCACCAGGTACCAGTTGCCCGATTTGAGGACCAGGCCGAGGGGTTCGGCGGTGCGAGTGACCAGATGTGGTGTGGCCCAGCGGATGTAGGTGAAACGCAGGGCGTGTTCGTTCCAGACGGCGTCGGCGACGGTGGTGAGGTGGGGCGTCGGCTCGGCTTCGCTGTACCAGCCGGGGGCGTCGAGGTGGAAGCGCTCGGCGACGCGGCCCGCCCGGTCGCGCAATTCCGGGGGCAGGGCGGACATGACCTTGAGGTTGGCGGCGGTCACGATGGCACCGAGGCCGAGATCGGCTGCGGCGCTGGGGAGTCCGGCGAAGAACAGGGATCCGGCCTCGTCGGTGGTCAGCAGCTCGAGCTTCGCGCGGAAGCCGTCGAGGAGACGATAGCCGCCGTCGTGGCCCGGATCGCCGTAGACGGGGATGCCGGCGGCGGAGAGGGATTCCATGTCGCGGTAGACCGTGCGGACCGAGACTTCCAACTGGCCGGCGATCTCCTGGGCAGTGACCCGGTCGCGGGTCTGCAACAGCAACAGGATCGACATGAGACGGCTGGCGCGCATATCCGAAATTCTGCCGGAATCCACTGACACTAGATGTCAGTGAAGCCGACATACTGTGCTCCTCGTTCCGAACGGACCCCTCCGACCATCGAATGAGGAGACACCGCAATGCCTTTCGTCGAAACCCGCACCGGCACCTCGCTGTTCTACCGCGATTGGGGCACCGGCCGCCCGGTGTTGTTCCTGGCGGCGGCCGGGATGGACAGCACCGAACCGCGCGGTGTGATGGCCGATCTGGCCGGGCGCGGCTATCGCACCATCGCCCTGGACCGCCGCGGCCACGGCCGCTCCGACGATCCGGGGCACGGCTACGACTACGACACCCTCGCCGATGATGTCGCCGACCTGATCGACCACCTGGACCTGCGTGATCTCCTGCTGGTCGGCCATTCCATCGGCGGCGGCGAGATCGTCCGCTATCTGACCCGTCACGGCAGCGCCCGGGTGGATCGCATCGTGCTGGTGGCGGCCGTGCTGCCGTTCCTGCTGGCCACCGACGACAACCCGGACGGCGCACCGCGCGCGGCCGCCGATGCCCTGCGCGATACCTGGCACCACCATCAGGACCGCTGGCTCACCGACAATGCCGATCCCTACATCGGCGCGGGCCTGCCCGGCTGCGAGGTCTCCGCGATCGCCCGTGACCGCGTCCTGCAATCCATTGCGGAAACATCGATGTGGGCGACCGTCGAATGCAACCGCGCAGTGGTCGAAACGGACTTCCGCGCCGAGATGCGCACGATCACCGTCCCGACATTGATCATCCACGGCGACTCCGACGCCTCGATCTCACTCGAATTCGGCGGTCGCCGCCAAGCCGCCCTCATCCCGGACAGCGAGCTCGTCATCTACGAAAATGCCCCCCACGGCCTCTACCTGACCCACCCGGAACGCCTCACCCGCGACCTCCTCGCCTTTGCCGAAGCCCCGATTCCGGCCCCGGCGTAGCGAATTCGCTCCACCCCCGGCTGCCGCCCGCTCCACACCGGTCCGGCAGCCAGGGCCCACGCCCACCCTTGACTCTGTACCCGGGTACAGGGTTGAGAATGGCGGTATGCGCAGCAGCGAGGTGGCCGCCCGGGCGGGCGTGAACGTGCAGACCCTGCGGTATTACGAGCGGCGAGGTCTGCTGGCGGAGCCGCCGCGTTCGGCGGGCGGGTACCGCGCGTATCCCGCGGACGCGGTGGCAACGGTCCGATTCGTCAAGCGGGCGCAGGATCACGGGTTCAGCCTGGACGAGGTCGAGGTGCTGCTGCAGCTCGCCGCAGGCGGCCCCGAGGACTGTGACACGGCCCGGGAGCTGGCCGAGTCGAGGATGGCCCTGCTCGCCGATCGCATCGCCGATCTGCAACGCATGCGGCGATCGCTGGCCGAGCTGGTGGCGACCTGCGAGCGCCCGCGAGCGGACCGCTGCTGCTCATTGCTGGAGACCTTGCACGAGAACGGAGATCGGTCGTGAAGCTCGAAATTCTGCAGGTTCCGGACTGCCCGAATGTGGCTGTGCTGGAGGACCGCGTCCGGCAGGCGACGGCGGGCCATCCGATCGTCCTCGAGATCAGTCACCGCGTCATCGACGACCCGGACGAAGCGGCCGCCGCGGGCATGGCCGGCTCGCCCACGCTGCTGGTCGACGGCGTCGACCCGTTCGCTGTGCCGGGCCAGGTCCCGAGCGTCTCGTGCCGCCTGTACCGGTCCGAATCCGGCGGCATGGACGGTGCCCCATCGGTCGGCGCTCTCCGCGCGGCCCTGCGGCTCGGACCGAGCGATACGCCGGAGGACTCCCGGGCTGCCGGCGACTGCTGCCCACCCTCGGACACCACGGACTCCCCCGCATCCGGACTCTCGACGTGGCGAAGCGCCGCACAACCGGCGGACGCCGCAGGAAAGGCGATCCACCAGGCTGTTCTCCGCGGATTCGCCGCCACCGGCCGTCCACCGAGCACGGAGGAGCTGGCCCGCATCGCAGCGCGGTTCGACGTCTCCGCCGCATCGGTCCTGACTCACCTACACGAGGCGGACGTGATCCGTCTCGATACCGCCGGCGCTATCGCCTCGGCCTACCCGTTCTCGACGTCGCCGACCCCGCACCGCGTTCGAATCACGGACGGCGCAACGGTTTACGCGATGTGCGCGGTCGACGCCCTGGGCATGCCCGCAATGCTCGGCACCGATGCGGTCATCACCTCGGCGGACCCGGTGACCTCCGACCCCGTCGAGATAGCCATCCGCGCAGGCGAACTCACCGCCCAACCGGCAACCACCGTCGTCTTCCTCGGCGCCCGAGCCGGCTCGGGCCCCTCCGCCGATTCCTGCTGCAACGACCTGAACTTCTTCACCGACCGCGACACCGCCCAGCGCTGGTCCGACGCGCATCCCCACCTCGACGGCGCCATCCTCGATCTGGCTGCGGCCCGCCGGCTCGGCGAAGACATCTTCGGCGCTCAACTCTTCGCGACCTCCGACCACCCGGACACCGTGCCGCCTCCCGCTCCCCCGCAGTGCTGATTCACCATTGCGCCAACCCATATCGCTCCCGGATCGCCTCGACTACGCTCCGCACCGTCAATACCCCGAGCACTGAGGAAACACCGATGGGTTCAACCGTTCTCGACATCGTCAACCTGATCCTGGCCCGCATCAACGCGGGCTGGTCCTGGGCCTCGTCGGGCTCGTCCGGCCCGATGCCGCTGTAACAGCGGGCCATACGATTTCGCGAACCCCCTCGCCGCACTCGGCGGAGGGGTTTGCGCGTCTCCGCGTCAGCTGACCACGATCACGGACTTGCCCGTGGAGTGCCCGGCGGCCAGGTGGGTGATGGCGGCTGCGGCTTCGGGGAGGGCGAAGGTGCGTTCGATGCGAGGCGTGAGCGCGCCTGCGGTGGCGAGTTCGGCCAGGGTGCTCAGGGTTTCGGGTTTGGGGAGGGCCAGCAGGGAGCGCAGACGGTGGCGGGTGCAGGGGGAGAGGAGTTGGGCGTGGAGGGAGCGGCCCAGGCCGCCGAACCAACGGCCGCCGCCTTCGCCGCCACCGAGGACCAGGGTGCCGGTGGGGGTGAGCAGGGAGCGCAGTAGTGGGAGGGGGCGGTTTCCGGCCATGTCGAGGATGAGGTCGTAATGGCCGGTGAGGGTTTCGGTGGTGTAGTCGATGGCGTGGTCGGCGCCGAGTTCGGTGACGAAGGCGGTGGACGCGCCCGAGCAGACGCCGGTGACCTCGGTGCCGTAGTGCTTGGCGAGCTGGACCGCGAGGTGTCCTACCCCGCCGGCGGCGCCGATGACCAGCACTCGCTCTCCGGCCTCGATGCGGCCCGCGTCGCGTAGGCCGGTGAGGGCGGTCATGCCGGAGATCGGCAGGGCCGCGGCTTGTTCGAAGCTCAGATTGACGGGTTTGTGCTGGAGTTTGGCGGCGGGGGCGCAGGCGAATTCGGCGTAGGAGCCGGGGACGGTGCCGAAAACCTCGTCGCCGGGCTGGAATTCGGTCACCTGTGGCCCGACCGCTTCGACGACGCCGGCGACATCCCAGCCGCGGACCCGTTCCCGGGGCGCGCGCAGCCCGAGCACCAGCCGGGCGATCCGCGGCTCGCCGGTCATGAAATGCCAGACGCTGGGATCCACGCCCGCGGCGCGTACGCGGACGAGCACGCCGTCCTGTCCGGTGTCGGGCGTGGGGATGTCGATGTAGGACAGCATGTCGACGGTGCCGTACGCGTCTTGCGCAATGGCCTTCATGGCTGGTCTTCTTCCGGATACTCGAAGATCTCGTCCAGTGGTGCACGGAACACCCGGGCGATCTGGAACGCCATCTCCAGCGATGGCGAGTACTTGCCCTGTTCGATGGCATTGACGGTCTGCCGGGTCACCCCGAGCCGGTCCGCCAGTTCGGCCTGTGTCATCTCGCCGTGCGAGAAGCGCAGTGCGCGAATGTTGTTGGTGACCCTGGTTGGTTTCACCATGGCCAGGTCCCCCGCCGGTAGGCGACGAGCTTGGTGATCGCGCCCACCGCCGCGGAGAGCGTGAAGCCGAGGTAGACGGCATTGGCGATCCAGAACCGGTCGCCGTTCGCCATGGCAAGCACCAGTGCGGCGACCGCGCCGAGCACGACGAAGGCATTACCGACCTGTGCTCCGCGCATATCGATTTCGCGGTCGCGCTGATCTCTGCGGTCCCGATCCCGGGACCCGATGGCCACGGCGATGCTGGCGGCGATCGAGACCACGATGGACCCGCCGACCGCCCACAGCAACGGCGCGACATAGGCCACGTCCACCACCGCGATGTGCCGCGCACGCGCCAGCACGACGATCAGATAGATCACGTACGAGACCACGGCCGCGACACCCAGGATCCAGGTTCGCTTCTCCTCGTAGGGCATGAGCCCAGTGTAAAGAAAACACGACTCGATGTACAGAATATTTTACATTGCGACGAATTGCCCTTCGCCGCATGCCATTCCATCGACTAGGGTCGCGGTATGGCCGATATCGCAGCCCCGGACCGGATCGAATCCATCGGCCCGGAGTTCTTCGCCGATCCGCACGCCCATTACCGGCGCTGGCGCGAGCACGGGCCGGTGCGGCGAGTCCGATTCCCCGACGGCGTCATTCGCTGGGTGATCCTCGATTACGCCGTGGGCCGGGCCGCACTGTCCGATCCGCGCCTGCAGAAGGCGGCCGCGGTCAACGACGCACTGCTCAGCCGCAAACGCGGTGTGCCGCAGTCGGATCCGAATTCGCTGACGCTGCTCACCAATATGCTCAGTACCGATCAGCCCGGGCACACCCGGCTGCGGAAGCTGGTGACCCGGGCTTTCACCCCGCGCCGGGTAGCCGCGCTGGGCCCGCGCATCGAGGAGATCACCGGCTCGCTGCTGGATGCCCTGGAGGGTAGGTCCGAGGCGGATCTGCTGCGCGAATTCGCCGAGCCGCTGCCGATCACGGTGATCTGCGAGCTGCTCGGTGTGCCGCTCGGCGATCGCGCGGACTTCCAGGAGTGGACCCGAGCGCTGGTCGCGGTCGCGGGCCTGGACGAGGACCGGGCCCGCGCCTCCGAGGCCATGGCGGCCTACCTGACCCAGCTGGTACGGGCGAAGGCCGAGGAGCCCACCGCCGATCTGCTGTCCGCGCTGGCCGTCCCCGCCGACGACGGCGATGCCCTCACCGAGTCCGAGCAGGTCGGCATGGCCTTCCTGCTGCTGGTCGCCGGGCACGACACCACCGTCAATCTGATCGCCAACGGTACGCACGCCCTGCTCCGCAATCCGGCGCAACTGCAGGCCCTGCGCGCCGACCCCGAGGCGATTCCCGCTGCGGTGGAGGAATTCCTGCGCTTCGACGGCCCGGTGAACATGAGCACCATCCGGCACACGGCCGAACCGGTCACCATCGCCGGCACGGACATCCCCGCCGGCGAATTCGTCTTCGTCGCATTGGCCGCCGCCAACCGCGACCCCGACCGCTATCCGGTCCCCGACGCCCTGGATCCCGCCCGCGACACCACCGGCCATCTGGCCTTCGGCCACGGCATCCACTTCTGTGTCGGCGCCCCGCTGGCCCGCATGGAAGCACGGGTCGCCTTCGCCGCGTTGCTGTCCCGGTTCCCGGACCTGCGCCTGTCACCCGCCGCGCAGGCGCTCGCCTGGCATTCGAGCACCCTCATGCACGGGCTGCACGAGCTGCCGGTGCTGCTGTAGTACCCGCCGGGATCAGCGGGCCCGCAGGGTGACCGGCAGCGCCGAGGGTGAGAGCACGAAATCCCGGTTGGAGGCCCGCACCCGATGTCCCGGCACCGGGGCGATCCGCCAGCGGGACAGCAGCGCGGCGGAGGCCAGCGCGATTTCGAGCATGGCGAAATGGTCGCCGAGGCAGCGGCGGCGGCCGACGCCGAAGGAGATCATCGCCTTCTTGGCGGTGTCGGCGGCATTCTCCGCGGACCAGCGCTCCGGATCGAAGGATTCGGGGTGGGTGAACCAGCGCGGGTCGTGCTGAACCATGTAGGGGCTGAACATGATCGCGGCCCCCGCCGGAATGGTGACGTCCCCCAAGTTCAGGTCTGCGCTGGCGTTGGCGGCGCTGATCCAGGGTCCCCAGAATCGAATGGTCTCGGAGACGACCTGTTTCAGGTACGGCATGGCGGCCAGGTGTTCGGGCCGCACGTCACCGCCGCCGACCACGGCATCCAGTTCCGCATACAGGCGTTCGGCGATGGCCGGTCGCAGGCTGACCTCGTGCCACAGCCAGCCGGTCAGCGACGCCATGGATCCAACGCCGCCGGCGAGCATGAGGATGGCCTCGTCGATGATGTGGTCGTCGGACAGCCGCGCCCCGGTCTCGCTGTCGGTGTGCCGGATGAGCGCCGACACCACGTCGTTGAAATCCTCGTCGCGCCTGCGGTATTCGCTCACCACCGCCCCCACGGCCGCGCGCAGGTGCCGGGACTTGCTGCGCCACCGGTAGTTCGCGATGACCCGCAGCCTGCGCAGCTGCGGCGGCAGTGCGGTGCGTACGATGACCTGGCTGAGCAGCCACGGCACACTGTCACGGATCTCGCGGCGCGCGCTGTCGCCGAAGTCGGCGGTGAACAGGGTCGCCGAGACGGTGTCGAGTACCAGGCCGTGCGCCTCGTCCATGAGGTTCACCCGTTGCTCGACCGGCAGTGCGGCGGCCCAGGCATTGGCGATATCGGCGGCGGCTTCGGCGTACTCGGCGAGCCTGCTCTGCCGCAGCGCGGGCGAGATCATGCGGCGGCGCAGCCGGTGTTCGGGCCCGCGCAGGACATTGACCGCCCCGCCCGCGATATCGTCGATAGCCTCGCGCAGATCTTCCCGCTCGAATTCGGCATCGCTGAGATTGACCTCGCGCAGCAGGTCCGGGGTGGTGAGCACATAGCCGGTCTGGCGGCCGAAGTGCACCCGCACGATCGGCCCGAGCGCGGGCAGCGAGGTCACGAAGCCGGGTGCGTCGGTGAGCGCGCGCAGACTGTGCCCCAGCACCGGCACACTGCCCGGCGCGGTGGGGATGTCCGCCAGGCTCCGTGGCATGACGGGCGGCGACGCGGAAGCCAATCCGGCGCTGGCGTCCCGATAGACCTCCAATACCCGTGCGATCTGGTGCGATTGGCGCACCGCGTCGACGTGACCGGCCAGCTGCTCACGCAGATCGGCGAGCACCGAGCGGTCCGCCACCAGCTTGGTGAGGGTCTCGCTCAGCGCCTCGACCGAGGGATCCGCCGACCGGATGCCCGCGGGCACCGATTCGGCGAGATCGGGATCGCAGTACACCACCGGCAGTCCGACGGCGACGGCCTCGAGCAGCACCATGCCCTGGGTGTCGAATCCGTTGGAGGGGAACAGCAGTGCGTCGGCCGCCGCCATGGCGTCGAGGCAGGCGGCCTGGCTCACCCTGCCGTGCAACCGGATTCGCTCCCCGAGCCGCCGTTCCACAATGCGTCCGACGGCCGCGCCGTGCAGGTCGCCCTCGCCGTAGATGTCGAGCACGCAGTTGTCGGTGCGCCGCACCGCCTCGATGGATTCCAGCAGCCGCTTCTCTCCCGACAGCCGCCCGCACCACACCAGCCGCAGCGGCCCGTCCGCGGGGCGCGTCACCGCGGTGCGGTCGTCGAGCAGCGCATCGTCGACACCGTTGGACACCACGGTGATCGGGCGGGTGAGCCCGTGCGCGAGCAGCAGGTCCGCGAAGTGCCGGGTCGGCGCGATCACCTGGTCGGCGGCCTGGGCCTGCCCGCTGATCGTCCACCAGGCGTGCCGGGCCGCGGCCGATTCCTCGGCCCGGTGCGGCATGTGATGCTCGTGCGGCACCCAGCGGCCGTGCAGCCCCCGCAGCGCCAGCGCGGTGGCGTACGGCGCGGGCGAGGTGTGCTCGATGAAGGCGTCGTCGCGGCTCTGCGCGGTGTGTACGAGCGGAATCCGGTGCCGCCGTGCCGCTTTCATGCCCGCGATGGCGACGCCGTAGGTGCTCTGGGTGTGCACGATGTCGACGGGCCCCCGGGCGGCGAATGCGGCGTCGATGAGCGAGGCATTGCGCCGGGTCGGTGCGACGACCGCGAATCCGTTCACGGCCGGAACCGGCAGCGGTTGCAGCGCAACGATATCCGGGTCCGGCGCGGCCGCCGGGTCGGGCACTGTGAACACGGTCACCCGGTGCCCGGCGCGCTCGAGTCCACGGCGCAGCCCGGTGACAGCTGTTTGCACCCCGCCGAGCGAGGCCGGATGGTAGTCCACGAACATGGCGATGTGCATCAGCGCAACCCTACGCAGCGCCGCCCCGCTGTGAAATGCCCACATTTCCTGCGTCTGGACGCCGGCCCGCAGAGCACCCCAGTGTCAAGGGATCCCGTCCCCCTGCCGAGAGAGGCCGCATGCGCATTGCGATACCGCTGACCGGAACCCGGGGCGATGTGCACCCGATCGTGGGCCTGGGCGTCGAATTGCAGCGCCGCGGTCACGAGGTGCTGATCGGCGCGCCGCCGAATCTGGTCGAATTCGTCACCGCCGCAGGGCTTCCCGCGCAGGCCTGCGGACCGGACGTGCAGCGGCTCTACAGCTCCGACGAGGGCCAGCGCGCGCTGGCCGCGGGCAATACGCTGCGGCTGATGCAGCTGGTCGGCAAGCAGATGGCCGAGTACGGCGAGCGGATGAACCGTGAGGTCATCCGCGTGTGCGCGAAGGCCGATCTGATCGTGGCCAGCACCGTCACCGAGGACCGGGCGTCCTCGATCGCGGAGGCCATGGGCGTACCACTGGTCAGCCTGCACTACTATCCGGCGCGCATGAACAGCGTCTACCCGTTCCCGGGTCTGCTTCCCGCACACTGGAATCCGCCCGCCCCGGTCAATCGGGCCACCTGGCTGCTGGCCGAGAACCTGCGCCGCGTGGTGTTCCTGCGCTACCTCAACGAGCTGCGCGGCGTGCTGGGGCTGCCGAAGTCGTACACCAGCCCGGCCGCGGCCCTCGCGCGGGCGCGGGTGCCCGAGATCCAGATCTACGATCCCGCCCTGGTGCCGGGTCTGCCCCGGCAGTGGGACGACCGCCGCCCCTTCACCGGCTTCCTGACCCTCGATCAGGCCACCCGCGCGGCGGTGGGCGAGCTGTCGGGCAGCCACGACGACATTCTGTCCTGGGTCGACGCGGGCGAGCCGCCGGTGTTCTTCGGCTTCGGCAGCATGCCGATTCGCGATGCCGCCGCCGTGTTCGCCATGGTGGAGCAGGTGTCCGCGCGGCTCGGGGTGCGTGCCCTGGTGCACGCGGGATGGAGCGACCTGGATGTCGCGAACATCGTGACGGGCGACCGGATCAAGCTGGTCGGCAATTTCGCCTACGACCGGGTCTTCCCGCACTGCGCGGCGGCCGTGCACCACGGCGGCATCGGCACCCTGTTCGAAAGCCTGCGGGCCGGACTGCCCACGGTGGTGTGCTCGGTGTCGTTCGAGCAGCCCATGTGGGGCGGGCAGGTGGAGAGACTCGGTGTGGGCGCGCATCTTCCGTTCACCGCCATGACCGCCGACCGGCTGGCAGGCGCGCTGGGGCCGCTGCTGAACGCGCGCACCCGGCAGCGCGTCGAGGGTTTCGCGGCGACCCTGCGGACCACCGGGGTGGCCGAGCACACCGCGGATCTCATCGAGGCCGCCGCCCGGTGACGGTTCCCACGCTCTCGGCGGCACGCCATTTCGTCCCCGACACCCTGGTCATGTTCCGGCGCTGTGCCCGCCGGACCCTGCGCAGCACGGACACGCTGGTCATCTCGCTGACCATGCCGATTCTGATGATGCTGCTGTTCACCTACGTGTTCGGCGGCGCGATCGAGGTCGGCGGCTCGTACCTGAACTATGTGGTGCCGGGAATCATGCTGCTGTGCACGGGTTTCGGCGCGTCCATCACCGCGACCAGCGTGTGCACCGATATGACGCGCGGCAGTATGGACCGCTTCCGGACGCTGCCCATGTTCCGGCAGGCACTGTCGGCGGGACATCTGAGCGAGGGCCTCGTGCGCACCATGGCGGCCATCGCCATCGCGGTAGGCGTCGCGGTGACACTGGGCTACCGGCCGGGTTCGGGGCCGCTGGGCTGGCTGGGCGCGGCCGCGCTGATCGCCTTGTTCGTGGTCGCGATCACGGCCATCGCGGTAGCGCTGGGCATGGCGGCGAGCAATCCGGAGGCGGCGGGCGGGCTCACCTACGCCATCACGTTCATTCCGTATGTCAGCAGCGCGTTCGTGCCGACCCGCACCATGCCGGGCTGGCTGCGCGGTATCGCCGACCGGCAGCCCGCGACCCCGGTGGTCGACACCGTGCGCGCGCTGCTGGACGGTACCGCCGCCGACCGGGCGCCGGCAGCGGTGCTGTGGTGCCTGGCCATCGCGGCGGTCGGATTCGCCTGTGCCGCCGTGTCCTTCCGGCGTTTGTCCTACCGCTGAGCCGCTGAGCGGCTCAGCCGCGGGTGGCCACCACTGCCTGTGCGATGAGCGTCAGGTACAGGGTGAGGATGAACAGGACCGCGGGCAGTACCGGGTATTCGTCGTCCCGCGACCGCGCGAACCGCCATGCTCCGACGGCCGGGATCAGCGTGAGCGCCAGGGGAATCCAGCCGAGGACCGCGGCCGCGCCGTGCCACTCCCACGGCTTCGCGACAGCGATCTCACACACCGCCGCCGCCAGTGCGCACAGTACCGACGCCGCGGCGCTACCGAGCGCACCGAGCGCGTTCGAGTAGTACATCTCCCCCGGCCGCGTGCTGCGCGAGGTCTTGCGGGCGAACTCGAATTGCAGGAAGGCACCGGCGAACACGATCGCCACCACCGCGACCCGGCCGTGGGCCGCCGCCTCGCCGGTGTCGATGGCCGACAGCACGACATACGCGGTCACCAGCAGCTGCACCGGATAGGTGACCACGAGGTTGAGCATGATGTCGGTGCGCACCGTCTCCGAAAGCTGTTCCAGCGCCCAGAGAATCAGGCCGTAGGCGAGCACCGCCGCGATGGCCACCGCCGAGCGCGCCGACAACGCGAGGCTGCCCGCGATCGACACCACCGCGATCACCCCCATGGCACTGCGCAATTCGAGCGCGCTCACCGCTCCGGTGACCAGTGGCCGGTCCGGATTGTGCACCCGGTCGTACTCGAGGTCCTTCTGCTCGTCGACCATGCGCAGGTACAGCAGCACGATCGCGACGATGCCGATGCGGGCGGCGGTCGCGCCGGTCGGATGCCAAGCGACGCCCGGCTGCGTCAGCAGTGCCGCCGTGCCTTCCAGGGCCAGCACCCAGAGGATTCCGTACAGCAGGTAGTGCGGCTTGTACATCACCTTGGTGAACCGTGCGATCCGGCCCACCGAGGTGAGAAGGCCGGTGCGGGAGGGAATTTCGGCGAGA
This sequence comes from Nocardia sp. NPDC046763, assembly GCF_040645495.1. Classification (NCBI taxonomy): domain Bacteria; kingdom Bacillati; phylum Actinomycetota; class Actinomycetes; order Mycobacteriales; family Nocardiaceae; genus Nocardia; species Nocardia sp. NPDC046763. Next base: position 87,026 of record NZ_JBEYYI010000003.1, on the reverse strand, counting down.
TCGGTCATGGCGCCGCCACCTCCCCCGGTGTCGGCCAGCCGTCCCAGCCGGTCAGTTCCGTGGCGGGTGTGCGGCGCACGGGTCTCCCGCCGCCCGGCAGCAGGTGCGCGACCGGCAGCATGGCCACCTGGGTGACCTCCTCGAACGGAATGCCCAGCAGCTCGGCGACCTCGCGCTCGTAGGCCAGATGCGCCGTGGTCAGCGTCGATCCGAGACCGCGTGCGCGCAAGGCCAGCTGGAGATTCCACACCGCCGGATAGATGGACCCGTAGAAGCTGGCCAGCCGCACCGCCGAGGGTTCGGCGGGCGGGCGGCCCAGCGCGCATACCAGGATCAGCGCGGGCACCTCGGCCAGGTGGTCGGCCAGGTACTGCCCCGACGCCAGATCGGCCAGCTGATCCGGCCGGGGTGTGCGGCCGGAGAGGTTGGCGGCGAACCCTTTCCGGTAGTACTGGCCGATCCGGGATTTGAGTCCGGGGTCGCGCACCACCACGAACCGCCACGGCTGCCGGTTCGAGCCGCTGGGCGCGTGTACCGCGATCTCCAGGCACTCCCGCAGGTCCCGGTCGTCGACGGGCCGCTGCAGGTCGAGGCGTTTGCGGATCGCGCGGGTGCCGGTCAGCAGATCGATGTCCATCAGTCGCCGTCCTCCGACAGTGTCGGGTCTCCCGCGAATTCGAGGTCGATGCGCGCCGCCACGGTGCCCGCCTGGCGGATCTCGCAGTGCACCACGGTGGCATCCACCCCGGAGTCGGTGCGCTCGGCCACGCACACAGCGGGCAGGTCGAGCTCCACGAACTGGTCGAAAGCGCTTGTCACGCTGATCAATCGGCGGGGCTGCGGGCCCATGGTGGTGAGCGCGGTCTGCCGGCAGGCCTCGATGAGCAGGTTGCCGGGCACATGGTCGAGCTGATGGTCGAACAGGACCGGATGGGTGGTGTCGGCGACCAGCGCGGCGCGGGACCGGCCCGGGGTGGACTGCGGCGGCCCGATCACCACATTGCGGGGATTCTCCCGGCCGACCAGTGCCGCGGCGGCCCGCGTGCCCGGCGAGGCGGGAATCTCGAAGGGCCCCAGGCCCAGGTGCTTCCGGTAGCCCGCGCGGATGGCGGCCCACTGCCGGGGATCCACCCAGGAGAAGGAGCCGTCCACGGTACCCATCGGAACTCCCCGGCAGCTGATGTCGAGGACCAGGTCCAGGCCCTCCAGCCGCTCTCCCCGATGGTGTTCGCGCAGTGCCCGCACCCGCAGTTCCAGATCGGCGGGCGCGGAACCGATCTCCCAGATCGCGCCGTCGATGCCGGTGCCGTTGAAGGTGCGCACCAGGAAGGCCCGGTCGGTGGGCACGTCGAAGAATTCGTGGGTCACCGCGATGGAGGCCTGCCGGGCGGCCTCCATGACCGCGATCAGGTCGTGGTGCAGGCCCAGCGCGCCGGCGTGATCGCCGTAATGGCCGTGCATGCGCGGCAATTGGGCCCCGGCCACGAAGGCGCCGGAGGTCTCGGCATCCAGCGAGGTCACGAACACCTCCGCGACCGCGTGCCGGTGCGCGAGCGCGCGCGGGATGGTGCGCAGGTGGGTGGCGCGCACGGCGGCCCGGGAGAGCGGGTGGGCGGTTCTGGGTGGCTGTGTCGTCGTCATGATCTGGCCTCCAGCCAATCGGTCGCGCTGACCGGGCGCAGGGTCTGCGACCCGGTCCCGGCGCGCATGGGTAGGACGTAGGAACCCAGCACGATGACCGACCAGGGGTCCAGCTCACGTCCGCTGGACCACGCCACCTCCAGCAGCGCGGCCTGGGCGGCCGGGGAGCCGGGCTCGGTCGCGGAGATGCGGTCGTCCGGGGATTTCATTGCGGCGGAACCCAGTTCGGCGTACAGCCGGGCGATGGCGTCGGAGCGCTCGAAGCTGCGGGCGGGGGCCCGGTCGTAGAGGTCACGGGCCAGCGCGGCGGCCGCGTCGGTGCGGTCGCGCGCCTCGAGCGCGTGGGCGAACACCTGGGCCCGGGTGGTCTCGTCGAAGTAGATGGCGAGTTCGCGCAGTACATCGGCGGGATCGTCGGGGGAATGGACGAGATTGAGCAGGTAGTTGTGGCGTCCGAGCAGGTAGCGCAGTTCACCGGGCTGCCGTTTGCGGGGGTCGGTCGCGCCCTTGGCGGCGGTGAGGCGCACCGGTGTCGGCAGCTCGGCGACCGGGCCGCGGACGACCAGCACCAGGACGTCGGAGATCCCCACCAGGAGATCGGCCAGCCGCCGCCGTTCCGGGGAGGCGATGTTCCAGGCGAAGTACCACAGGGCGCGGGCCACGTGCCGGTCCACCACCACGCGGCGGGCGTCCACCACCTGGAAGTCGTTGTCCGCCAGCCAGGTCAGGGTCGGTTCGACCGCCCGGGCCACGATGGCGTCCGGTTTCAGCAACAGCAGCGAGTGCTCGCGGGCGAAGCCGGCGGCGTCGATGCCGAGCCGCTGTGCCTGCTCTACGGTCTCGAGCACATAGGTGTCGGTGAGGTAGGCGTCGACCTTCTCCTTCGACGGTGTCGCGTCGGCGAGCAGGGTGCGCAGGGCGTCGTCGGTCACGGCCGGGCCTCCGCTCCCGGCGTCGGCGCGCCGATTCCGGTGCGCGCCAGGGTTTCCGCGATCGACGGCAGCGGCGCGCCCAGGTAGCCGGACTCGAGGCAGTGGTCCAGCAGCGCCCGCAGGTAGTCCTTGCCGGTCTGCGGTGGGAGCCGGTCCAGCAGGCGGTCCGCATTGCTGGTGTCGAAGGACAGGCGGCGCTGGAAGTAGCTGGTGTAGAGCGCGCCGATGCGCAGGTAGTACTCGCGCTCGATGGGGTCGAGATCCTCACTGTGGAAGGAGGATTCCGGGACGAAGGTCGCGACCTCGAAGGACGGGTACTCGGCCAGCACGTCGGAGACCTCGCGCAGCGACAGCGTGTCCCGGCCCACAGCGTGCAGGGTGGATCCGGCGACACTGTCGAAATCGGTGACCGCGGCGGCGATCACGTCGGCGACATGGTCGACCGGGGCCAGGGCGAGCGTGGCGTCGTAGCGGCCGGGCAGGGTGCGCAGCTTGCCCTCGACCATCAGTTTCACCACGGTGTAGAGGTTCTTGTACTCGCGGATCACGCCGTCGCCCAGCGCGCCGGTGACGATGCCGGGCCGCACCACCGCCCACCGCAGCCCGCGCTCCCCGGCCGCCCTGATCACCTGTTCGGCCCGCAATTTGCTCTGCTCGTAGCCGTTTCCGAAGGATTGGCCCGCATCCAGTTCGTCCTCGCGGATGACGCCGTGCCGCAGACCGCACACATAGGCGGTGCTCACGTGCAGCAACGGCACGTCCCAGGCGAGGGCCAGCGCGACGGCGTGCTCCGCACCGCGCACATTGAGCTCGTCGTAGGTCTCGGCGGTGGCGTCGAAGGCGGTGGTGGCGGCGCAGTGCACGATCATGCCCACCCGGCCGGCGAGATCGGCCGCCGTCGCAGGCTCCAGCCCGAAGACCGGCCGCCGGATGTCGCCGGTGATCCGCAGGTCCGGCTCGTACCCGCTGCCGTCATTGCGGCGGATATCCGAATTGCTGTGCAGCACGGCGGCTACCGGTCGGCCGGCGCCGCTGAGCCTGGCGGCAACTTCCGACCCGACCAGTCCGCTCGCGCCGGTGAGCAGGACGGTGTTCCGGTCGCTCATGCACTCACCTCCAGGGTGCGGGTGACCAGATCGACGACCTGGCCGACCCGCAGCACTCCCATCAGCTGTTCGGGCCGGTACCGCGGCAGCGCGAAGCTCTGTTCGAGCACCACGGTCAATTCCATGAGCCGCAGCGAGTCGAAGCCGAGGTCCTCGATCAGGCGCAGCTCGTCACCCTGTTGCCGTGCGCCGGCGGCACCGTCGAGTTCGGCGGGCCGTGGGGCCATGGTGGTGATGATGTGCCGGACGCGTTCGGCGACAGTGGTTTCCGTGGTCATGACTGCTCGCTCTCTCGCAGGTGGGGCTGCTGGCCGCCGCTGGCCAGCAGGTCGCGGGCCTCGTCCAGAGGCAGGTCGGCGTCGAGATACCCGGCCAGCCGCAGCCAGTCGTAGCCGAGGGTGAGGGTGCGCTGCCACTGCTCGCGGGAATCGAAGGAGGCCGGAAAGTCCCGGCCCGCGCCGGTATCCGCGACCAGGCGGCGCACCGTGGCGACGACGGCGTCGACACGGGCAAGATCGTTCAGCGTGTCGCCGCCGTTTCGCAGGGTCCGCGAGAACCGCACGCGCACGGCCGATTCCAGCGCCGCGATCAGTGTGTCCCGCTCGGGGGCATGCGGGGGCAGCAGCCCGGCGACCGTGCCGACGGGATCCACATCGGCGGGCAGCGGATGAATGCCGAACGCGCTCAACAGCACTCGCACACTCATGGCGATGAGCCGGTGCCCAGCGATATCGGCAACCTCGCCCTGCGCGTCCTTGACCGCGCCCACCAGATCCTCGCGGGCATTTTCCAGCACCACGTTGGACCACACCAGATTCAACCCGGCTCCGATGAACCGCCGGGCAGGCAGCGCCGATAGCGTCGCGACCCCCTCCCCGCGCGCCGCGCCGGTGAGTCCCAGTGCGGGCGTCGCCGCCACGGCCACCGGCGTGTACGCCTCGACCGGTTTACACATGGCCAGGGCCGGTTCGAGCACCTCACCGCCCCGCCACTGCAATCCGACGAACCCCAGCCGGACGAACTCCGCCAGCTCCGCCCCGATATCGCGCGGAGCGCGCGCCATGACATCCCGGATCGACTGCCGGAACACCACCGACCGCCACGCCTGGGCTCCAGCCTCGGACAGCACGAAAACCTCACTGTCGGAACGCAGCACGTGCAGGCGTCCGGCCAGCGGCCAGGTGGTGACGGCGGGACGCCGCGTGAAGATCAGCTCGTGCGGGTCATCCGCGACTCCCGCCACCCCGAGATCGGTGGCCAGGGCCACCGTGGCAGCCCACCGCGCGCCGCCCCGGTCCCGAGACTCCGCATCGGCAGTGGTGGCGATCGTCCCAGCGATCTCCCCACCGGAATCCGATGATTCAGTCGATTCGAACCGCGCGAGCCGCCCGGAATCGCCCTCGTTACCCGCGCGCTCCCGGTCGGCCGCACCCGTCAGCTCGCGGTAGCGGTCGATCAGCGCGTCGGGGGCGGTGCGATCGAGTTGCTGTGGCAGCCATTTGGTTTCGAGGTAGGTTTCGCCGCGGCGGGCGAGCCAGGCCTTCATGGCCTGCCTGAGACCGTCTTCGGCCCAGGCCTCGGCTTCGGTGCGGGAACCGAAGGCACGCAGGGCGATGGCGTAGCCCAGGGCGTGGCGGGCGCGGGCGGTCCACCAGTCCGCCACGAGGATGGTGAAGCCGTCGTGGGTGAGGATCCCGCGCAGCTGGTCCAGATCGACCGTGCCGGGTCGGACGACCGTGGCGCGCAGGAAACGCTGGCAACGGTTGAGGCCGTCCTCGTCCGGGTCGGTGGCGGCCCGCTCGAGTTGCCGGCGCAGCTGGGCCACCGAGCGGGTGCGGACCTCGACGCGGCGGCCGTCGAGGAACAGGACGGTCGGCAGCGTCGGCAGTTCGTCCGCGCCGGGGGCCACCACCAGGAAGTCGATGTCGGAGCCCGCATTGCCGAAACCCTCGGCCAGAGAGCCCTCGAACAAGACCGCGGCGTCCTCGGGAACGGCGACCGACCGCAGCGCGCCGTCCAGGAGCTGTCGCAGCCTGTCCATCGGCATCCCGGGTCGCGGCACGGCCTGCGCCGGGGGCGCCACACTCTCGGATCCGCCATCGTCGGCGTCGCCGGGCTGCGCGAGCGTGGTCGGCTGTGACGTGCCGACCGCGGCCCCCTCCGACTCGAGGGAAGTGGGTTGCCCCGCAGCGGAATCCATCTCGTGCAGCACCGCGCCCTGCAGGGCGCCGTCCCGCAGCAGCTGCCACATGTGGCGGCGGCGGGGTTTGCCGCTGGAGGTGCGGCGGATGAGGCCGCGCGGGCCGGTGACGATGTGCACGGTCTGGGCGGGCCCGAGGTGGCCGCGAATGAGGTCGCGGGCCTGCGGAATCCAGTCGCCGGGCGCGGTCTCGGCGAAGAGGGCGACGCCCTGGAGTCCCGCCTCGACGAGGCCGACGGCCGCGAGCTTGCCCTTGGTGAGCCCGGTTTCCTGGGCGACCCGGGATTCGATGTCCTCCATGAACACCGAGCGGCCGCGCACCTTGATGCTGGTGCCCATGCGGCCGAGGACGAAAACCTCGCCGTGGTAGAGGAATCCGGCATCACCCGAGTACAGGCGGCCGTTCTCCAGGCGGGTGGAGGAGGTCGCGCCCGCCTCCCCGGAATAGCCCAGCGCCACCGAGTCTCCGGTCACCACCATCTCACCCAGGACGCCGTCGGGCAGTTCCCGGCCCTCGTCGTCGACCACGGTCACGATGGATTCCGGGGTGGAGAAGCCGAGCCCGGTGATCCAGCCCGCGCCCGCCACCCGGTGGGTGTCGTCGAGGATCGCCTCCTCGAGCACCGGAACCCGTTCGCCGAAGCGCAGATTCGGATTGTCCAGCCGCAGCGCGGTGATGGGCCGCCGGGTGGGCGAGGAGGTCACCATGAGCGTCGCCTCGGCCAGCCCGTAGGCGAGGGTGAACGCGCCCATCGAGAAGCCCTGCGGGCCGGTCAGATTCGCGAAGGCCTGCAGGTCGGCCACCTCGACCGGTTCGGAGCCGATGGCCAGCGTCCGCCAGCCCGACAGGTCCAGGCCGGCGATCTCCTCGGGCCGGATCCGGTGCGCCACATAGCCGAGCGCGAACGACGGCGACGGTGCGTGCTGGGCGTGGGTCATGGCGCGCAGCCAACGCAGCGGGTCGCGCACGAACTGGTCGGGGCGCATGAGGTACAGGTCGGCCTGGTTGGTGACGCCCTGCAGAAACGCGCCGACCAGCCCCATGTCGTGGTAGAGCGGCAGCCACGACACCATGGTCTCGCCCGGCTGCCAGTCGATGAGGCGGGTGATCATGGCGATGTTGTTGGCCAGGTTGTGCCAGCTCACCCGCACACCGCGCGGTGCACCCGAGGAGCCCGAGGTGAACTGCAGCAGTGCCACTTCCGACACCTCGGCGAGTTCGCGCGTCGCGGGGGCGGCGGGCAGCGCCGCGGCACGGACGACCACAGGCTCGTCGGTGCGACCGGCCGCGAGGCAGGCGCTGCGCACGAAGGTCTCGAACTCCGGGGAGGTGACCACCAGGCGGGGCGCGGCCTGCTCGACGATGCCCGCGATATGCGCGACGATCTGCTCCAGGTCGCCGAACATGGGCGGTGCGACCGGGGTGAACACCCCGCCGCACGCCCACACCGCGTAGAAGGCCGCCACACACGGGAATCCGGTCGGCATGATCACGCACGCGCCGTCGCCGCTGCCGAGTCCCGCGACCCGCAGCAGCTCCGCGATCGACCACACCTGGTCGGCCAGGTCCCGATAGCTCCGGTACTCCCATCCGTCGGCCTCGTCGGCCAGGTACAGTCCGGTGCCGGCCGAGGGCTCGATCAGCCACCTGCGCACGGTCGCTACGTCGTTCACGTGGTCGATCACTGGTCTCCTTCGGGAAGCACGGTGACGGTGCCGGCGGCCCCATCGACTCGAATACGCATGCCGCTGCGCAATTGGCGGGTGATACCGGGCAGCTGGACCACGGTCGGCACGCCCAGCTCACGCGCCACGATGGCCACGTGGGTGAGCGGACTGCCGCGTTCGATGACCAGCGCGGACGCCGAGGGCAGGGCCGCCACCCAGCCCGGATCGGTGCGGTAGGCGATGAGGATGCCGCCGGCCACGTCGCGGGGTTCGTCCACGATCACCGCGACGCCCTCGACAATGCCCGCCGCCGACGGGGTTCCGGTGAGCACCGTGCCGGGGGTGGCCGCGGCCGTCGCGGTGACCGGAATCCAGCCCTGCTCGGCCAGTTCGGCATTGCCCAGCCGCGGGCCGACGGTGCGGAAGCGGGCCGGGGCCACCAGCGTGGAATCCTTGGCGCGCAGCGACTTCCGCACCGTCACCACCTCGCGCAGCCGGCCGGTGTCGGCGCCTTCGTAGCAGCCGCGCAGTTCCTCGACGGTCAGTTGGAACACGTCCTCGAACTCGTCGATGACACCGCGCGCCGCCAGATCCCGGCCCATCACCCGGATCATGCGCTTGACCATGCCGAAGGCGCGGGTGCGGCAGAAGCGCAGCCGCTCACGGTGGGCGGCGCAGCGGGAGACCTTGGCGCGCAGGCGTTCGTAGACGCGCCGCCGGGCGCCGTGGCCGAGATGCGCGTCCAGGTAGGCGTCGGCTTCCCCGGCGCGGTTCGCGGTCACGGTGTCGCCGACACGGCCGACCGCACTGCGCAGCATGACGAACAGATTGGCCGGATTCTCGCGCAGATCAGGCGTTTCCAGCTTGAGTTCGTCGAGGCTGCGATAGCCGTAGCGGTCCAGATAGTCATCGAGGGCGGCCAGGAACTCGGTGCGCTCGGCGGCCCGCAGCGCGTCGTGAATCGCCTCCGGCGCAGCCGAATTGATGATGTCGTTCAGTTCCGGATCAGCGCGCACCACCCGGGCGAGTTCGGTCATGGCGCGGGCCGGCTCCGCGGATTCGACATCCGCGCCGGGGCCGACCACGGCGTAGAGGAACCATTCCGGCGCCTTGGGCAGGAACAGCTTGGTCAGCAGGAACATCAGGCCCGTACAGGTGAGCAGGATGGCGTCGAGCACCATGAGCGGGCCCCACCGCCGCACCAGGTCGCCCTCCACCGTGCGATAGGAGCGGTAGGCCTGCTCGCCGGTCAGCGCGGTGTAGTCCACGGCGTCGTACTCGTCGTAGACGCGGTAGAAGTCGGTCATGAACCCTTCGACCAGGTCGTCGATGCCGAACAGGCGCCGCGCGTAGATCATCGTGGTGAGCGCGCGCGAGCGCAGCCGGGCCGCTGCGCTGTCGAACTCGAAGGGCCGCAGCGTCTTCGCGATATCCGCCGGCAGCGGTTCGGCCACGCCGAGGGCGACCTCGAGCACCCGGCGGTTGAGCGGGTAGCCGGGCGCGATGCCGACCATGCGGTACCAGTGCAGCAGGTTGTAGTAGACGCGGCCGTGAAAGCTGCCCAGCAGCACGGGAGTCCACGCATCGGTCTGCCGCAGCTGCTCGGACGGCACCCCCAGGGAGGCCGCGTAGCCGCGGTACACGCGGCCGTAGATATCGGCGGCGGTGGTGTAGGTCAGCGGCGAGGTGACGCCGCTGAAGCTCTCGATGATGTTGGAGTTGTCCCAGATTCGTGTCTCACTGCGACCCACCCGCTCGCCGGCGCCACGCAGTTCGACCTCGCGCGCGGACAGCGTCGACGCGGTCGCGGTGATCGGCCGGGTCTGTAGCAGCCACAGGCCGGTGTCGTCGATCGCCCATTCGATGTCCTGTGGTGCGCCACACGATATTTCGACCTTCCGGGCGATCTCGGCCAGCTCGGCGGTCTCGGCGTCGGTCAGCACCCGCGTGCCGCGTCGGGCGGCCTCGACTTCGACCGTCGTGCTGCCCTGCCCGTCGCCGGGCTCGACGCGAATATCCTTGTCCCCCAGTGTTATATCGAGCAGTGCACCGGTGTCCCGGTCCAGGATCATCGAGTCGGCGTCCACCGCGCCGGACACCAGCCCCTCCCCCAGCCCGAAGACGGCGCTGATCACCAGCTCGTCGTCCGCGCCGGTCATCGGATTCCGCGTGAACACCACACCACTGGATCGCGCCGAGATCAATCGTTGTAACACCACCGCGGGCGCGTAGGCGCGAGACAGGCCGTGCGCGAACGCATATCGCACCGCACGCTCGGAGAACGCCGACACCCAGCAATCCCGCACCCGGGCGATCACCGCTTCGAGACCGTGCACGTTCAGGTGGCTGTCGAACTGCCCGGCGAACGAATGCTCCGCCCCGTCCTCGGCCGACATGGACGACCGCACCGCGATGGGCTCCGGCCCGAGCCGCTCCCAGGCCTCGCCGATCACCGCCACCGCCGCCGCGGACACCTCCGCGGCCGCCAGCGCCCCGCGCAACTCGGCGGCCCGCGCCACCGCGGCCTCGACCTCCCCGAGCGCCGCGAACCGCTCCAATTCTCCCGTCAGACCCGCCCCGCTCGCGAACCCGTCGAACACCTCCGTGCCGAGCGCCACCCACTCCGGCACCCGGACCCCCGCCTCCCCCAACGCGTACAACCCCCGCGCCTTCCCGCCCCCATACGCGGCGACATCCACCGAATCCGACCAAGGGCCGAGCAATCGCACAACCTCTCCCATCCCCCTGAGGCCAGTCACATCACAGCGAATGCCGGAGCAAGATCAGGGGTTCTACTTTGAGTAGTCCACGTTTCAAACGCGCACCAGCCCAAGGTTCTTGGGTCTGCCTCACCCCGGTTCCTCGAGCCACCATCACGGCCGAAGCCACGCCGTGCAATTCGCGCAGCGAGTACGACACGGCCGGATGGCGCGAAAAAGCCCCGACAGTCCCCGACGGGCACCGGCGCAACCCGGCATTCCTCGGTAACACCGCGACTCTTGTTGTGCGGCTTCACTTTCCGTCGCCGCATGCCGAAGCACTGTGCAGCCACCGACGAGATCCCGTGGATCGCCGGGCGTCGAGCTCACCGTGTCGGAGCGCTCCCACGCTCCCGCGGTCGCGCGCTGCTCGATTCGAGCGATAGACAGTACCTATCGCCGGGCCGCGCCGGACGCCACCGCAGCGAGACTGGGCGCAGCACACCGCACAACCTCGGCGAAAACCCGTGCGGTCCCGGAAAGGACAGTGGTGGCCCGGCTGCAGATCGACGAGGTGTCGAACCGATTCGGCCCCGAGCACGCGGTGCGCGAGGCGAGCGCCAAGGACCGGTGGGACCTGCGCGCGGCCCGCGTGCCGCGCTTCGGCGACAAACCGCCGGTCCCCACCAATTCCGGTGGTGGCCTGCACATTCTGTCCAGCGACCCGGCCAAGCAGCGCGCGGCCCGGGCGCTGATCGAATACCTCACCAGCGAGGAGTCCCACGTGAAGATCTCCCAGAACACCGGCTATCGGCCGCTGCGCGCCGAGGGCGCCGAACTCCTGGCCACGTCATGAACCCGGCGAACGTCCTGACCCTGGTCCAGCTCACCGACACCCACCTGCGCGCGAACGGTGAGCGCGTCCTCGACGCGGTGGACACCCATGCGGTCCTGTTGCACGTCCTCGACAAGCTCCGCGCCGGCGGGCGGCGTATCGACGCGCTCATCCTGTCCGGCGATCTGGCCGACACCGGTGCGCCCGAGGCGTATCGGCGGCTGCGCGCGGCCGTGGAACCGGTGGCGGCCGAACTCGGCGCGCAGGTGCTCTACGTGCTGGGAAATCATGACGAGCGTGCGGCTTTCGGTGTCGAACTGCTCGGGCGCGAGCCCGGTCCGGCGGCGGCCACCGCGCCCTACGACCAGGTCCTCGAGGTGGCCGGGCTGCGCGTCATCGGCCTGGACTCCACCGCGCCCGGACAGCACCACGGCCATCTGGAAGGCAGCCAGCTGGACTGGCTGGCCGCCCAGCTCCGCGGGCCCGCGCCCCTGGGCAGCCTTCTGGTGCTGCATCACCCGCCGCTGCCCTCGGCCGTCCCAGCCGCCGAATTCCTCAAGCTACGCAATGCCGATCGGCTGGCCGAGGTGCTCACCGGCACCGACGTCCGCATGATCCTCTGCGGCCACAACCACATGACCGCCGCCTCCGCGCTGGCGGGCATCCCGGTATGGGTCGGACCCGCGCTGGCCTATCGCATCGACGCCATGTCACCGGCGGGCCGTCAATACGGCATCGCCGGTTCGGGTTTCACCCGGATCGACGTCCTCGACACGGCGATCGTCGCCACCGCGGTCGAGACGACACCCACGACCCGGCTCTACGACAAGTCCGACACCGAGGTGCAGGAGCGTCTCCAGGCCCTCGCGGCCGGAAAGGGCTAGCGGTGTTCGTCGCTGTCGCCCCGCAGGATTCGCCGCCGATGCCGACCCCGGCACCGGCGGCGCGTCCGCACTGTGCCCGGCTCCGCCGAGCCACGCCCCACCTGTACCTCACACCGCAGTGATCCTGCTGGTGGCGTGGACCTGGCGAGCCAGCGGGTACGTCCGCGCCTCCGAACCCTCTATCACGCACTGATTTTCGCCACGTCCTCATCGCACCGGTGGCCGCCGTCGCGGTGTGGCGCCGGCTCCTCCACCCGCGCACCGGTTTCGTCGACGGCGCGCTGGACTCGGACCGAGACCGGGTCTACGACGCCGCCACCGCCCACTGGGTCATCATCGGCGTCACCGGCCGGCAGCTGCTCGGGTTCGCCGTCCTGGTGGTGTGGGCACGTCGTGAACGCCCTCGTCCGGCCGGGACCCGAATGATCACAGCCCGAACACCCGCCGGGCGTTCCCGTCCAGGTACAGCTCCCGCGTCTCGTCGTCCAGCCCGAGCTGCTCCAGCCCGTCGAGCGCATGCTGCGGCAGGATCATCGGATAGTTGGTACCGAACAGCACCTTCCGCCGCCCGCTCGTGGTCTTCAGATACTCGATCAACGCCGCCGGCAGCCGCTTGGTGGTGTACGCCGAGGTGTCGATGACCACGTTCTCGTGCTTGCGCGCCACCGCGATCATCTCCTCGGTCCACGGATAACCGACATGACCGCACACGATCGTCAGCTCCGGGAAATCCAGGGCGATCCGGTCGATATAGGGAATCGGCCGCCCCGGCTCCGAGGGCCGCAGCGGGCCGGTGTGCCCGACCTGCGTGCAGAACGGGATCCCCAGGTCCACGCACGCCGCGTACAGCGGATAGAACCGCGCGTCGGTCGGCGGCACCTCCCACAGCCACGGCAGCACCCGCACCGCCTTGAACCCCTCGTCCCGCACCCGATGCCGCAGTTCCCGCACCGACTCCATCGGCCGCCGCAGATCCACCGAGGCCACCCCGATCAGCCGGTCCGGCGCCTCCGCAACCCATTCGGCCACCTCGTCATTCGAGATGAGCACCCCCTCCGGCGCACACCACGCCGACAGCAGCGCCCGGTCCACGCCGCCGGCGTCCATGGCGGCCAGCGTGGCCTTCAGCGGAATCTCCTCCGACGGGATGACATCCCCGGTCCACCGCCGCAGCGAGTCGAAGATGTCACGCGCGAGAAAGCGACCCGTCGGATGCTGCGCCCAGGCGTCGATCGTCATCACTGACCACCCCATTGCTCTCCGGGTCCGCAGCGCCCGCCGGCTCCGGACCGTCCAGACATTCCAGGAACGCGGCCACCGCCGGATTGGCCTCCGCACTGCGCCAGACCGCGTACAGATCCAGTGTGGGCACCGGATCCACGATTTTCACGGCAACCGACATACTTCCCGGCCCGCCCATCCCCATGGAGATTGCGCGCGGCAGCGAGGCGAACCCCACCAGCGGCCGCACCGACACCAGGTGCGCGGTCGCCCCGGGATCATCGGCGTACTGCGTGACATTCAGCGAGATCCGCGACTGCGCCGCCGCCCGGAAGATGTTGTCGTACATGGCCGGGCACTGCTCCCGCGCGAACAGCACACACTCCTGGTCTCGCAATTCCGCGAACGGCACCCCGGCCCGGTCCGCCCACCGATGCCGCTTGCCCACCACCGCCACCAGCGGCACCCGATGCAGCAGCCGCCGGTACCGGAACTCCGGCGTGCTCGGATGCCCGTACACCATGGCCACATCCAGCGCGCCCTCGGCGAGCGCCGTGAGCTGGGGGCCGGTCCGCTTCTCCCACAGCGACACCTCGATGTCGGGATATCGGTCGGTCATCCGCACCAGCGTGTCCGGTAGCACGTGCCGGCTCGCGGGCAGGTTGTAGCCGACGTCGACCGTCCCCACCCGGCCGTCGGCCAGGGCCCGGGCCGCCCGCGCCGCCCGGTCCAGCTGCGCCACGATCTGCCGGGCCTGCACCTCGAACTCCCGCCCGGCCGGGGTGAGCCGCACCTCATGGGAGTTCCGCGCCACCAGCGTCACACCGATCGACTTCTCCAGCTTCTGCAACTGCGCGCTCAGGCTCGGCTGCGTCAGATGCAGCCGCTGGGCCGCGCGCCCGAAGTGCAGCTCCTCGGCGAGGGTGATGAACGAGACCAGATGTCGGATCTCCATGGGCCGGCTCCTCTGTAATACCCGCCAAGCTCGTCGCGATATCAGCCACGCTAGCCCCGGCCGGTAACCGGTGATGAATTGCTGTTCTCCCTGGAACAAATGGCCGATGACGTTCGTTGTACATCCACGGCTCCAGATCCGCGCTCCACGCGGGCACCTCGGAGTCAGGGGGCGAAAAATCACCCGACAACGGCAGGTCCGTTGTGCCACCATGTTTTTCACCGATGATCAGCCGACCGTCAAGGTCGTGACCAGCAGGAAAGGAGGAGACGGCATTGAATCCGATGTTCAGCGAACAGTATTCGCGTTCGCCCGAACAGCGCGCCCTACTCGTGCGCCACGCCGAGCGCAGCCTGCGCGGCGACGACCGGAACATCGGCCGTCTCCAGGCCCACGCGTAAGCGGGCAACTCCCTCCTTCTGTTCGATCCCTTTCACGAAACATGGTGACCCCCATGCTGTTCCGCCACGCCGATGACCCGGAAATAACCACCGACAACTGGATACACGCCGGAGTGCTGCTGCTCAACGCCTCCTACGAGGCGCTGACCACGATCCGCGCCGAGCGCGCGGTGGTGCTGCTGCTCGGCGGCGCCGCCGAGACCGTCACCGATCGGCGGCCGCACTTCCCGATCCGCTCGAAGCACCTGGAGCTGGCGCTGCCGGAGACCATCCGGTTGCACCGCTACGTCTACCTCGAGCACCGGATCCTCACGCACGACGACGACAGCCGCGCCACCCTGGCCGCGGTCCTGCGCCGCGACCGCTACCGCTGCGGGTACTGCAACGACTGGGCCCGCACCGTCGATCACATCCGCCCGCGCTCGAAGGGTGGGCCCAACACCTGGGCCAACCTCGTCGCCGCGTGCGGTCCCTGCAATACCTACAAGGCGGACCGGACCCCCGAGGAGGCCGGCATGCGCCTGCTGTGGGAGCCCAAAGCCCCCAATGACAGAGAGCGGGCCCAGCGTCAGGTCTGGAAGGAACTGGCGGCGTCCTGAATCCGAGGACAGGGCCCGATCTCGATGAACAAAGAACGCCCACACCGCGTGATCGGACATGAGAGGAGCGAGATCCGATGACGAACACTGCACTTCGGGAGCCGACCCTGGCGGATCTGCTCCCCATTTCCGACTCGAAGGACTACTGGCAGCGCGCGGCCTGCAAGGGTGACCCGAACCACGAGGCGTGGTTCCCGTACCCCTCGCAGGACTTCGGCTACGCCCGCACCATCTGCGCGGCCTGCCCGATCCGCCGCGAATGCGGTGACTTCGCGGCCCGCACCGGCCAGTCCGGCGTCTGGGGCGGTCACGAGTACGACCGCGGCAAGCTGATTCGCGACTGACACCTCGGCGGTGACTCCCCTCGGAGTCACCGCCGTTGTCGTCGCTACGCCACCGGGTCCAGGCCGGTCGGATTCCGCGTAGCCGCCTGGCACCGGTGGCTACCGACCCGTCAACATAGGATGGTCGCTCGTGGGAACTCATCGCGCCGCGGGCGGGTCACGAGGTATCAGCAAGGGACCGGTTATCGCAGTCGTCGCGGTGATAGTGCTGGCGCTGGCCGTCGTCGGCTGGGCCTGGCTGTCGGATCGGTCCAAGGAGCGCGACAGCCGCGCCGCCGCCTCCTGCGTCGAGGGCACCGCCACCCTCGATGTGACCGTCGATCCGGACATCCTCACCCCGGTCAGGGCCGCGGCCGACCGCTTCAACGCCACCAAACCACACGTGCGCGACCACTGCGCCGAGGTGGCCGTGGCCGCACAGCCCTCGGCCGCCATGGTCGCGGCCTTCACCTCCGGCAAGGCGTGGGATCCGGCACTGGGCCCGCAGCCCGCGCTCTGGATTCCGGACTCCTCCCGCTCGGTCGAGCAGATGCGCGTGCCGGGCCTGATCGCGGGCACCCCGGCCCCCATCGCGGTCAGCCCCATCGCCCTGGCCGTCCCCGACGACCTGCGCCGCGCGCTCGAGACCGCCAAGGCGCACTGGTCGGACCTACCCCGGCTGCAAGCAGGCTCGCTCGCCGATATCGGGCTGCCCACCTGGGGAAAGCTGCGCCTCGCCATGCCCGCCGGGGACGGCTCGCTGGCCGTCGCGGCCGCGGTCGGCTCGGGCGTCTCCGGCACCGATCCCCTCGACGAGAAGGCCGTCGCCACCGGTCAGGTGGTCTCGGCCATCTCCGGCCTGGCCGCGGGCGCACCCGCCGCCAAGGACGTGACCGGCGCGCTCACCGATCTGTCGGGGGCCGCCGACCCGGCCGCCGCTCGAGCGCAGGGAGGTGCAGCGGTGCACGCGGTGGCCGCCACCG
Organism: Nocardia sp. NPDC046763; assembly: GCF_040645495.1. Lineage (NCBI taxonomy): Bacteria > Bacillati > Actinomycetota > Actinomycetes > Mycobacteriales > Nocardiaceae > Nocardia > Nocardia sp. NPDC046763. The sequence goes on along the minus strand of NZ_JBEYYI010000003.1, from coordinate 70,579 downwards.
AGCAGCAGATCCGGGCCCGCAACGGCCTGACCGCCTTCCGCCCCGACGGCGCGGGCCCGGTCGCCGACTACCCGGCCGCCGAGCTCACCGGCTCCTGGGTGGACCAGACCCAGAACCTGATCGCGGGCCTGTTCGCCGACTTCCTGCGCGCCCCCGACCAGTCGAAGCTGTTCACCGACAACGGTTTCGGCGCCGCGCCTCCGGCCACCACCCCGGTCCCGGCGAAGGCGGTTCTGGACAAGGTGGGCCAGATCCTCGCCCATCCGGTGCTCGGCGTGCAGGCCACCGTGCTGCTGGACGTCTCCTCCTCCATGTCCACCACCGAGGGCTTCGGCACCCGCCTCGCCAATGCGGCCGCGGCACTGGAGTCCACGATGGGCGTCATGCCGCCGGACTTCGGCCTGGGCGTGTGGGAGTACTCGAAGAACCTCGACGGGAACAACCCCTACAAGGTCCTCACCCCGACCGCGCCGCTGTCGGATGATCAGCGCACCGCCATCGGCCAGGCCCTGACCACGGTCACCGCGAGTACCTCCAAGCCGGACCGCGCCTATCCCACGCTGGAGGCCGCCTACAAGAATGTGCTCGCAAACTACGCCGCGGCCCGCACCAATTCGATCCTGCTGATCACCGACGGCCCCCAGGACGATTCCACGGTCACCGGCGATCAGCTGCTCGCCGACATCGCCGCCGCGACGGATCCGGCACATCCGGTGCGGATCGACGTCATCGTGGTCGGCGGCCCCGGCACCCAGACCCTGCAAACCCTCACCCAGCGCACCGGCGGCACCTACACCAAGGTGAACACCACCGCGGACCTGCCATTCGGCACCGCGGTCTCGCAGGCGCTGACGACACCCTGACCGCCTCGAATTCCAGCGCGGCTGCACGGCAACACGGCGACAGCGCTTTCCGCATTCGCCAGCAAACCCGTGGCATATTCGGCGAATGGTACATAGCACTGGTCCCGAACCCACACTGAAACAGGGTTTCGCCGCCGGAACGACGATCGCGGCGGGCATCCTGCTGCTCGTCGTCGGCGCGCTGTCGATCCTGCAGGGCATTTCCGCGGTGGCGTCGGACGACCTGCTGGTCGTCGGCTACGACTACGTCTACAAGATGAACACCACCGGATGGGGCTGGATCCACATCGTCCTCGGCATCATCGAGATCGTCGTGGCGATCGGCCTGCTCCGGGGCACCACCTGGGGTCGGGTCGCCGCCCTGATCCTGGCGGCCCTGTCCATCGTGGAGAACTTCCTCTGGATTCCCTACTACCCGGCCTGGTCGCTGCTCATCATCGCGCTCGACGTCGTCGTCATCTGGGCCATCTCCACCTACAAGCCCGTCACCGCCTGAGCCCGGGCGCGGTGACCGTGCCCCGGGGCACCGCCGCGCCGATAGTGCCTGCGGCACAACGTCGACGCGCCCCATCGGTGACAACCGATGGGGCGCTCACTCATTGAACCCGCGCGGCGGGGAGGCTCAGTGTGGCCGACGCACTGCCCGCAGGATCACATCGGCGACTGCGTCGGGGCGGGACACCGTGACCGCGTGGGACGCGGCGACCTCGGTGGCGTCGGCCCGGGCGCGCTCGGCCATGAAGCGCTGGGCCTCCAGGGGGATGTTCTTGTCGTCGGTGGTGAGCAGCGCGAAGGCCGGGACGGTCGTCCAGGTCGCGGCCGTGGCCGGTTCCTGGAGGGCGGCCAGTGCGACCGGGCGTTGCGTCACCGCCATGGCGGCGGCGGTGGCGGTGGGGACGTCCGCGGCGAACTGCCGCGGGAATTCGTCCTGGCGGATGTAGAGCTCGGTGCCGTCGGTGCCGTCGGCCTGGGGATAGGACGCGGGCCGAGTGGTCGGGCCGAGGGTCGAGCCCGGGAACTTATCGGTCAGTTCCAGTGCGCTCTCACCGATCTCCGGAATGAAGGCCGCCACGTAGACGAGTGCGGTGACCTGTGGCTTTCCTTGCGCGGCAACGCTGATGACGCTGCCGCCGTACGAGTGTCCGGCCAGCACCACCGGGCCGTCGATGCTGTCCACGACGGAGGCGATGTAGGCGGCATCGGACGTGAGGCCGCGCAATGGATTAGCGGCGGCGAGTACGGAGATACCCTCGGCGGCAAGGGCTTCGATGACGCCGTTCCAGCTGGAGGAATCGGCGAAAGCCCCGTGCACCAGGACGACGGTCGGGGTGGTGGTCATGTGGGTTGCTCCTGAGCTGGGATCGGGTATCAGGCCGGGTACAGCGCCGCGCGCAGGGTCGCGACGGCCTGCGCCACAGCGGCTTTCGCGGCGTGGGTGTCGTGCAGGGCGTTGACCATCACGAAGTCGTGGATGATGCCGCCGTAGCGCACCTGGGTGACCGGGACGCCCGCGGCGCGCAGTTTCGCGGCGAACGCCTCGCCCTCATCGCGCAGCACATCGGCCTCGGCGGTGATGACCAGCGCGGGCGGCAGCCCGGCCAGCTGTTCGGTGGTGGCGCGAAGCGGCGAGACATCGATGCGGGCGCGGTCTTCGGTGCTGGTGGTGTACTGATCCCAGAACCACTTCATGCCGTCGAGGGTGAGGAAGTAGCCCTCGGCGAACTGGCGATAGGACGCGGTGTCGAAGTTGGCGTCGGTCACCGGGTAGAACAGCACCTGCTGCGTGAAAGAGACGTCGCCGCGCTCCTTGGCCATGAGGGTCAGCGCGATGGCCATATTGCCGCCGACCGAGTCGCCGGCGACGGCCAGCCGCGACGCGTCGAGGCCCTTGCTCGCTCCATCGGTGGTGACCCACTGCGCGATTCGATACGACTGCTCGTTGGCGACCGGGTACTTCACGTCCGGAGAGCGATCGTATTCCGGGAACACCACCGCGGCCCGCACGCCTACCGCGAGGTCGCGCACCAGACGGTCGTGGGTGTGCGCGTCACCGAAGACCCAGCCCGCGCCGTGGGTGTAGACGATGACCGGCAGCGGCTCGGTCACGCCCTGCGGCTTGACGATGCGCGCCCGCACCGATCCGGTCGGACCGCCCTCGACGGTGATCCACTCCTCGTCGATCTCGGGCTTGAAGATGGGTGAATCCTGTACCGAGTCAACGGCTTTGCGGCCCTCCTCGGGGGGCAGCTGGTAGAGGAACGGCGGCTGCGAGGTGGCGTCCACGAACTCCTGGGCGGCCGGTTCGAGCGAAAGGTGGTGCGGGTTTCCGGACATGGGCGATCGGATCCTTTCCGTGGCACCGGGAACGGGGTGTCGGCGCCACGGGATTCATTTCATCCGGAAACGTCTCGCGCCGCCCCGCCTTACCGGCCACGAAATCCACGATTCAGGACACGGCCGCGACGGCGGGTTCCGGCGCGTCCGCCCAGCTCGCCGACCCGGTCGTCCGGAAGCGCTGCTGATACTTGAGCGGCGAAATGCCCAGGCGCGCAATGAAAGCCCTGCGCAGCGCCTCACTGCTGCCGAAGCCCGCGGCCATGGCGGTCTCGGTCACCGTGGACCCGGCGTGCAGCAGATCCCGGGCGACACCGAAGCGGATGAAGGCCACGTATTCGGCGGGTGAGCGCTCCAATTCGGACCGGAACAGCCGGGTCAGATGCCGCACACTGACCTGCGCGTGCGCGGCCAGGGTCTGCACCGTATGCGGGAAGGCCGGATCCGCGCAGATCAGATCGACAACCCGGCGCACCAGCGGACTCCGCGGCACCGGACCGCTCAACGATGCCGAGAACTGCGACTGCCCGCCCGCCCTCTGCATATACACCACCAGCAGCTGTGCCGTCCGTCGCGCGACATCCGCGCCGTGATCCTCCTCGACCAGCGCGAGCGCCAGATCCACGCCCGCCGCGACACCGGCCGAGCTGTACAGGTTCCCGTCGCGGACGAAAATCGCGTCGGCGTCCACCTCCACCGCCGGGAATCGGCGGGCCAGATCCGGCGCGAACTTCCAATGGGTGGTCACCCGCCGCCCATCCAGCAACCCCAGCTCGGCCAGCACCGCCGTCCCACTGCAGATCGAGACCAGCCGCCGGGTGTGCGCGGACAGATGCCGAGCCGCCGCCCGTACCTCCGGCGTCACGAACACCGAGGCGGGCAGCTCACTACCCGGAATCACCACCGTGTCGAACCGCCCGGCATCGGCCGCCGCACCGTGCACCGCCACCCGCGCCCCGATCGAGGTCTGCACCTCCCGCCCATCCGGCGAGAGCAACACCACGTCGTAGCCGCGTACCGCTTGATTGGCCTCCATGAAGACTTCGGCGGGACCGGCGAAGTCGAGCATCTTCACACCATCGAAGACGAGGATCCCCACCCGGCGGCGGGTCGGATCGGAAGATATGGATGACATATCCACTAGTATTCTGGAGGCTGGCCTCCAGAACAAGCAATAGTGCGCGAGATCGCAGATTGATACGGTGATGCCCATGGGCAGACCACGGCAGTTCGACGAGCAGGCACTGCTCGCCGCCGCGGTCGAACTCTTCTGGGCCAAGGGTTTCGACACGACGTCGGTGGAAGACGTCTCGCGCGCCACCGGTATCGGCAATGGCAGCATCTACGGCGCCTACGGCAGCAAACTCGGCTTGTTCCTGGCCGCTTTCGAAAGATACTGCGAGCAACGCGCCCGCTTCGTCCGCGAGGTCATCGAATCGGCCCCCGGCTCGGCCCGGGCCGCCGCACGTGCCCTTTGCCGCGCCGTCATCGACGATTGTGCCGCCCACCCGGACCGCCGCGGCTGCCTGATGATCAACAGCATCGCCCACCTCGGCACCCGCATCCCGGAAGTCGCGACCATCGGCGCACGCACCACAGCCGCCATGGAAAGCGCTGTGGCCGACCGCCTCCGCCACACCACGAGCACCACCGGCCCCGTCGACGAAGCCCTCCTCTCGACCCTGAGCGCCAACATCATCATGACCACCCAGGGCCTCATCCAACTGAGCCGAATGGGCGTCACCCCATCCCGTTTACGCGAAATCGCCGACGTGTCCTGCGAAATCCTCCCAGCGACCTGGGCCGGCCTGCCGGTGAACTGAGCAGCGATACCCGCTTCGGATACGGAAGACGGGTCGAGGTGGCGATCCGAGCCATCGCCACCCACGAGCCGGTCGAGATCCAGCCTGCGGCGCAACGAGAATCGCCCCGCCGACCCCGAGGACCGGCGGGGCGATTGCCCATTGGGAGGACCATGACTCGGTTACCAGTCCTTCCATCGCCAGAGCGATGAGAAGCGCCATCGAAACCGATGGGGCGCTTCGACGCTCGGCCCGCGATCACTCCGCGTAGGCGTCCAGCGACAGGAACGCAAGTTATGCGCCGGGTAGCACGGATTGCCGCCGGATGCCGGGCGGAAGAACGGGAATCTCCGCAATCGTACTGGCCCGGGATCGGGGCGAGGTCACCCGCTCATGGGCCGAATAAATCCACGATTCGCGCGACGCGATGGAAATCCATACCCGGCACGGCGCGTCAGTACCCATACATGCCCCGAGGTGGACCTCAACCAAATCGGTTTGGACTTGCGGATGTTCGACGACGATCCCGCGGACGAGATAGCACCCGATGTCACGGCCCGTTGAGGCTGGGATTCGCTGGTCGAATGCGGATATTGCGGGATGGATCGATTCCAGCGATGCTTGCGCCCGTACTCTACGGACATCTGGAGGTCGAGTGAGTTCGGGTAAGCCACTGGTGATCGAGGCCGCCATCAATGGGTCGACGTCAAAGGAAGCCAATCCCAACGTGCCGCGTACGGTCGAGGAGATCGTCGCGACGGCTCTCGCCTGTGTCGACGCGGGCGCAGCCATCGTGCACAACCACAATGACGAGCCGAATGTCGGTGAGCCGAGCGTACATTCGGCCGATCCCTACGAAGCGGCGTGGAGCCAGATCTGGGAGACCCGCCCCGGTTTGCTGATGCACCCCACGACATCGGGTGAGCGCTCGTCCGCGATCGCCGATCGCTTCTCGCACATCGTCGAACTCCATCAGCGCGGCGCCCTGACCATGGCCACCGCGGATGCGGGCTGCCTCTCACGTGCGTTCGACGGCCCCGAAGGACCGCTGGCCCTGCCCGTCTTCGGCAACTCCGCTGCCGACGTCGACCAGGTGTTCGGGTGGTGCCGTGAGGCCGACCTGCCACTTCACGTATCGATCTTCGAGCCCGGCTTCCTCCGGCTCACCCTCGCGCACCACAAGGCGCGTCGATTGCCACAGCGGACGAAGATCCAGTTGTATTTCGGCGGACCAGCGGCACTATTCGGCCTACCACCCACGCAGGCCGGCCTGAATGCCTATGTCGAGATGATCAGCGACACGGGACTTCCCTGGATGGTCGGGGTGCCGCGGGGAGACGTACTCGGATCAGGGCTCGCCGAGGCAGCCCTGCGAGCAGGCGGCCACGTCCGAGTCGGTCTCGAGGATTACGCCGGACAAGGACAGCCAACCAACGAGGAGCTGGTGGCACAGGCGGCCGACCTCGGCGCACAGCATGGTCGCCCTCCGGTCGGCGTAGACGACGTCACAGCAGCTCTTTGGGGCTAGTGCCGCGTCGGCAACGTTGGGAAGGTAATGCGGCCGCGCACCATTCTGCGCACGCCGCGCTGACCGAACCGGCCAGCCCTGCACCCCTGGTTCATCGAGTGGCACATCCTGGAGGGGATTTCGGGCAACTCCCCGCCAGGATGTGCCACTGGATGATCGGGCAATCGCTGGTGCGGGACAAGACCATTGAGCTCGGCGTTTGTGCGGGTCCTCCTGGTGGTCATGGTCCTAGCTGCCTTGTTGTTAGCTTGCTGGTGGACACACGCCGAAACGACGAGCGCCCCATCGGTTCCTGGAACCGATGGGGCGCTCGGTCATTCAGTGGTCAGCCAGCGATCACTCGGCGTGAGCGTAGGCGTCCAGCGGCGGGCAGGAGCAGACCAGATTGCGGTCGCCATAGGCGCCGTCGATGCGGCGGACGGACGGCCAGACCTTGGCGCGGGCGTGCTTGACACCCTGGGGGTAGACGGCCATTTCGCGGGTGTAAGGGTGGTTCCAGTCGCCGACCAGGCATTCGGCGGTGTGCGGCGCGCCGCGCAACGGGTTGTCCTCCACCGGCCAGACCCCGGCCTCGACCTGGTCGATCTCGCCCTTGATGGCGATCATGGCGGCGATGAAAGCGTCCAGCTCTTCGAGGTTCTCGCTCTCGGTGGGCTCCACCATGAGGGTGCCTGCGACCGGGAAGCTCATGGTCGGGGCGTGGAAGCCGTAGTCCGCCAGGCGCTTCGCGACATCGTCGACGGTGACGCCGGTGCGCTTGGTGATCTCGCGCAGATCCAGGATGCACTCGTGGGCGACCATTCCGTTGTCGCCGGTGTAGAGCACCGGGAAGTGCGGATCCAGCTTGCGCGCAATGTAATTGGCCGAGGCGATGGCGGTCAGCGTGGCGCGGCGCAGCCCGTCGGCGCCCATCATGCGGATGTAGGCCCAGGTGATCGGCAGGATCGACGCCGACCCGTACATAGCCGCCGACACCGCGTGCGAACCCTTTTCGAGGGGATCGCCCGGCAGGTACTGCGCCAGGTGCTCGCGTACGGCGATCGGGCCCACGCCCGGACCGCCGCCGCCGTGCGGGATGCAGAAGGTCTTGTGCAGATTCAGGTGGCTGACGTCGCCGCCGAACTTGCCCGGACGGGCCAGTCCGACAAGGGCATTGAGGTTCGCACCGTCCACGTACACCTGGCCGCCGGCCTCGTGCACCAGCCCGCACAGCTCGGCCACCTCGTGCTCGTACACGCCGTGGGTGGACGGGTAGGTGATCATGATGCAGGCCAGCCGCTCGGCGTGGTCGGCGATCTTGGCGCGCAGGTCGTCGAGGTCGATATCGCCGTTGGGGCGGGTCTTCACGACCTCCACCCGCATGCCCACCATGGCGGCGGAGGCGGCATTGGTGCCGTGCGCGCTGGAGGGGATCAGGCAGGTGTCCCGGTGCGAGTCACCGCGGTCCAGGTGGTAGCGGCGAATGGCCAGCAGACCCGCGTACTCGCCCTGGCTACCGGCATTGGGCTGCAAGGAAACCCGGTCGTAGCCGGTGACCGCGCACAGCCAGCCCTCTAGGTCCTCGATCAGCTTGATCAGGCCCGGCGCGTCTTCCACGGGCGCGTAGGGGTGCACCCGGTTGAAGCCCGGCCAGGTGATGGACTCCATCTCGGCGGCCGCGTTCAGCTTCATGGTGCAGGAGCCGAGCGGAATCATGCTGCGATCCAGGGCGATGTCCTTGTCCGACAACGCGCGCAGGTAGCGCAGCATCGCGGTCTCGGTGCGGTACCTGGTGAACGCGGGCGCGGTCAGATATTCCGAGGTGCGGACCTCGATGTGCGGGCGCTGCTTGCCGTGGAAGAGCGCGCCCTCCGGGCCGACCGGGATCTCCACGCCGAAGCAGTCCAGCACGTCGACCACATGGGTGTCGGTGGTGACCTCGTCGCAGGCGATCGCCACATGATCGGCATCGACCAGCCGCAGGTTGATCCCGCGCCCCTTCGCCTTGGCCACAATGGCTTCCGCACCCGCGGGCACGTTCACCAGCACGGTGTCGAAGAAGGTCTGGTGCACTACCGCGTCGCCGAGCCCGGCCGCCAGCCACTGGGCGTGCCCGTGCACGCGGCGCGCGAGCGAGCGCAGCCCGTCCGCGCCGTGATACGAGGCGTACATGGCGGCCAGGATGGCCAGCAGCACCTGCGCGGTGCAGATGTTCGAGGTCGCCTTCTCCCGGCGAATGTGCTGCTCACGGGTCTGCAGGGCGAGCCGGTAGGCCAGGTTGCCGTCCGCGTCCACGGAGACGCCGACCAGGCGGCCCGGCAACTGCCGCGCGTGCGCGCTGTGCACCGCGAGGTAGCCGGCGTGCGGCCCGCCGAAGCCCAGCGGCACGCCGAAGCGCTGCGTGGTGCCGAAACAGGCGTCCGCGCCCTGCTCCCCCGGCGGCGTAATCAGTGTCAGCGCAAGCAGATCCGCGCCGACCGCCACCAGTGCGCCCCGCGCGTGCGCGGCCTCGATGACCGGAACCCAGTCCACGATCCGGCCGGACGCGCCCGGCTGCTGCACGATCACGCCGAAGAAGTCGCCCTCGGGCAGCTCCCCGCCCGCCAGATCGGCCTCGACGATCTCGATGCCCAGCGGCTCGGCCCGGGTGTAGAGCAGCGTCCGGGTCTGCGGGAACAGGTCGGTGTCGATGAGCAGCCGCTCGGATTTGCTCTTGCGGTTGGCCCGCTGCAGCAGCGTCATGGCCTCGGCCGCGGCGGTGGCCTCGTCCAGCATGGAGGCATTGGCGACCTCCATGGCGGTCAGGTCGGCAACCATGGTCTGGAAGTTCAGCAGCGCCTCGAGGCGGCCCTGGCTGATCTCCGGCTGGTACGGCGTGTACGCCGTGTACCAGGCCGGGTTCTCGATCAGATTGCGCAGCAGCACCGGCGGGGTGAGGGTGTCGTAGTAGCCCAACCCGATCATCGAGGTGGCCACGGTGTTCGAATTCGCCAGCGCCGCAAGCTCGGCGAGCGCCTCGTGCTCGGAAAGCGCGGCGGGCAGCGCGCTCAGTCCATTGCCCTCGGGCGCGTCCAGGATGCTGGCGGGCACGGCCCTGGTGGCGAGTTCGTCCAGCGACTCGACGCCCACGGTCTCCAGGATGCGGCCGGTCTCGCCGCTGTCGGGGCCGATGTGGCGGTCGGCGAAGGATCGAGTCCAGATCACGGCTGCTCTCCAAAGGGGTGGGCGGGGGTCGGCCCGACGGCCGACGTGTCGTCTGCCCTCCCCCTCTGTCCTCGATGCCTGAGAGATTCGGACCCCGGCCTTGCGGCCGTTGACCTTTCACCATGGGCGGGCGACGCGAGGTCACCACTTTCCAGAGGCGTCGAAACTCCGCACGGTCCCTGGTGCCTGAGAGATTGACGGGGAGGTGCTGCTCCTTCGGCGTCCGAGACTATCCCCGGAACTCTCCCGCACGGCTGCGACGCACTGCCAGTCTAAGCGGCGCCAGGTTACAAGAATGTTGCCTGGGCCGGTTTCACACCGTGGCGCGCTCCGAACGACCGGCCCCCGATACACGAAACGCGCGCCGCTCGAGGCGACGCGCGTTCGAAAAGGGGTGTCTACCCGGTCTTGCTCATGCGGGCCTTGCGGCGGAAGGACAGCTCGTCCTCGGGACGGTCCGAGGTGGTGGCGGTTTCGGCGCGCTCGGCCGGGAAGTTGGCGATGGCTCCGGTGAGTTCGCGCATGGCACCGCTGACGGCGATGCCGAACACGCCCTGGCCGCCCTGCAGTAAATCGACCACCTCTTCGGCGGAGGAGCACTCGTAGACGGTGGTGCCGTCGGAGAAGAGCGTGATCCCGGCGAGGTCTTCGACGCCCCGGCTGCGCAGGTGATCCACGGCGATGCGGATGTTCTGCAGCGAGATGCCGGCGTCGAGGAGCCGCTTGACGATCTTCAGGACCAGGATGTCCTTGAACGAGTACAGGCGCTGGCTGCCGGATCCGGTGGCACTGCGGATGGACGGGACGACCAGTCCGGTGCGGGCCCAGTAATCGAGCTGGCGATAGGTGATGCCGGCCACCTGACAAGCGCTGGGCACGCGGTAGCCGACGAGTTCGTCGGGCACCGTGTCATCGGGGAACAGCCCTGGCTGCACCACATCCTGAGGTTGCGGTTGATCTCCCACTGACTACTCCCTTACTGCTTACCTATCAGGGCTCGGGCTCTGTCAATCGACTCTGGAGCGTTGGCCTAACAATCGAGGCTACTCCCCTGATTGTCGCGGCAGAATCGGCACCGTCAAAGCTTGGCCGGCCGCGTGTTTTTAACCCTAAACCTGAGGTAGAGACGCTGTTTTTGTCCCGTTTCGAGATCATCACCAGGTCAGAAACTGGTCAGCTGTCCGTGGCCTTGAAGTCGTCGGGAGATACCGATTCGAGAAACTCCTTGAACTTCTCGACCTCGTCCTCACGCTCGTCCGGCATGACCAGTCCGGCCTCTTCCAGCACCGGCTCCTCGGCATAGATCGGGCAGCCCACCCGCAGCGCGATGGCCACCGAATCCGAGGGCCGCGCGGAGATGCGTAGATCGTTCTCGAAGACCAGGTCGGCGTAGAAGGTGCCCTCCTGCAGATCCACGATCCGTACCTCTTTGAGGGTGTGCCCGAGCTCCTTGATCAGGATCTTGATCAGATCGTGGGTGAGCGGACGGATGGGCGTGACACCCTCCTGCTCCAGCACGATCGCGGTAGCCTCGGCCTGGCCGATCCAAATAGGTAGATAGCGGTCGCCGGAGACCTCTCGGAGCAACAGCACGGGCTGATTCTGTGGTTGTTCGACACGGATGCCGATCACACGCATTTCGCTCATCGCAGTGCCTCCCAAAATCCTCACCGGCCGCCCAACCCGGCTGTAATACCGAGTCTAGGCGAAGAATTCAGCCCCCGAGGGAAGCGCGCACAGAGGTCTTCACCAGGCAGGTGTGCAGAGTCAGCGACAATGCCGCCAACTCGCGGACCGTCTCCTCGGCCCGGGCGCGGGCATCCGCGTCGCGGCTCTTGGCGATCGGCGCCGCGATCTGCGCGACCATGGCGGCCTCGCGATCGGCGGCCAGTTTGAAGGCGCGCAGATGCCTTGCCTCCAAACCGAATTCGCTCAGAGCCTTGGCGGTGCGGGCCAGCGTGACGGCGTCGCCGTCGAAATAGCCTGCGGCGCCGGGGGTAATGAGGTTGGCGCGGATCAGCTCGGTCAGGAACTTCTCGTCGATGCCCGCCTGCTCGAGCAGATCCGCCCGGGTGATCCGGATTTCGTGGTCGAACCGGAGCTCCTCGGGCGATACCTCACCGGGCACGGCGTTCAGCCGCCGCAGGCGTCCGCCTCCATTGGGCGACAGACCATCTCTCGCGCCGGGCCCAGGTCTGGAATCGGGCACGGACCCTCCCACGGCGTTCGCCCGGGCCCGGGCCTCCCGGACCCCGAGCGTCGCCGCCCCACTGTCGATCGCTTCGAGCTGTTCCTTGATCACCTTCAACGGCAGGTACTGATCCCGCTGCGCGGTCAGCACGAAGCGCAGGCGCTCGACGTCCGCCACATGAAAGCGGCGGTACCCCGAGGGCGTGCGCTCCGGGCTGATCAGGCCCTCCGACTCCAGGAATCGAATCTTGGAGATGGTGATGTCCGGAAAATCCGGACGCAGGAGATCCAGCACGGAGCCGATCGACATGCCTCCGCGCGTCCACTGCGCTGCGCCAGTCATTCCGCTCGGTCCTAGAGACCCGAGTCGCTCGTCGCCGGTCGCGGTCCCGTCAGGAAGACGAGACGGAACTTGCCGATCTGGACCTCGTCACCGTTCTGCAGCTCCGAGGAATCCACCGGCTCCCGGTTGACGTAGGTGCCGTTGAGGCTGCCCACATCGACGACCTGGAAAGTGTCGTCGTCCTGGCGGAATTCCGCGTGACGCCGGCTGACGGTGACATCGTCCAGGAAGATGTCACTGTCGGGATGGCGTCCCGCCGAGGTGGTCGGCTGGTCGAGCAGGAAGCGCGAGCCGGCGTTCGGACCACGCTTGACCACCAGCAGGGCCGCGCCCGCGGGCAGGCCCTCCACTCCCTGCACCGGCTGCTCGCCGGTCTGCTCGGTGCGCGACGTGTCGACCTCGTTCAGGAAGTCGGCACGGAACACCGAAGTGGTCTCTGCTGCCGTTTCCTGGTAACCCGGGTCCTTGTTCTCGCTCACCCTTGCTCTCCTCCTCGAACCGAATAATCCATGCAAGCAGTTGATGCCCTCAGCGATGCGGCACTCCGGCCGCTCCCCGCTTCGGGTAGGTCCGGATAATCCGGACACCGGCTGCGCGCACTTCTGTTGGCATTGACCGTACCCTGCCAGGGCGTACCCGTGCAGGTAGAACTGTGAAGGCTCCTTCAGCCTCCGATAACTCCTTGATAACCTGCGGCATCGAGGAGCTTTCCGAGCGAAGCGTCGAGCACCTCGGCGGACTCCACCTCGACCTCGAAGAGCCACCCGTCGCCGTAGGCGTCGGAGTTGACCGTCTCGGGTTCGGCATCCAGAAGATCGTTCACCGCAACGACTTTCCCGGCCAGCGGAGCGTAGATATCGGACACGCTCTTGGTGGATTCGATCTCGGCGATGCTGTCACCGCTCGCCACGTCGGAGTCCACCGCAGGCAGTTGCACGAACACGACGTCACCCAGCTGCGACTGCGCGTAATCGGTGATACCCACCCGTACCCGGGTCGGACCCACTTTGCTCACCCACTCGTGCTCTTCGGAGTAGCGCAAATCCTCGGGTACTGCGGTCACTGGCAGCGTCCTTTCAACGGGCGTTCCTCTCGGGATCGTCGTCGATCCGTCCGCCGCACACACTATCGGGAATGATCATGGTGCGGCACGGGCGGTATCGCTCGGGCCACGGCGACGGCTTTGCGGAGATACAGGATTCCGGTCCAGACGTAGACCGCCGTGCCCCAGATCAAGAATGCCCCACCGAAGGCACGGCCGAAACCCGCGGCCGCCCAGTCCATCTGCCCCGCCAGCAGCCAGGGCAGCGCGGACATCAGCGCGAAGGTGGCGGCCTTGCCCAGATAGATGACCTCGGGCGGGGGGAGGTTGCGGCGCCGGTAGATGCCGAGGGTGAGGGTCAGGATCGCGTCGCGGCCGACCAGGATCAGCACCACCCACCAGGGCAGGATGCCGCGAATCAGGAAGCCGCCCAGGGTCGCCAGCAGATAGAGGCGATCCACCAGCGGGTCGAGGATGGCGCCCAGTTTGGACGACTGGTCCAGCAGGCGGGCCAGCTTGCCGTCCAGGAAGTCGGTGATGCCGCTGACGACCAGCAGCGTGAAGGCCCAGCCGTCGGCCTTCTCGGCGAGCAGCAGCCACAGGAAAACCGGGACGCCGATCAGCCGGATCAGGCTGAGCACGTTGGGGACGGTGAAGATGCGGTCGCTGTAGACCGGCTCGGCGTTCCGCTCGGTTGTCACAACCCGGTCTTACCCCAATCGCTGCGCCATCTCCATCCGGGCACGCCGCCGCGCCGCCGCCGGAGCCGACCGATATGGTCGCTGCCATACTCACTCGTTGAGAGAATGACATCAGTATCTTCTCATTGTATTGGTGGGTGCGAATTCGCGGGCGTGCTGCGGTTCGGACCCGAGTGGTGAAGGCTGATCGGTACCGCCCAGGGAGAGGAAATGCCATGCCCGACTTCGACTATGACGTCGTCGTTATCGGCTCCGGGTTCGGGGGGAGCGTGAGCGCGCTGCGCCTGAGCGAGAAGGGCTACCGGGTGGCCGTGCTGGAATCCGGCCGGCGCTGGAACGCCGAGGACATCCCCAAGACGAACTGGAATGTGCGCAAGTCGATCTGGGCTCCACGGCTGGGGCTGACCGGCACCCAGCGCATCAGCATTCTGGGCAAGTGCGCGGTGTTCTCGGCGGCGGGCGTGGGCGGCGGGTCGCTGATCTACGGCAACACCCTCTACGAGCCGCTGCCGGCCTTCTACACCGACCGGCAGTGGGCCCACATCACCGACTGGCGCTCGGAGCTCGCGCCGTACTACGACCAGGCGCAGCGCATGCTGGGCGTGGCCCCGAATCCGCGCATGACCCCGGCCGACGACGTGATCCGTTCGGTGGCACAGGATCTGGGCGTGGCCGACACCTTCCACGCCACCAATGTGGGTGTGTTCTTCAACGAGGCCGCGCCGGGCGAGGAGGTGGACGACCCGTACTTCGGCGGGGCGGGTCCGAGGCGCGCCGGCTGCATCCACTGCGCGCGCTGTTTCACCGGCTGCCCGCACAACGCCAAGAACACCACGCCCAAGAACTACCTGTACCTGGCCGAGCAGGCGGGCGCGCACGTGTTCGAGCTGACCACGGCCACCAAGGTGCGGCCCATGACCGGCGGCGGCTACGCCATCGAGACGCAGCGCTCGGATCGCTGGGTTCGCAAGGGCCGCAAGGTGTTCACCGCCGAGCAGGTGGTGTTCGCGGCGGCCGCGCTGGGCACCCAGAAGCTGCTGCACAAGATGCGGGACGAGGGCGTGCTGCCGAACCTGTCGCCGCGGCTGGGCGAGCTGACCCGGTCCAACTCCGAGGCCATCCTGAACGTGGTGAGCAAGGCCCGCGACGACTTCGCCGAGGGCATCGCCATCACCTCCTCGATCCATCCCGAGCCCGACACCCATGTCGAGGTGTGCCACTACGGCAAGGGCCAGAACGGCCTGTTCCCGCTGTCGGTGCCACTGGTGGACGGCGGCGCGTTCCGGTTCCTGCGCTTCCTGCTGGCCATGCTGCTGCACCCGGTGGTGTTCGCGCGCAGTCTCAATGCCCGCCGAGCATCGGAGAAGTCGGTCATCCTGCTGGTCATGCAGTCGTTGGACAACTCGTTGACCTCGTTCCGCCGCTGGGGGCAGCTGAGGACCAAACAGGGTATGGGCAAGCCGAATCCGACCTGGATCCCGCTCGCGCACGACGTCGGCCGCCGCTTCGGGGCGAAGGTCGACGGCGACGTGCAGATGCTGGCCATGGACGTGTTCAACATCCCGGCCACCGCCCACTACATCGGCGGCTGCGTCATCGGGGAGGGCCCGGAAAGCGGTGTGGTGGACCCGTATCAGCGCGTGTACGGCCATCCGGGCCTGCATATCGCCGACGGCTCGGCGGTGACGGCGAACCTGGGCGTGAACCCTTCGCTTACCATCACCGCCCAGGCCGAGCGCGCAATGGCGTTCTGGCCCAACCGAAACGAGGCCGATCCGCGGCCCGCGCTGGGCGCCGCGTATCGTCGGATCCGCCCCGTCGCGCCCAAGCGCGCGGTGGTGCCGGACTTCGCGCCCGGCGCGTTGCGACTGCCCCTGTTCCCGAACGATCACGAGCTCTCCGCGAACTGAGCGCGGCGGCGTGCCCGGCGGTAATTTGGGGTGTTGTGCCCGTACCATTCCCGGTATCGATTCGACGAGGAAGGTGAGAGCCGATGCTCGTCCGAGTGCAGAACACCGCCGGCACCCACGCCGAGAAGGTGCTCATCGATTGGCTGCGGACCTGGAAGGGCAGCACCGACCCCAAGGGCGTCGCCACCGTCAATTGCAGTCTGTTCCACGGCGATAAGCTGCATCCGTTCGACGCGGTGGTGTGGACGCCGACCAGTTGTGTGGTGATCGAGGCCGAAGCGCTGTCGGAGCGCATGGACGGTGAGCTCGAGGTTCCGGTCAACGGCCCCTGGCGGGTCGGCGACCGGATCATCGCCTTCGAGGGCGGCGACAAGCGCAGTCCGCTGGACAAGTCCCGCGATCACACCTTCGCGCTGCAGAACTGGCTGGCCGAGCGGGGACTCGGGCAGCGCGTCATCCACGGCATCGTGCTGGTGGTGCCGGCGCCCGGCTCGAATCTACGGATCACCCAGCTGTGGAACGATCCCAGTTTCCAGGTGCTGCTGGGCGACGAGCGGCGGCTGCGCGACCACTTCACCAGCCTGCTCTCGCGGGGGCGGCCGCAGTGGTCCGCCAATGATGTGGCCTGGGCGTTCCGCGGCCTGGGCATCCTGCCGTATCTGCCCGCGCCGCAGGACCTGCTGAACGAGGGCTTCCTGGGCCCGGTGGATCCGACGCTGTGGCACGGCGGTCCGCAGCAGGCCCAGGCCGAGGCCTTCGCCGAGGAGCAGGCGCGGCTGGAGCACGATCACGGCTCGGCCGGGCGCGGTCTGAACATCCCCGAGCCGTGGTTCAGCCCGCGCAAGCTCTATCCGCGCCGCAGTGACCGGATCGAGGTGACCCGCGGGCTCATGCGGGTGATGCTGACGCTCGGTTTCCTGGTGGCCGCGCTGTGGGTGGTGTGGTTCATCATCGCGGTTGCGGCGTCGTACTAGACGGCGCCGCGATCCGTGTAGCCGTGAAGTAGCGGAACGGTAGGTAGAGGGCGGTCACGAGCGCGACCGCCGCCGCCGTTCCGCCCAGTACGTCGGTCGGATGGTGGTATCCGAAGCCGACCATGCCGATCATGACGGCCGGCAGCACCACAACCATGACGACCACCGTGCCGGTCCGCACGCGCGTGGATTCGGCCACCAGGGCGAAGGCGATGACGACCGCGACCAGCTGGACGGTGTGCCCGCTGGGGTAGGCGAGATAGTGGTCGAGCCTGCGGTCCCAGAACGGTTTGAGCGCAAAGGTATTGACGGCCACCACCAGCTCGGGGGCCACCAGGGCGAATCCGGCCTGCCACCACTGGCGCCGGTAGGCGAACCACGCCGTAGAAGCGCACAGCAGCGGCAGGACGACATAACCGTTACTGGGGAACAGCAGGATCCGGTACACCCACGTGTGCGCGTCCAGCCCCGAGTGGATATCGCGCTCCAGCACCAGATCCGCGCTCGTCGACCCGCCGCCGGCCGGAAACGACAGCGGCACAAGGACAGTGACGATGACCCCCGCCAGGACGATGGCGGGCAGGGCGGCACGGCGTATCCGGTGATCCGGCTGGGTGGGGGCGGGCGCGGTCGATCGAGTCACGGCTGCACGATACCGACGGCCCGCCCGCGCCTCAGGATCGGCGCATGAGCAGCATGCGCCGCAGCAGCCCGTCACGCAGCCCGATCGCGTGCCACAGCACCGCGGACATGTGGGCGGTGAACAGGGCCAGCAGCAGATAGGCCAGCCAGGAGTGCAGGGTGCGCAACTGTGCGTAGAGGTGTGCGTTCTCCGGCGCGATCGCGGGCAGGTGGAGGCCGCCCCCGATCCGCACCGGAATTCCGGAGGCCGACACCAGCGCCCATCCGACGACGGGCTGGAACAGGAACAGCACGTACAACGACAGCTCCGACGCCATCGCGATCCGGCGCTCGGCCGGTGACAGCGCCGCCGGGACGGGCGCCCGCCGCAGCAATCGGTTGACCAGCCGCGCCACGCCGAGCACCAGGATGGCGATGCCGACCGTCCGATGGACGCTCAGCAGCACGCCGTAATCCCCGACCGATCCGACCAGGGCGGCTCCGAGGAACAGCATGGCCACGACGAGCACGGCCATCAGCCAGTGCAGCACCCGCGTGGTGAGGTCGAAATGACCTGCCCGCGCGATGGGTTCGGCGGGCGCCGTGGCATCGGCTTCCGGCACGTCCGGTGTCGTCGGATCGGATTCCTCGACCGTGGTCCCGGCCGGTTCCATCGCCCCGCTCATGCCAGCCCCTCCACCCGCAGCGGCTGCCGGGTCGCGGTCTCGCCCGCCCGGCGTCGATACGACTCGGCATAGGCGGCCGAGCGCGCTTGCAGCACATGGTCGTCCGAGGCCGCGATGCCGTTCGGCAGTACCAGCGGATCGAAGTTGACATCCCGCACATTGGCCGCGGACTCGCTCGCGACGCCGGTCAAAACCAGTGTGCCGGTGTCGATGCCGCGCCTCTCCGCCGGCCAGGGGATGGTCGGGTCGTGCGTCGGATCGGTGCCGCGATTGCCCACCACCGCGATCAGTTTCCAACGCAGCGATTCCCGGCGGAGGTCCCGGACCAGGCCGGTGAAGAGCTGATCATCACCGGATGCACCGGTGGCACCGGTGGTTTCGGGTTCGAGCCGCCAGCGGACCGGAGTCCGGGTGCCGTACGCGTCGATGCATTCGAAGGCGTTGAGGCCGTGGAAGGTCGAGGTGGCGAAGCTCGCCGTCGGCGGGTTCCGCTTGATGACCTCCAGTGCGGCAGCGGTTTTCGGATGCGTGGCCAGATAGGCGCGTACTCGCTCCGGATCCGGTTTCCCGGTGGCCGGGTCGGGCGCGTAGACCGCGGTCCGGTCGTGGAAGTCCTGGGCGGAGGCGTCGGTGAAGACGGGGATATTGAGCAGAGCCAGCCGCCATTCCTCACCGGCGGGCAGGGTGACCCGCAGTCCGAGCCCCCGGCGCGCGTCGAGAACGTCGGGCGCGAACGGCTTGCCGCCCGCCAGCGAGAACCGCCCGTCCACCGGGTAGCTGCCGGGCCGGAACACCGCGGCCGTCGACAGCTCCGTTCCGGCCCCGTTGCTCTCGAAGCGTCCCGCCACCGCGACGCCCTTGGCATGGTTGCGCCGATAGCCCGGGACGAAACCGTTGGCGGCCTGCAGGCCGTCGACGATGCGCCGGGCGGTCAGCCGCGCCGGGCCGATGGCATTCTCCGCGAACAGGAATCCGCCGACGCCGGCGGTTCCCGCACCGGCGATCACCGCCGCGGCCAGCAGCGCGCGCCGATTCAGGCGTAGCGGACCGTTCTCCTCGCCCATTCGCATCTCCTCGTGTCGATCGTCGAAACGAGAGAGACGATGCCGTGCGGGCGGCTGCGGACACCAACCGACACGGCGGGTATCGGCATGACTTCATGGTTCCGTAAGAACTAACGAGTCACTCTCACAGCGCCGCCCGTTCCAGGAGCGGGCGCGAACGCGCCGGGGCCTCCGGTTGGCGGTGCCCAGCAGCCGCATGAAGGCGGACACCAGGACCATGCGGACGAGGGTGGCGTCCATGAGCACGGCCAGCGCCAGGCCCGGACCTCGCTGCCGGTGAGCAGGAGCAGCAGCACGAAGGTGATGACCGGCGATCCTGACGAGAGCCAGCACCGGTTTCGGCGCCCGCAGCGCCGGTGCGATCGGTCTGCCGATCATGGCGTGGCCCCGTCGTGGTGTGTGCAACCTCTCGATGATGCACGGAGACAATAGGATTCAGCCGCGGCGGCGACCGGGGTCAGCCGAGCACGGCGGCACGCAACATGCCCTCCGGCACGCCGAGTCCCTCGATCAGGGTGAGCGCCCGCGGCCGTAGCCGATCGACGAGTTCGTTGACGCCGCGGCGCACCGCCTTGGCCCGCTCCACGGACATGAACCGGTGCATGATGTACCAGGCCTGGTTCTGCTCGATGGTCCAGTAGACGTACAGGTCGCACACGGAATCGGCGAGGGCGCGCGAGTCCGGGTCTTCGATCTCCGCGATGCCGTCGATGAAGGTCTCCAGCACCAACCGCTCGATGTGCGCGGTGCCGGCGGCGAGGATGTGGTCCTGGGCATTGTTGAACGCCTCGAAGGGCCCGGTCTCCTCGGCGCGGGCCTGGAGCCGGTGTGCGGCGGTGCGGACCAGGTAGTCCTCGCGATCGGCGAACAGCTGCAACTGGACCGACCGCCAGGACAGGTCGCCCTCGTCGACGGACTCGTCGCTGCGGTCGCGCAGGCGCTGGATCATCTGCCGCACACCGGATCGTTCGCGCACCACGTCGCGCGCCATGGTGGCCGCGAAGCGCACCCAGCCGAGGGCGTCGAGGTCGCGCACCTCATCGGCATAGGCAGTCAGCAAGTCTTTGGCTACCAGCTGGGTGAGGACCACATTGTCACCTTCGAAGGTCGTGAACACGTCGGTGTCGGCCTTGAGGGTGACCAGGCGGTTCTCGGTGAGATAGCCTGCGCCGCCGCAGGCTTCGCGGCATTCCTGGATCGCCTGGGTGGCATGGCGGGTCTGGGCGACCTTGAGTCCGGCGGCGCGGTTCTCCAGGGCGCGCTGGGCGCGCGGGTCGGTGGCCTGGCCGGTCTGCACCAGGTGCATGCGGTGTACGAGATCGTTCTGTGCGAAAGCCAGTGCGTAGGAACGGGCCACGAGCGGTAGCAAGCGGCGCTGATGGCTGCGGTAGTCCAGCAGCACCGTCTCCTCGCCGGTGTCGGGGTCGGCGAACTGGCGGCGCTGCTCGGCGTAGCGGACGGCGATGCTGAGCGCGACCCGTGCGGCCGCGGCGGCGGCGCCGCCGACACTGATGCGGCCGCGCACGAGGGTGCCGAGGGTGGTGAAGAAGCGGCGGCTGGGGTTCTCGATCTCGGAACTGTAGGTGCCGTCCGGTGCGACATCGGCGTAGCGGTTGAGCAGGTTCTCCCGCGGAATCCGCACCTGGTCGAACAGGATTCGGCCGTTGTCGACGCCCGGCAGGCCGCCCTTGAGGCCGCAGTCGGAGGTGGTCACCCCGAGCAGGTCGCTGCCCGCCTCGTCACGGATGGGCACCAGGAAGCAGTGCACGCCCTTGCTCTCGCCGCCGGTGATCAGCTGCGCGAAAACCGCTGCCACGCGGGCGTGTTCGGCCGCGCCGCCGATATAGTCCTTGCGGGCCGAGAGAGTCGGGCTGTGCACCACGAACTCCCGGGTCGCCGGATCGTAGGTGGCGGTGGTCTCCAGGTTGGCGACATCGCTGCCGTGCCCGGTCTCGGTCATGGCGAAGCAGCCGAGCAGGCGCAGCGGAATCAGTTCGTCGATGTACTCGCGGTGGCGCTCGGTGCCCAGGTTCTCGACCGCGCCGCCGAAAAGACCCCACTGCACACCGCTTTTCACCCACAGCGACAGGTCGGTGTAGGCCAGCATCTCCAACGCGGTGACCACCGCTCCCGGGTCACCCGGGCTGCCGTCCGGGTGACGGAAGCCTCCCTCGACCCAGCCGAAGGAGGCGACCAGCTGCATCTGTTCCAGCACGCGCGCCCGCGCCGCCTTGATGTCGAGGGCGGGGTCGCCGTAGAGGCGATCGTCGTCGAGGATGCCCCGCGCTCGTTCGCGCACGTCACGCCAGGGGCCGTCGAGTGCCGCGCGTAGCTCGTCCGCAATCGAAACGCCGCTCGTCGCCATACTCGAAAACACTACTGCCCTGGGCCTGCTCGCCCCGGTGATCTCTCGCACCCGTGTACGTTTCTGTATGTGAGCACCGATGTGGCTACCGAGTCGGAGGCGCCCTCCGGGCTACGCGCCCGGTGGCGGCGGATGCTGGACGGAGCAGTGGACCGGCTGGTCGCGGACCGCCGCGCGACCGTCGACGCCGTGGTCGAGGCGCCCGCCCCGGTGCAGCCGATCGACCTCACCGATGACGCGACGGTCACCGAGGTGATGGATCTGGCCGAGCGGGTGGGCGAGGTGGTGCTGGCGTCCGGCACCGCGGTCATGGACACCACCACTCAGATCGAATTCATCGCCGCCACCTACGGCCTGTCCAAATGCGATATCGACGTCACCTACAACTCGATTCGTATCTCCGCCGACCGGGGACCGCGGCTGCCGCCTTACAGCACCATGCGCGTCGTGCACTACAGGTCGCTCGACTTCACCCGCCTCGCGGCGGCCGACCGGCTGACCCGCCGCATCCGCCGTGAACTGGTGCCGCCGCAGGAAGCGCTCGCGGCGCTGGACGAGATCACCTCCGCGCCGCATCCGTATCCGCGGTGGCTCGCGACGGTCGGCTGGGCGGTCATGGCCGCGGCGGTGGCGCTGCTGCTCAACGGCGGACTGCTCGTTGCCCTGCTGAGCTTCGCGGCCACCACCATGATCGATCGCACCAACCGCGTCCTGAATCGGCGCGGTCTGCCGTTCTTCTTCCAGCACATGGTGGGCGGCATCATCGCCACCGTGCCCGCGGTCCTGGTCTCCACCTTCGCCAAGAGCCTGCATCTGGACCCCGCGCTCATCATCGCCGCCGGAATCACGGTGCTGCTGGCCGGTTTACAGCTGGTCGGCGCGGTCGAGGACGCCATTACCGGCGCGCCGATCACGGCGTCGGCGCGCATGCTGGAAGTGATCATGATGACCGGCGGCATCATCGCCGGTATCGCGTTCACCCTGCGGGTGGCGGAGGTGTTCGAGGCGACGGTTCCGATAGCCGACATGACCTCGACCCGCGATTTGACCAATCTGCCGCTGAAGCTGTTCGCGGGCGCGCTCACCTCGGCGGCCTTCGCGCTCGCCTGCTATGCGGAACGGCGGGCCGTCGCGGCGGCGGCGTTCAGCGGTGCGGCGGCCACAATCGTTTATCTGCTGGTCCAGCATTTCGGATTCGGCCCGATCGTGTCGTCGGGTGTGGCGGCCACGGTGGTGGGCCTGGCCGGTGGTCTGCTGGCCCGCCGCGCCCTGACTCCCCCGCTGGTGGTGGCGGTCGCGGGGATCACTCCCCTGCTTCCCGGTCTGCGCGTCTATCGCGGCCTCTACGCGCTGCTCAACGACGAATTGATCGTCGGGCTCAACCAGTTGTTCAGTGCGTTCGCCGTCGGCCTGGCGCTGGCGGCCGGTGTCACCCTGGGCGAGTGGATGGCCCGCGATCTGCGCCGGCCCCGCATCGTGAAGCGCATGGGCTCGCTGCGTCGTCCACGGCTCAGCTCCGGGTGATCACAACACGGCGATCCGACATGGCCTTTTCACCACGATCCATACTCGTTTTCTATCGCTAAATCACGTTTCCGAATTCACTTATTGTATTCTGATACAACGCTTTTCACTCCTCGTGATCTTGACTGCTACCGTGCAGTATGACCACGAGAGGCCCGCGTGACCGCGATGTCTTCGCGCTATGGGGAAAACTCGTAGCCAACCACCGTTTTCTCGTTCTGGGCATCGTGGCGGCCGCCCTGCTCGGTCTCGGCGGCTACGCCTGGGGTTTCGAGAGCCGACTCAGCGCGGGCGGTCTGGATGATCCGAACTCGGAGTCCGCGCAGGCCGCGGTGCTGGCCGCCAATGCGTTCGGGCCGAACCACGCCGCCGATGTGATCGTGCTCTATCAGGCGCCCGACGGGAAGACCGTCGACGATCCGGACGTGAGCCAGCCGATCGTGGACAGCCTCAACGGGCTCGCCCAGCGCTTCCCGAACGACATCACCGGCGTGTACGCCACGTACTGGCCCGAGGTCTCCGCCATCCGGGGTTCCTCCGCGGCCTTCGCCACCAAGGACCGGACCCGCGCGGTCGCCTCCGTCGCGCTGAAGGACGATGCCGCCACGACCGTGAAGGACGCGTTCTCGATTCCGGGTATCAAGGTGTACGTCGGTGGCCTGCAGCCGGTCTCGACCGCCCTGACCGACACCATTTCGGCCGATACCCATCGCATGGAACTGCTGGCCATTCCGGCGGTGGCGGTGCTGTTGTTCTTCATCTTCGGCGGTGTGGTCGCCGCGGCGCTGCCGCTGCTGATGGGCGTGCTGACGATTCTGGGCGCGAACGGCATCGTCCGGGCGATCACCAATGTGACCGAGGTGAATTCCTTCGTGGCGCCGGTCGTTTCGATGATCGGCCTGGGTCTGGCCATCGACTACGCGTTGTTCATCGTGAGCCGGTTCCGCGAGGAGGTGGCCGCCGGATACGACACGCCCGCCGCAGTGCGGCGCGCGGTGATGACCGCGGGCCGCACGGTGTTGTTCTCGGCCACGATGATCGTCGCCAGCCTGGGCGGCATGCTGCTGTTCCCGCAGGGTTTCCTCAAGTCCATCGCGTACGGCGCGATCGCCACCGTCACGCTGGCGGCGCTGACGGCCGTCACGATTCTGCCCGCCATGCTGGCGATCCTCGGGCCGTGGGTGAATGCCCTGGGCATCAAGCGATTCCGCCGTACCGATTCGGCGCAAGAGGTGGAGCAGGGCTTCTGGGGCCGGTCCACCAGCTGGGTGATGCGGCATCCCCGCGAGATCACCGCGGTCCTGATCCTCGGATTGCTGGTACCGATCGTGCCGGTCCGCAATATCGCCTTCGGCGGCTTCAGTGAGAAGTATCTGCCACCGGACAATACGACTCGCGTCGCCCAGCAGCAGATCGACACCTATTTCCCGCTCCGCAAGCCCGACCCGATCGAGTTGCTCATCAACGCCAGTGACAGCACCGAGGTCGGCCCCTTCATCGAACAGGCGAGTCGCGCTCCCGGGCTGGTCACCACCGGGCTCTCGACCGGTTTCGAGATTCCGACCCGCTCCCAGACGCAGCCGAATGTCTATCGCACCCAGGCGTATCTGATCGATTCCACCAAATACGACAAGACCATCGACTATCTGCGGGCGCTGCCGGTCCCCGACGATATGACCGTGCTGGTCGGCGGCGTGCCGACGGTTCAGCACGACGCCATCGCCGCGCTGCTGAAGCGGCTGCCCCTGATGATCCTGCTGGTGCTGGCCATGACCACGCTGCTGATGTTCCTCACCTTCGGATCCCTGGTCCTCCCGCTGAAAGCCGCCTTCATGAGCGTGCTCGGCCTGGGGTCCACACTCGGCATCCTGACCTGGATCTTCACCGAGGGCCACGGCGCGACCCTGTTGAACTTCACCCCCCAGCCGATTCAGGCGAACATCCTGTTCCTGATCATCGCCATCATCTACGGCCTCTCCACCGACTACGAGGTTTTCCTGGTGTCCCGCATGGTCGAAGCCCGCGCGCGTGGCGCGACCACCGAGGAGGCCATCCGCTCCGGCACCGCCCAGACCGGCCGCATCATCACCGCCGCCGCCATGATCCTGCTGGTGGTCACCGGCGCCTTCGCCTTCTCCGACCTGGTCCTCATGCAGTACATCGCCTACGGCATGATCGCCGCCCTGATCATCGACGCCACCGTCCTGCGCATGCTCCTGGTCCCCGCCACCATGAAGCTCCTCGGCGACCGCGTCTGGTGGGCGCCGGCCTGGATGAAGCGCATCCAGCAGCGCATCGGCCTGAGCGAACCCGTCCTGCGCGACGAACCCGCCCACCTCCGCGCAGAATTGGCAGACGCCCGAAGCTGATTCATCCCAGGTCCCGACGTCATGATCGAAATCCAGGCCCTCCGCCCCGACGATTGGCCCCTCTGGCGCGAGCTGCGACTGCGGGCCCTCGCCGAATCGGCGTCGGCCTTCGGTTCGACCCTCGCCGAGTGGAGCGGCCCCGGCGACACCGAAAAGCGTTGGCGCGCCCGGCTGACCGATGTCCCCCTCAACTTCATCGTGCGTTTGGACGGCACACCCGTAGGGATGGCAGGCGCCTACATCCGGGACGACGATGCGGCAGAACTGATCTCGCTGTGGGTCGCCGAGTCGGCTCGCGGCCGCGGGGTGGGCGACGCGGCCGTGCGTGCGGTCGTGGGCTGGGCGGGCCGGCGCGACGTCGTGCTCTCGGTCAAGTCCGGCAACGACAGTGCGATCGCCCTGTATCTCCGCCACGGATTCGTCGACGCCGGACCATCACCCGACGACGACTGCGAACGCTTCATGCGCCGCGCCCACTGAAAAGTGGGCTGATCAGTCGGCGACGAGACCGATGCCGCGGCCGATGTCGGCGAGGGTGGAATCGAAGAGGACGTCGGGGTGGCTGACCGGGATGGGGTAGTTACCGAAGACCTCGAGGGTGACGTGGCCGTAGAGGCGGGCCCAGAACTGGATCATGACGTAGCTGACACCGAGATCGAGTTTTTCGGCGGGGAACTTCTGGCCGGAGTCGGCGAGAACCCGCAGCAGGTCGGTCTGGAATTTGACGAGGTCGTCGCGGAGTTCGGGCGGGATGAGGGCCGTGGGCGGAGTGACGACGTCGTAGTCGGTGAGGAGGCGGCCGGCGGCGCCGAGGAAGATGCGGCCGACCGGTTCGCCGAATTGCTGCATGGCGCTGGTGATTCCGGCCCCGACCGGGGAGGCGAAGACCAGGGTGAATTCGCGGGAGTGGGTGAGGGCCCAGCGGCGGAAGCCGCGGCAGATGGCGAAGAAGCGGACGCCCGCGTCGTCGGGGAGACCCTCGATGGCGGCTTCCAAATCCTTTGCCAGATCGGCGCATACGTCGGTGCGGACGGCGGTGACGAGGTCGTCGCGGGATTCGTAGTACCGGTACAGCGCGGGAGCGGTGATGCCCAGCTCCCGCGCGATGGCCCGCAGCGTGATCGCGTCGGGCCCCTGGTCGACCAGCAGTGACCGCGCGACGCGCCGGATGTCGGCGTCGCTGACCGCCGGCACCCGGCCGCGTCGGCGAGGTTCACTCATGCTGACTCCATATTTTGAAAGAACGGGCCCCTACCGGATTACGCACACTACCTCCTCGGGGCCCGGACGCTCATTCGTACGCGACTTCCCAGCTCTTGATGCCGTTGAGCCAGCCCGAGCGCAGACGCACCGGCTCGGAGATCTGGTGCAGGTTCGGCATGACGTCGGCGATCGCGTTGAAGATCAGATCCAGCTGCAGGCGAGCCAGATTCGCGCCCACGCAGTAGTGGGTGCCGGTACCGCCGAAGCCGACGTGCGGGTTGGGGTTGCGCAGCACGTTGAACTTGTACGGGTCTTCGAAGTAGTTCTCGTCGAAGTTGGCCGCGCTGTAGAACATGCCGACGCGCTGGCCCTTCTGGATCAGCTGGCCGCTGAGCTCGACGTCCTCGATGGCGGTGCGCTGGAAGGCGATGACCGGGGTGGCCCAGCGGACGATCTCGTCGGGAGCAGTGCGCGGACGCTGCTCCTTGTAGAGCTCCCACTGATCCGGATTGTCCACGAAGGCTTTCATGCCATGTGTGGTGGCGTTGCGGGTGGTCTCGTTGCCGGCGACCGACAGCAGGATCACGAACCAGGCGAACTCGTCCGACGCCAGCGACTCGCCGTCGATGTCGGCCTGCAGCAGGGTGGAGGCGATGTCGTCCATCGGGCAGGCGCGGCGCTGCTCGGCCAGGTTCCAGGAGTAGCCCATGACCTCGGCGGTGGCGACCTTGTGGTCACCGTTGAACTCGGGGTCGTCGTAGCCGATCATCTGGTTGGACCAGTCGAAGATCTTGCCGCGGTCTTCCTGCGGGATGCCGATGAGCTCGGCGATGGCCTGCAGCGGCAGCTCGCACGCGACCTGCTCGACGAAGTTGCCGGAGCCGTTCTTCTTGGCCTCGTGCACGATTCGCTCGGCGCGCTCGCGCAGCGCGTTGCGCAGCGACTCGATGGCGCGCGGGGTGAAGCCCTTGGAGATGATCCGGCGCAGCTTGGTGTGGCGCGGCGGGTCCATGTTCAGCAGCAGGTAGCGCTGCACCTCGATCTCTTCGCGGGCGATGTCGCCGTAGAAGCGGATGACCGCGGTGTTCTCCTCGTTGGAGAAGGTCTCCGGGGTCTTGGAGATCTCCTTGATGTCATCCATCTGGGAGATGGCCCAGTAACCGCCATCGTCGAAGCCGGTGAGGCCATTGGCCTGCGGCACCCAGAAGGGCTTGGCCTGCTTGCGGAGTGCGGCGAACTCTTCGACCGGCAGACGCTGCGCGAGCAGGTCAGGGTCGGTGAAGTCGAAACCGGTGGGGATGGACGGCGCGGACACGGAACCTCCTTTGGAACACGTTCGACAACGAGTGAACCACACCACACCGGGGTTTGTGAACACGTTTTACTAAAACCCGTTCACTAGATTCCGCCGGACCGGAAACAAGACGCGCCCGCTGCGAGGAAGGCAGCAGGCGCGGCGGTTTCGGAATTAGCGGTCAGTACGCTCCATCACCCCTGGTCACTGTGCCAATCGTCTTGGCGATCAGGAGCAGGTCCAGGACCATGGACCAGTTCTCCACGTAGGACAGATCGAGGCGCATGGCGTCCTCGGGGGTCAGATCCGACCGGCCACTGACCTGCCAGAGACCCGTGACGCCGGGTTTCACCAGCAGGCGGCGGCGCATGACGCCGTCGTAGGAGTCGACCTCGCGCTGGACCTGGGGACGCGGGCCGACGATGCTCATCTCGCCGCGCAGCACGTTGAAGAACTGCGGGAGCTCGTCGAGTGAGTATTTGCGGATGACCTTGCCCACCGAGGTCACCCGCGGATCATCGCGAACCTTGAAGAACAGCGGGTTGCCGCCGTTGCTCTCGATGAGCGCGTTGATGTGCGCCTCGGCGTCGGCGTACATACTGCGGAACTTGATCATCCGGAAGGGCCGCCCGTCCCGGCCGATCCGCTCGGAGAGGTAGAAGATCGGACCGCGACTGGTGACCTTCACCGCGAGCGCGATGACGGCCAGCGCCGGGGCGATGGCCAGCAGGGCGGCGCAGGCGAAGCAGAAGTCGAAGACGCCCTTGCGAATCGACTTCGCGCGGTCGTACTGCGGCTTCTCCACGTGCAGCATCGGCATGGAGGCGACCACCCGGTGGGTGAGCCGGGTGCCGGCGATGTCCACCAGACCCGGTGTCACGATCAGTTCGGCGCCCAGTTCGTCCAGCTCCCAGGCCATCCGGCGGAAGTCGGCCGGGCCGAGGTTGTCGGTGGCGGTGACCGCGACGGTGTCGGCCCCCGTTCGCCGGACCGCCTCGATCACGGCGTGATCGCTTGCGACAACCGGGATCTCCCGTCCGCCCACCTCGAGCGCGGCGTCCGCGAGCGCTCCCTCGTCCCGGGTGCACATCCCGATCACCTGATATCCCGAGTCACGATCGCGGGAGAAGGCCGCGACCATGGCCCGCGCCGCCTCCGGGCTGCCGACCACCAGCATGGCGGTGCGGTAGTGACCGCGGGCGCGGCGCCCGGCCACCCAGCGCCGCCAGATCCGCCGCTCCACCATGAGACCGATCATGCCGAGCGGCAGGGCGATGGCGAGATAGCCGCGAGCGATGTCGACCCGAAGCAGCAGCGAAACAATGGCTATCCCACCGAACAGCTTCAGGGACGCGGCCACCACACGCCGGTATTCCTCTGTGCCACTACCGATTACGCGCGGCGACCGGGTGCCGCCGAGGGTCAGCGTGATCGACCACGCCAGGGCCAGCATGGCCGACACCATGGTGTAGCGAACTTCCAGTGGCAACTGGGAGGCCAGGGGCGGCTCGGCTCCCGCGCCGCCGAAGCGAATCCATTGGGCAAATCCGATGGATAGAACTAAAACGATTAAGTCACTAATAAACAGCCGACGCGCGTAATCCGCTTGCCAGCGTTCACGATCCGAGCGCGGCTCGGGACGTGGAGGCCGATGCGCGCGCACGGCGCGACCGGCAGAAATTTCGTAACTCATGAAACGAACGCACCTCCCCCACGGGAGAACTCGGTTCCGATCCCCGCTGATCAGTTCCACGACGGGCTGACGCCGGCTTCCCAAGGGCTTTCAGGACCATGACAACCGATGTGGCCGACGAGTGTTTCGGTGGCCAGATGCCGAATGTTACACAACCACGGTGGCGCGCAGGATGTAACCCGTAGGGCCCCAACGTTTCCGAAAAGTAACGGGTTTCGTGACGACCAGTTCCCCGTACCGATCCCCCTATTTCCCCTATTCGCAAAATCGCAGGTTGAACTACGCAAGATCCACCGTGTGAGCTGGTCGAAACCTTTGCACTGCAAGGCTCGAGCGTTTGCCGATCGGACGCCAAGTTCTGCGGGTCGCAGAAATCCACAAGTTTTGGCACCATCGGTCACTCGCCGGGCACCGGAACACCACGCAATCCTGTTGTAACGTAAGGCCGGACCGAGCCGACCACAGGTCATCCGGAGCTGCGCGGGCAGCCCGAACTCGGTGAAAGGTGGGGAACTTCGTGCAATGCCGTCTTTGCCACTCCGATCGTCTGCGCAGCGTTCTCGATCTAGGCGCCACACCGCCGTGCGAAAAATTTCTCACCGCCGACGAACTAGACCTGTGCGAACCGACATATCCCCTGCACCTGAGGCTCTGTGAAAACTGCTTGCTGCTGCAGATTCCAGCGCTCATCACACCGGAGGAAACGTTCACGGAATATGCCTACTTTTCTTCATTTTCGGACAGCTGGGTTCGGCATGCAAAGCACTTCGTAGATCAGGCAATCACACAGCTAAATCTGACCGATAATAGTTTCATTATTGAGGTGGCGAGTAACGACGGGTATCTCCTCCAGCACGCCGTCGCCGCCGACATCCCGTGCCTGGGCATCGAACCGTCGGTGAATGTCGGTGCGGCAGCACGCGACAAGGGCGTACCCACCGAAACCGCCTTCCTCGACGAGGACCTGGCCGCCCGGGTGCGCGCCGAACGCGGACCGGCAAACCTGGTGGTAGCCAACAACGTTTACGCCCACATCCCCGACCTGCTGGGGTTCACCAGGTCACTGCGTGCGCTCATGGCCGAGGACGGCTGGCTGTCCATCGAGGTGCACCACGCGCTCAACCTGGTAGCGCTGGCCCAGTTCGACACCGTCTATCACGAGCACTTCCAGTACTACACGCTGCTGTCGGCCCAGCGGGCCCTGGCCACCGCCGGCCTGGCCGTGGTCGACTGCGAACTGATTGGCACACACGGCGGTTCACTGCGCGTCTGGGCTCGCCCCGAAGGCGTGAGCACCCCCAGCACCCGGGTTGCCGAGGTGTTGCAGTTGGAGGCCGATGCCGGTCTGCACGAGGTCGCCGGTTACCTCGAACTGCGACCCGACACCGAGCAGGTGCGCCAGGATCTACTGCGATTCCTGCTCGACGCCAAGACATCCGGCAAGCGCGTGGTGGGCTACGGCGCCCCCGGCAAGGGGAACACCCTGCTCAACTACTGCGGCATCCGCACCGACCTGCTGGAGTACACCGTCGACCGCAACCCCTACAAACACGGACGGTTCACACCCGGCACCCGCATTCCGATACATGAACCGGAGCGGATCGACGCCGACCGCCCCGATGTGGTGCTGGTGCTGCCCTGGAACCTGGAACGGGAGATCACCGCGCAGCTGCGCCACGTCACCGACTGGGGTGGCGAGATCGTCTACCCGCTCCCCCACCTTCATCATGCGACGCTCGACGACGCCGCCGCATCCACTCATGCAGGAAGGCAAGCGAAGTGAAGGTCGTACTGTTCTGCGGCGGTTACGGCATGCGGATGCGCAACGGCACCGAGGACGTGATCCCCAAGCCGATGCAGATGGTGGGCCCGCGCCCGCTGATCTGGCATGTCATGCGCTACTACGCGCATTTCGGGCACAAGGACTTCGTGCTGTGCCTGGGTTACGGCGCCGCGCACATCAAGAACTTCTTCCTCACCTACCAGGAGTCGGTGTCGAACGACTTCGTCATCCGCGGCGGCAAAGTGGAGCTGCTGCAGTCCGACATCAGCGACTGGACCATCACCTTCGTCGACACCGGGGTGGAGTCGCCCATCGGTGAGCGGCTGCGCCGGGTGCGCGATCACCTCGCGGGCGAACGGTACTTCCTGGCCAACTACGCCGATGTGCTCACCGACGCCCCACTGGACGAGATGATCACCCAGTTCCAGCATTCCGGGGCCGCGGCCGCCATGATGATCGTGCCGCCGCAGTCCTCGTTCCATTGCGTGGACGTGAACTCGGCCGGAGAGGTCAAGAACATCACCCCGGTCTCGCAGCTGCCGATCTGGGAGAACGGCGGCTACTTCGTGCTGACGCAGGAGATCTTCGAGCATCTGCCTGCCGGCGGGGATCTGGTGGAGGACGCCTGCGGCGCGCTGGCCGCGCAGGGCCGGCTGTTCGGCTATCAGCATCACGGGTTCTGGAAGCCCGCCGACACCTTCAAGGAGCGCGCCGAGCTGGATAGCGGCTATCTACAGGGCGACCGCCCGTGGATGGTGTGGGAGCAGCGCACCGCATGATCCGACTCGACACCGATGCGATCACCGAGATCGCGCTGCTGGCGGCCCACTGCGACGATCTCGCCATCGGGCTGGGCGGGACGCTGCTGACACTGGCCGAGGCCGTGCCGGGCCTGCGGGTGCGGGCGATGGTGCTCGCCGGCGCGGGCACCGAGCGCGCCGAGGAGGAGTGGGCCGCGCTCGAATCCTTCTGTCCCGGTGCGGATCTGGAGCTGCGGATCCTGGACGTGCCGGACGGTTACGCGCCCGCGCACTGGGCGCGAGTCAAGGACGCGGTGGGCGCGCTGCGCCGCGACAGCGCGGCCCAGGTGGTGTTCGCGCCGCAGCGCGGGGACGCCCATCAGGACCACCGGCTACTGGCCGAGCTGGCGCCCACCGAGTTCCGCGATCACCTGATCCTCGGCTACGAGATCCTCAAGTGGGAGAACGACACCCCGCAGCCGGCGGTGTTCCATCCGCTGCCCGCGGGCTGCGCGGAGCGCAAAGCCGCGCTATTGGTGAAACACTATCCCTCACAGCGCAATCGGGACTGGTTCGATGAGCAGTCCTTCCTGGCCCTGTCCCGGCTGCGCGGGGTGCAGTGCCGCGCCCAGCACGCCGAGGCGTTTCTGCTCGAGAAGGCCACCATCACTTTCGGAGGTGCATAAGTCATGCGCGTGCTCGTCACCGGGCATCAGGGGTATCTGGGTACCGTCATGGTTCCGCTGCTACAGCAGGCCGGCCATGAGGTGACAGGGCTGGACAGCGGCCTTTTCGCGGACTGCGTGCTGGGCGAGGCACCACCCGCGCCGCCCGCCCTCGCGGTGGATCTGCGCGATGTGAGCGCCGATCAGCTCGCCGGTTTCGATGCCGTGGTGCATCTCGCGGCGTTGTCGAACGATCCGCTGGGCGCGCTGGCGCCCCAGATCACCTACGACATCAACCATCACGCCTCGGTCCGGCTGGCGGGGCTGGCCAAGGACGCCGGGGTGCGCCGATTCCTGTACGCGTCCACGTGTTCGGTGTACGGGGCGGCCGGGGACGGCCTGGTGACCGAGGACGCGCCGCTGCGTCCGCTCACCCCCTACGCCGAGTCGAAGGTCCGGGTCGAGGACGATGTGGCCGCCATCGCGGACTCCGGGTTCTCCCCCGTATTCCTGCGCAATGCCACGGCATTCGGGTTCTCGCCGCGCCTGCGCGCCGATATCGTGCTCAACAATCTGGTCGGGTACGCGGTGCTGACCGGTGAGGTGAAGGTGCTCTCGGACGGCACGCCGTGGCGGCCGCTGGTGCACGCGCAGGACATCGCGCGCGCTTTCGCCGCGTGTCTGGAGGCGCCCGACGAGGCCGTGCACTGCCGCGCCTACAACGTCGGCACCGAGGCCAATAATCTGACGGTCGCGCAGATCGCGCAGGCGGTGGTCGACGTGGTCCCGGAATCCACGCTGGTCATCACCGGCGAGAGTGGCGCGGACCCGCGCTCGTACCGGGTCGACTTCGGTTATGCCCGCAGGGAACTCGGCTTCGAAGCGGAGTGGAGCATTCCGGACGGCGCGGCCGAGCTGTATCGGGAGTACCTCGCGCGCGGGCTCACCGCCGGGGCCTTCTTCCAGCGTTTCACCCGCCTGGCGTGGCTGAAGTCGCTCAAGGAGACCGGGGTGCTGGACGACGAGCTGCGCCGGATCAGGACCGGGGTGTGAGGTGAAGGGCGGCGAGCAGCTCGAGCCACGAGCCCGCGCCCGCGTCCCGCTCCGACACCACGGTCACCGGCTGCGGCCAGGCGATGGCCAGGTCGGGATCGTCATAGGCGACCCCCAAGTCCTCGGTCGGGTCGTGTGGGCGGTCGATGCGGTAGCACACATCGGCCACCTCGGTGAGAGCCTGGAAGCCGTGCAGGAAGCCGGGCGGGACGTAGAGGTGCCGGAAGTCGGTGTCGTCCAGCAGAAATGCCTGGCGGCGGCCGAAAGTGGGCGAATCCGGGCGGATGTCGACGAGCACGTCGTGCACCGCGCCGTGCGCGCAGCGCACCAGCTTGGCCTCGCCGCGCCCGGAGCGGCCGTGCATACCGCGCACGACGCCCCGGTGCGAGCGCGACTGCGAGTCCTGCACGAAAGTCGCCGACACCCCCGGCGTGCCCAGGTGGGCGTCGAACTCCTCGGCGTCGAAGGTTCTGGTGAACAGGCCGCGATCGTCGCGGAACGGCTGCGGGATCAGGATCAGGACGTCGGCGAGGTCGGTCGATTCGATGCGCACCAGGTCATCGTGCCATGACCGGCGAACCGCGGTACGGGTGTCGCGGCTGCGGGCTGGGACCACTGGTCCGGGTGCTGGATCTCGGGAAAATGCCTGCGGCAGACGACTTTCCGAGTCTCGACTCGGCGGCCGGTACGGCCGAGGCAGCGCATCCGCTGGCCATGGACATGTGCGCCATGTGCGGGCTGGCGCAGCTGGCCGAGGACGACACCGTCACCGCTGAACCGCGTGGCGTGGAGCCGCAGGCGCTGCGGGATCAGGCGGCGGACGCGGTGGCCCGGGTGGCCGCGGCGGGCCTGCTGCCAGGCGGCGGGACGGTGCGGGAGTTCGGCAGCCCGCACGGCGGCAGCTGGCTGCCGCTGCTGACCGAGCTCGGGTACCGGGTCACCGATCGTCCCGCCGATGTGGTGATCGACTGCTTCGGCATCATGCACGAGCCCCATCAGCGGGTCGCCTTCGCGCAGCGCGCGGCGGCGACCGTGCCGGGCGGAGTGCTGCTGCTGCAGTTCCACTCCCTATCCGCCATCGTGCGGCAGGGGCAGTGGAATGCGTTGCGGCACGGGCATTTCGCCTACTACACGATGGCTTCGTTACAGGGCCTGCTGCACCCGGCCGGGCTGGTGGCGGTGACCGCGTGGGAGTTCCCGCTCTATGGCGGCACGGTGCTGGTGGCGGCGGTGCACGCGCCCGCCGCTCCCGACCCCGCCATCGTGCGGATCCGCGCCGCGGAGGCGGCGGTGGCGGACCCGGTGGTGGTGCGCGGGCTCCAGCGGGCCGCCGACCAGCAGGCGCAGGCCCTGCGCGCCTGGCTGGAGGCCGAAACCGCCTCCGGTAGAACCGTTTACGCGTACGGGGCGGCCTCGCGCGCGGTCGCGCTGCTGCATCTGGCGGGCGCGCATCGCGGCCTGCTGGCCGGGGTGGCCGACGCCTCCCCGGGAAAGCAGGGCCGCCGCATGCCCGGTACCGATATCCCGATCCTGTCTCCGGCGGAACTCGTTGCCGCCCAGCCGGATCGGGTTTTCCTGACTTTGCCCGATCTGTTGCCGGAGGTTTCGTACCGGTGGCCCGAGCTTCACGGGAAGTGGGTGACCGACGTGACCGAATCGCTATGAAAGCCAGCAGATCTCGCCCGGCACACGCATGAATCCGCCGGGCAAGCACCACGTCGGCCTGTGATCCCGATCATGCGATCGCGGCCACACGCAGGGTAATCGAGTGGGATAGTCTCAGCGTGGGGGTCGATCATCGACCGAGGGGACCGGGGACGTCGTCTCGCGTCCCGTAGCACTGGGGAATCATCAAACACGCGTAGGCAATACGCAGCAACACCTGATGAGGGAATGGGATTCATCATGCGCAACAACACGACTGCGCTCTCTCGCACCGCGACCGTCGCGGTAGCGGGCACCATCGGCCTGGTTCTGGGCAGCGGCGCCTCCACGGCCGCGGTCGACGCCACCAATTCGATCGTCGACCAGCAGGGTCGGACGGTCCAGGCCATCTCCGCCGATACCAAGATCGATTTCGTGCCGCCGCTGGACGGCAACCCGCTCACCAGGGAGTGGTTCCACAGCGGCAAGGCCTGTTTCAAGGTCGATGTCCCGACCGGCGACCCGTGGACCGGCCACATCACCCTCGGGTACCAGGTCGGCTACCCGGCCACACTGTCGGGCAAGCTGGAATTCCAGTACCAGACTCCCGGCCTGGAGCTGGAGATCGGCAATGACCCCAAAGCCGATGTCTTCAACCTGATTCCGACGCTGGGCGTGACCCTCGACGTCGGCTTCGGCCCGGGCATCCAGTCGGTGGATGCCGCCGGCGGCGATGTGTCCGGCACCGCGGGCTGCATCACCATGTCCGGCTTCCACGGCACCGTGTCCGGGGTGCTGGGCACCACCACCATCCGGCCGTTCGTGCGGCTGGTGAGCAGCGGCGGCGACACCGTTGTCGCCTACGGTCCGCTGTCGAGCATCTAGCGGTTATCAGCGCAGCAGGTCCGGGCGGCGCAGTGCGGTCGCGACCGTCCGGACCCGCACCCGCTCGGCGGCGGCGCGCGCCAGCCGCCAGTCGCCGCCGAGGACCGCGACGCGGCCGACGTACTGCGGGTACTCCGCGCCCAGGCGGTGATGGAAGCGCAGCATCTCGGTCAGCTTGCTGACCGTCGAGGTCTGGCTGCACAGGTTGAAACTCGAATTACGCCAGGCGGCAAGGATTTCCGGCATGCCGTAGAAGTCGCCGAAGGCGCACACGCGGGCGAAGAGGTCCACGTCCATCGGGAAGACCAGATCGCCGCGGAAGCCGCCCACCCGATCGAAGTCCTGGCGGCGGAAGATCGCCGCCGCGGTGGGGCCGAAGTCGGCGGGGCCGCGGTGCACGATGGTGCGCATGAGGGCGCGGGCGGTGCGGCGGCCCAGCAGGTTCGGCAGGCCCAGGTCGGTCTCCTCGACCGTGCCGTGCTCGTCGATGACCTGGAATTTGGACGAGCAGATGGCGATGCCATTGTCGCCCATGATCTCCAGCTGCTTGTCGAGAGAGCCGGGCAGCAGGATGTCGTCGGCGCAGACCACCTTCACGAAGCGGCCCGAGGTCAGCGAGACGGCCTTGTTCCAGTTCTCGCCGATGGGCAGGGTGTCCTCGTTGCGGTGTACGTGCACCCGCGGGTCGTCGAAGGATTTCGCGATGGCGCCGGTGTCGTCGGAGCTGGCATTGTCCAGGACGAGCACCTCGATGTCGGTGTCCTGGTCCAGAATCGAGCGCAGCGTCGTCTCCAGGGTGCGGCCGGAATTGTAGGCCGGGACGCACACCGAAAGGTTCTTCATCATTCCCCCTGAACTGGTTCGGCTGGTTCGCCGGGTGCGCCCTCACCTCCTGCCACGAGCCCGTACACCCGATCCAGACCCGCGCGGCCGGCGTCGATCTGTTCAACTGCCCTCTGCTGCAGCGTATCCCGCAGTTCTGGCGCGGACTCCCACAACTGGCGAATCGCACGTGACAGTTCGGCGTCGAGGTTGTCCACGTCCAAGTGCACGATGCGCAGACCGGCCCCGGCCGCGCCCGCGCCGAACATGTCGGCCAACCCATAGAATTTGTCGTCGTAGTACTCCGACGCCGTTACAGCCACGGCCGGAATGCCCTGGGAGAGTGCGAAAACCGCGAGGTGGTAGGCGCTCGTCACCAGCACCCGGCAGCGCGAGACCTGACGCGCCACGTCCTGCGCGGTGCCCGCGCGCCCGATGACGGGCCGGGTGCTCGCCGCGCCGGTGAGCAGCGGCAGCGTGTGCCGGCGGTCCTCGTCATCGTATTCGGAGATGATGAGCGGGGCCAGCGCGGTGTTCAGCTCGGCGGCCTCGCGGCGCACCACCACGCCGAGGGTGTCGCGGGCCGAGTCACTCACCTTGGAATAGTCCGATATACGCAGGCACAGGCCAAGATCTGTGCCGATGCCGGGCCGCCGCAGGCGATAGGCGAACTCCACCGCGTCGTCGCCGGTGACCACGATTTTCTCGGCGGCGACGCCGAGTTCGGCCAGCAGCTCGGGGCCGCGCCGACCCTCGCGCAGGGCGATGAGGTCGGCGCCCGGCAGCACCTCGGCGGCGCGGCGCAGCAGGTGCGCGTTACGCATCGGTCCCAGGCCCTGGCCGATCATGACATTCGGAATGCCTTGACGCTGGGCGGCTTCCAGCAGATTGAGGGTGCGATGAGCCTGGTAGAGATCGACATCGGTCATATAGCCGCCGCCCTGGGCGATGACCAGGTCCGCGTCGACGAGGGCGGCGGGCACCGGCGGCAGGTCGGGCATGCCGGCGGGTTCGGGTTCCCGCCCGCCCGTGGTGAGCACGTGGACCTCCTTGCGAGCCCAGTTCTTGGCCCCGCGCAGATAGTGCTTGGGCACCTCGGTGGCGGAGCGCCAGCGCATGGCGGCGGGGCCGAGCAGGTGGACCCCGGCCGCCCCCTCCAGCCGACCCGCGAGACCGCTCCTGCCCCAGTGCCCGCCGGTGTGGGCCGGCACGGGTTCCGCCTGCGGCAGGACGCCGCGCAGAACGTGGGGTTCGTCGGTGAGCATGCCGATGCGGGCGTGCGGCCAGCGTTCCCGTAGGCGTTCGACGGTCATCACCATCATGGCGATGTCGCCGCGATTGCGTAACCAGTACTCGCCATTGTCGACGAGCACCCTTATCTTCCCGGCACCATCCCCCGCGCCAGAGTTCCCCACGCTCGATTCCTTCCGACGCCCGCTCCGAGCACGAATCCGCAGCGAATCTATCGCACGTCCAGTGCTTCGCGCTATACGCAGCGGGGGTCCCAGAGTGCGAAGACGTTCCAGTTGCACGATCATCGGCGCGGGCGAACCGACCGGTCAGCTGGGGAACAGGGGGCTCACCAGATTGCTGCACAGCCACTTGCCGTCCACGTAGTCCATGGACAGGGTGATCTTCTGGTGGTTGGTGGTGTCGGCCTTGCCCTGGGTGGAGTTGATCTGGGTGACGTCGACGGCCAGATCGTAATGAGTGTTGCTGCCCGAGGTCACCGTGCAGGCCGCGTCGGCGGCGCGGGTGTGCTCGGAATCCGACTCCAGCAGCACGCGGATGGTCGGCAGTAGCGTCTCGGCCTCGGATTTCCAGGTGCCGGTCGCGCCCGCGATGACCTTGGACTGCCAGTCGTCGCCGTTACTGTAGTCGTAGGTGGTCATGAGTTCGGCGTAGTCGCAGGCGGCCTTGGTGGCCGCGGCCTGGGAGGCGTCGCCGGCTACCGGCGGCTGGGAGCTGGAGCGGCCGCCTCCGTTACCGAAATGGATTGCGCCCGTACCGAATCCGACGCCCAATCCACCGGCGAGCAGGAGGGCGGCCAGGAAGGCGCCGAGGAGGACCTTGCGGACGCGGCGGCGCGGCGAGGCGGGCGGAGCAGGGGTGGCGTCGACGGGACGCGGGTCGCTGCCGGCCGGGCCGTGGTACTGCAGCGGCGGCGCGGTGAGCGGGACCTGCTGAGGCGTGATCTGGGTCTGCGGCGCCGCGAAC
The DNA here is from genome assembly GCF_040645495.1 of Nocardia sp. NPDC046763. Classification (NCBI taxonomy): domain Bacteria; kingdom Bacillati; phylum Actinomycetota; class Actinomycetes; order Mycobacteriales; family Nocardiaceae; genus Nocardia; species Nocardia sp. NPDC046763. Next base: position 31,081 of record NZ_JBEYYI010000003.1, on the reverse strand, counting down.
CGTGGACGCTGCGCATTGAGCTGGGTCGGCAGCTCACGGTGCGGGACCGGCGCGGGCTGGGTGGGCATGCTGGGTTCGGTGGTCGCGCCGGTGAACTTGCTCGGGTCGAAGCCCATCCGGGACTGCGCCGCAGCGGGATTCGGCGGCAGGCTGCCTTGTTCGGCGGGTCCATCCTGGCGGAACCCGGGCCCCCAGGGGCCCGCGGTGGCGGTGAGAGCCTGCTCGGCGGCCGTGGCCAGTTCCCCGCAACTGCCGAAGCGCTGGTCCCGGTTCTTGGCCAGCGCCCGGTCGATGACGGCGTCGAAGGCGGCGGGAACGCCGGAGTGCACCAGGCTCGGCCGGGGAATCTCGGCGCCGAGGTGGGCCGCCACCAGCTGTGCCGTGCTCTCGCCCGGATACGGCAGCCGACCCGTGAGCATGTGGAACAGCGTGCAGCCCAGGGCGTAGACGTCCGCCCGATGGTCGGTGTCGCTGCGCAGTTCGAACTGTTCGGGTGCGGCGTACTGGAAGCTGGCGTACATTTCGCCGGTCCGGGTCAACCCGCTGGTGTGGTCGACGGCCTTCGCAATGCCGAAGTCCGCCAGGTACACCCGTTGATCCGGGCCCCAGGCCAGTAGGATATTGGCCGGTTTCACATCCCGGTGCAGCACGCCGGCGCGGTGCGCGTGGTCCAGTGCCCGCGCGGTCTCCCCGATGATGCGCACCGCGTGGTCGGGCCGAATCGGGCCCTCCCGCAGGATCGCCGACACATCGGTGCCCTCGACGTACTGCATGGCCATCCAGAGGCGGTGGTCGTCGTTGCCCCGCGCGTACACCGCGACGATGTTCGGATGCGACAGCCGCGCAGCGGTATCGGCCTCCCGGAGGAAGCGCGCCCGTACCTCAGGATCGTCGGCCTTGCCGGAAGCCAAGAGCTTCAAGGCCACCGAGCGTGGCAGATCCCGGTCCTGCGCGAGATAGACCTCCCCCATCCCGCCCACCCCGAGCAGCCGTTCAACGGTGTACCCCGCGAAAACCTGCCCCTGCACGAGTGTCCGCCCCACAGCCTGCCTACCTCCGACCACATCGTGCCCGCCGATCACCGTAACCCAGATCCGGCAGCGCGGCGTCGGCGTTAATCGCCGGGCTCGACCTGGAATCGGAAATCGGTGATCTGGCCGGAGTCATCGCAGCGCAGCTTGCGCAGCCGAACCGGCGCGGTCCCTTCGAACAGTCGCACTCCACGACCGAGCAGAACCGGCACGAGGTGCATGACGATCTCGTCCACGAGCCCGGATTCGAGGCATTGCCGGGCCAGATTCGCGCCGAAAATCCCGACGTCGCCCTCCCCCGCGGCGGCTTTCGCCGTGGCGACCGCCTCCGCGATACCGCAGGACAGGAAGGTGATATCGGGATCGTACGGCGCCTCCCCGGGCCGATGGGTCAGCACGAATATCGGCCCGGACCACATGCCGCCGTACAGTTTCCGATCGCCGGTCCCGGGCCTGTTGCCCAGGTCGTATCCGCGTCGCCCGGACAAGACGGCCCCGGTCCGCCGCATCGCCTCCACCCCGAGCGGGCCCGCGGCCCCGTGCCCGAACATCCACTCGGTGGAGTCGTCCTCCGGTGCGATGAACCCGTCCACTGACATCGTGACGTGCCACAGAACCTGCGTCATGGGAGTGGAGACGGGTCGGGAGGCGCAAACTCATCGACGGCGGCGGGGACTATCGGCACGGGAGCATGCGGTCCGCGGGCCGCAGCGCCCAGGACGCGAGGACCAGTGCCCACGATGCCGGCGGTGACGGTCAGATGCATGCCGGCGGTGCCGTAGTCGCGCTCGACCAGGTGCGAGATGAAGGCTCCGGTCATGTTGAAGAACATTCCGGCATAGGCCCATTCCTTCGGTCGCGAGAAGCCGGGAACCAGAATCGCGGTGCTGCCCAGCAGTTTCCATCGAGATGCACTCTTCGGTGTCATCTCCTCGACCATCGGCACGCGGGAAATGTGACAGCACCCGGGCGGGAGTGTTCTTACGACAGGTCGGAGAAGCGCACGGTGTGGGCGACGGCGGTTACCTGCAGGCCGTCGGCGCTCGGCTGGATGGACGTCAGCTGGGCGCCGAGCGGCAGCCGCTGCAATGGCACGGTGAAGGTGAGATTTCGTTGCAGCAGGGCCAGCGGAATCGTCGGGCCACCGGCTGCGGCCTGGACCGAGAACGGAGTTACCACGATGCCGTCCTCGGTCGGCGCGACAGTGACGACCACCGTCGCGGGCACCGAAAGACCCTCCGCCGAAAACGTTCCCGTAACGCGCAGTCCGTCCGGAGCATAGGAGATCGACTCCACCCCCTCCGGGGCAAAAGCCTGCACGGTGTCGTACGGAACCAGAGCTGTCGCGGTCGCCCGCGCGGCAACCAGATTCGAGGTACGGCCGTGCACCACATCACTCAGCGGCGCAGATACATCGGTCAGGCCGACATCGAGATCGTGAACAGAAATCTGCTGTCCACTCCAGTCGCCGACCCTGATATCGATGTCATGAAAACTGCCGTCGAAAGCCTGCGTCAGGAACGGGAAGCCACCGATCTCCACGCGCGGCTGCTGTGGAAGGTTGTACCCGGTGGCAATCCGGCGCCCGATCTCGTTCTGCGCCACCACGACCCCGACCCGGTCGCCCACGACCACCGCAATCGCGAGCACAACCACCAACATCAACAACGCACGCATACACTCACCCGCTCAGCCATCCCACCATCATGCTGTCGATCGCGACCATCCGCCGCCTCCGACCCGCCACCGGGTCCGGCATAGGGCGACGACCAGTTATTTCCTCGTGAGGCGTTGGGCAAGCCATGACTCTGCGTTGCGGAGAGCGGCGGTGGCCATGCCGGTCGGGCGGGAGGTGAAGGCGTGCGTGGACTCGGGGTAGACGCGGATGTCCACATCGTTTCCCGCTGCAGCGAGACGGGCTGCCATAACCAGGTTGTCTTCGAGGAGGAGATCGAGAGAGCCGACCATCAGTAGCGTGGGTGGCAGACCGGTGAGATTGCCGTAGAGCGGCGATATGTCCGGATTGGTTCGGTCGGAGATGTGGCCGGCGTAGGCCTGGATGAAGTACTCGTCGGCGTAGAGCTTGCCGCCGGGAGATTGCCCGCTGAGGTCGTAGGCGCCGAACTGCAGGACGGCACCGGCGAACCGATCGGCCAGGCCTCGGTCGCGCAGTCGCAGCAGGGTGGTCATGACCAGAGTGGATCCCGCGGATGCGCCGCCGATCGCCAGATCCGTTGTCCCGAACAATGATTCCGCCTGATCCAGGAGCCAGAGCGCGGCGGTTTCGCAGTCGTCGGGGGCGGCGGGCCAGGGATGCTCCGGCGCCAGGCGGTAGTCGACGCTCACCACTGCTACCCCGAGGGCGTCGGCGAGGCGAGCATTGCGTTCATCCCCGCCTGCCGCCGAGCCGAGATAGAAGCCACCGGCGTGGATGTCGAGACAGGCGGCTCGGATCTCGGTTTCCCGAGGGACCGTGATCCGCACCGGGACTCGACGACCTCCTGTTTCGGCGATGTGCTCGGTAGCCCTGGTACTCACGTGCGGCAGGGACATGGCCTGTCTGTCCCGCACCTGCCGGAGCTCCTCGAACGTGGCCGGGCCGGCGACAGGTTTCGACGCCGCGTTGAGCTGTCGGCTTTCCGCGATGTGAATGCCGAGTTCCTCATCGATCAGCCGCGTGAGTCCGATCTCCACGTTCCTCCTGTTCACAGCCGTGTACCGGGTGAATGTCAGCGGCACATCGCCGCACCCGAACACCCTCGCATCGATCATGAAGATGCAATCAGGCCATGCACCGGACATCAAACAACCGATCCACCTGCCGCCCACAACGTTTGGTTGTGCGCCGCACCGAATGCGGCCCTACCGCGGTTGCTGGAAGCCGCCGATCTTCTCTTCGAGCAGTTCGGCCAGCCGCAGTGGGGTGCGGTCCTCGTACATCGGGCCGATGAGCTGAACGCCCACCGGCAGCCCCTCGGGCGAGAGTCCCGTCGGGATGGCGGTGGCGGGCAGGCCGGGCATGGTTGCCACCCCGGCCCAGACGAGCTGGTCGCCGAATGGGTGTGCGACGCCGTCGATGTCGATGTGCCGTTCGCGCAGGTCGGCGTTGTGGTCGTGCGGGAACGCGGGAGTCGGCGTGATCGGACACACGACGACATCGAACTCGCCGAAGAGCTGCCGCCAGCTCTGGCGGTGGAATTCGCGGCGGGTGTTCGCCTCGATCCAGTCGCGGTGGCTGAACACGGCGCCCCGTACCCAGGCCACCTCGGAACCCTGTGCGTCCGCGGGCAGTCCGGCGGCGACGGTCCGCACCTGCTCGTATTGCTCTGCCGGCATGCGTGCCGCGAGGTTCGAAACCAGCAGCTGCGTATAGAGGGTCGCGGCTTCGGTGAGATCGGGCAGCAGCGGACTGTGCCGTTCGACGCGAGCGCCCTCGGCGATGAGCGCGTCGGCGACTCGGTTCAGCCCGGCCCGCACGGCCGAGCCGGTCGGAATCGCCGGGTGCTCGTCGATGATCAGGACGCGGAAGTCCGACAGCTTCTCGTGGCGGGCGGCCGGCAGAGCCAATTCGTATGCGACACCGAGGGTCAGCGGGTCCGGTCCGGCCATGACGTCGAGCAGCAGCGAGAGGTCACGTGCGGTGCGCGCCATCGGACCGACCACGGCGAGATCGCCTTCAGCGGGCAGCGCCGCAGCAGGCGGCGGGAGCATCCCGCGAGTCGCCGCCAGTCCGAGCGTCGGCTTGTGCGCGTACACGCCGCAGAAATGCGCGGGAGCACGCAGCGAACCACCGATATCGGACCCGATGGACAGCGCGCCGAACCCGGCAGCCAGTGCCGCCGCCGACCCACCGGAAGAACCACCCGGCGAACGCCCGAGATCCCACGGATTGTTGGTGGTGCCGTAGATCTCGTTGAAGCTCTGCAGATCCTGCAACATGAACGGCACATTGGTCTTACCGAGCATCACCGCACCGGCAGCCTCGAGCCGCGACACCTGCACCGCGTCCTCGGCCGGCAGATAATCCCGGAACGCGGGCATACCCCACGTCGTGGGCAGTCCGACCATGTTGTAGGACTCTTTGACCGTCACCGGAATCCCGAGCAGCGGCCGATCCTCCCCGCGCGCCCGCGCCTCATCGGCCCGGCGCGCAGCGGCACGTGCCCGATCGAAGTCCGGCACACAGACCGCATTGATCGCCTTGTCATCCTGCTCGATCCGCGCGATAGCCTCCTCGGTCAATTCGACCGAGGTAACCTCACCGCCCCGCATCGCCGTCGAAAGCTCTTCCGCCGGACGAAAACTCCACTCCATATGCTCGACCTTACCGACGCATGGCGGGGCGACCGACCCATAAACGCCACCCACGATCCGTGGAATCTCCGCCTCGATCGGCACCGGCCAGCCGTCAAACGCGGCCAACCGCATGTCACAGCGTCTACAGTGGGTCACCCTTCCCTGGTCGAGGGCACGGAATACCGCGTCACACAACCGGATAGATGTCTCATTACTGGACGGGATTCCGCGTCATCACCCAGAACCAGCCGGATCAGACAGCGCATTACGCGGCATAGTAGTCCCAACATGCCACTGCCGACTCTGCCAGAATGCACGTTATGAGCGCGGAGTACGCAGGACTCATCATTTGGGACGTCGACGGCACTCTGATTCCGGCCGATCTGCGATGGCTCCGGAGAGCTGTCGCGCGCACCTACGCCATCGCGGAGGACGCTGTCGTTTTCCCGACCGCACGGGTACACGGCTACACCGATGAGTCCATCGTGGTGGACACCGCTCTCGCATCAGGTATTTCGCCAGAGATCGCGGAAAATGGGGTCCTGGGCTTCCATCAGGAGCTGGCCCACGTGATGGTGGAGGGTGAGGAAGAGCTGGCTCGGGATCAGCCCGCGTATCAGGGCGCGGCCGCAACGATCGAGGCTCTGAACGCGCGCGGGTTCGTCCAGACTGTGCTGACCGGTAACCTGCGGTCCGCGGCCGAAGTCAAGCTCCGAGTCACGGGGCTGAACCCGCATCTCGACTTGGAAATCGGAGCATTCGGGTCCGACGCGAGGGACCGGTTCGATCTGCCTGACGTGATCGCCAAGCGATTTCCGGCCAAGTACGGCAATGAGTTCAATCCTGCGCGAACCGTTGTCATCGGTGATGCCCCCAACGACATCGCCTGCGCCCGGCACGCGGGATTTCATGTCATCGTCGTGACCCATCGAGCGACTCGTGACGAACTGGCTCAGCACGCACCGGACGCGATCCTCGATGCGCTGCAACCAGAGTCGGTTGTTGCCACCGCGCAAGCGTTGGTCACTGGAACCGCCGGCCAGCGGTATCATTGAGCGGTCAGCGCCGCGACACGCCGCTCGAGTTCGCGACCGGCCGCTCCGCCCTCCAGGGCGTCAAGCGCTCGATAGCCCGCTGAGCGCGTTCGATGCCGCGCTGATTGCCCATCGCCATCAAGCTCTCGTAAGTCTCGCCGATCAATCGGCAACCCTCCCCGAGATCGCCGTCGAGAACGTAGGCACTGGCGAGGTCGACTCGGGCAGCCAGCGCGACATTCCGGTCTTCCTGCCCGGTCGCCCGCAATGCGGCTTCGAGCGCGGCGATCGCCTTTCGCGGCTCGTTGAGAAACAGCCAACAAGTTCCCTCGTACACATGTAAGCGCTCCGCGTTCCAGTCGCTGAACAACCCGGTTCGGTCTGCCTCGCCGATTTCGTCCACCGCGCGACGAGCCATCGCCAGGGCATCTTGGCATTCACGGGGCAGCTCCAGCACCGCATAAGCCTGTGCTTGCTCTGCCGAGATCCTCGCCCGAGCGGCCGGAGGCAAGATGTTGCCGAACGCGGCGGCCTCCTGCAACATTCGGAGACCGATCGCGATGTCACCATCCGGACCCAACAACGTAGCGGCGTCGGATCGGAGGTTGCTCTCGAAGATCCGCGCGATCCCGCTCAGGAGAGGATTCTGAAGCCTGTCGGCGAGCCGCCGCGCGTACACGCAGTTGGCCAGTGCCATGGGTCGATCGCCGACGGCACTCCACAGGCGGCTCGCGACGATCGATGTCTCTGCGAGCAGTGCGCCGAGCCGATCTTTGACCTGATCCTCTTGTGCCGCACGGAAGAGTTCCGCCACAGAATCCCGATGAGCTGCGGTGAGGCCCACCAAGGCGTCGGGGGCGATGCTTTGCCTCTGGGTCGCCAACAGCCGTGTCACGGCCTTGAAACCGGTGATTGTCCTGCTCGAAATCTTCCGCGAACGTACGAGCGCCTCAACGGGATCGAGCACAGTCGGCGTGACGCCCGAGTAACTATGCGATACATCGATATTCGACTCCACCCAAGCTGCAACCGTCGTGCTTGGATCGTGTGGTGGCCGTACTTCCCACCCATAGCGATCAGCAAGCAACCCGCCAGATCGGTTACCGGGTACCTCCGAATCCATTGCGGCAGGATGGGATTGCGTGCAGACCGTCGATCGTCCCGTCTTCGCTTGTGCGCGCAGTGCGATGAGTGCCCCACCCGCGCTGAGCGCAGTGTCGATAGCGGTCACAAGATCAAACGAGGGAAGGTTGGCATCTTCCCATTCGGTCATGGACACGTATTGGCGTGAGTAGCCGATTTGCGTGGCCAGCACACGCTGACTCAACCCGGCGGCTACCCTGCGGCGCTTGATTTCGCGCGCCAAACAGTCCGCAATCGCTGCCGATCGCTGCTCGGGTTCGTCACCCGGATCACTCATCGCCGCCCCTGCGCATTCGCCCATTCTCGCTGATAGGAGCGGGTGGCAAGTCTGGTTTTCCACGGATTTACCATCTTCCTGAACTCCTCGTGACCGAGGTTCTCTCGAAGCAAGTAGCTACCACTCCGAACTTTGAGGGCGTCATGATGAGAGCGCTTCCGACAGCACTCGGCTATGTAGATGATGAGCATTCAGGCGTTGGCGCCCAATGGGATCGGGCACAGATCACGCGTCTAGCGCGGAGGCTCGGATACGAACTGGTCTGGCCGCAGGACACATCGCCACTGGACCTGATCGACCAAGTACGCACCGCTGACGTGGATGCGGTCGTGGTCCCATCGCTGAATGATCTCGATGCGTTGACTCTGGACCGACTGATGGACCTCTGCGATGTGGAAGTCGTCGCACCGCGTGAAACGTTCGCGCGGTATTTCGGTGGGCGGCACGGATGTCCAGCATGACGCCGCTGGCGCTGAACGACTTCGCCGTGCTCGGTGCGCTGAACCGCGCAGGTCACCCTCTGACCGTTGACCGAGTCGCGGCAGCGGCTCACCTCCCGCCATCGGGCCCCGGCGTCTCCCTCAGCCCCGACTCCATCCGTCGCATTATGACGCGATTGCAGGCCCGGGGGCTGGTCGAAAACAGCCAAGACGGTGGGTGGCAACTCACGCAACGCGGTCGCGTCCTGTGGGCTGCCAAGGGAAAGCGATTCACCCTGTGAACCCGCTCGAACGACAGCGGAGCACGCGGACACGGCGGAAATCCACCCAGTTCCCCACGCTGGCAGCTCCCCGATCTTGCTGTATAGCTCCGTCGCATCTTGAAATGATCTCGGACTGTTGATCTTCAACTGGGTCGAGTGGCCGCTTCGAACCGCGCGGGTCGCGGCATGACAGTGCGGCGTGCTCCAACTGCTCGAGGTGTGCAAGAGCCGCGCAAGCGGCCGTCGGCATGATCGTGACATGTTGAGAACCACGGAGAGCGTCGAGTCGGCGGATGGCACCCGCGTCGTCTTTCACCTGCAGGGGGACGGGCCGCCACTGGTGGTTCTGCACGGCGCCCTGACCACTACGGACATGTACAACGGCTTGACCGATATGCTCGCCTCGCGCTACCGAGTTGTGGTGGTCGAACGCCGGGACTACGGCCCCAGCGGAAGCGGACCGCGGCCGGCCGGATTCTCCAGGCAGGCAGCGGACCTCGGTGCGGTGCTCGGCGTATTGGGCGAGCCGGCTTTCGTTTTCGGGCACTCCATTGGCGGGCTTGTCGCATTGCACGCGATGCACGAAACGTCGTCGGCTGTCCGCCGTTTGGCACTCTATGAGCCCCCTGTTGCTCTCGCCGGGCCGGTGTTGGCATCGGCCCTCGCCGAGATCCAGGAGCTGGTGAAACGCGATCGCCCCGAGGAAGCTATCGTCGAATTCTTCACCGCAATCAGTGATTCGGCTCGTCCGCCCACCACGCTCGAGCCGATCGCCCGGATACTCGCTCACCGCGCCGCCGGTCTGGTCGCCGACCTCGAATGTTTGACGGCGATGGAGCCCGACCTGAGCCGCTGGTCGACCCTCGACACACAAACCCTGCTACTCGCCGGCGACAACACGGACTCCTACGGCAGCAAGAGTATCGACCTGCTGCACGCGACGCTTCCGAACGCGGACCTGATGGTGCTGGCCGGACAGGGGCACCACCCCGATGATCCCGCAGCGGTGGCTGCGGCATTATCCGAATTCTTCGGCTGACTTCATGCATGAGTTGCGGCGTGCCGGCACGACTGGCCGCGGCGAAAACCGTTGCGTTGCCGACCCCGGTCACGACTGACGAGTGCTCGTAAGACACGGGCGCGACACGGTGAAGAAGCCCGGACGGAGCGCTTGTTCTGTCCGGGCTTCGAGTGCCTGGTGGGGATTGGGGGTCGGCGCCGATGAGGGTGGCCCCGGGCGCATTCCGTCAGGCGGCGTCGAGGGCTGCGGTGATTTTGCGGGCCATGTCGGTGACGGTGGGGGTGGATCCGGTCTTGTGGATGGCGGCCTCGATGGCGACGACGACGGTGGTGCGGAAGTTGGCGGCCTCGGCCGGGGAGTGGTCGGCCAGCAGGGTCATTGCGGCGCTCAGGGCGGGGAGGACCTGGTCGGCCAGGGCGGCTACGGACTTGGACTCGAGGCGGACGCCGGTGGACTTTTCGGCGAGGACGTGGCCGACCAGGCCGGTGGCGGAGCCGAGTGCGATGCTGCCGGCGGTGGCGGCCTTGTGGGGCGAGCCGCCGGCGGCGTCGGCGGCCGAGATCAGGGAGACGGCGCCGTAGGCGGCGGTGCGAAGGGTCTGCTTGTCCTGGGCGGTCAGGGTGGCGGTCATGGTGGTTGATTGCGGACCGATAGCCCGCCCAGCAGCGCGGATTGGCATACACTTGCGCTGCAAGGGCGTTCGGATCGTTATTTCGGTCCGAATGTGGGTGACGGACCCGGGGGTGAGGGTTTTGACACGGCCCATTCGGGTGTTGATGACAGGGTCGGAGTGGTTCACGGCCGCTCATGGGGGTCTCAACCGGTACTTCACGGATTTATACGGTGCACTGACGCGCGACACTCGAATGAGTGTCGGCGCAAGGGCTTTCGGAGATGGACCGGTCGGTGCGGGGTCATGGGGACCCACCGGCGGGTCGACGCTCCATCGAGCGCGCACCGCGTTTCTGGACCGGGACACGCTCACTCGCGACACCGTGATCGATCGGCATTTCTGCTTGTACGGGCCTGCAGCGGTACGAAATCCGCTGGTAGTGCACTTTCACGGGCCGTGGGCGGCGGAGAGCCGGATGGCCGGAGATGGCCAGCGGGCCGTGCGCGCCAAGTATCTGGTCGAGCGGCTGCGGTATGCCAGAGCGGATCGTTTCATCGTGCTCTCGCAACATTTCGAAAGGTTGCTGGTCGGCGACTACGGAGTGCGGCCGGACCGGGTTCAGGTGATTCCGCCAGGTGTGGATCTGGAGCGTTTCACCACCTCGGAGCCCGAGGCCGACACCGGAATCGTGCTGTGCGTGCGGCGATTGGAGAAGCGGATGGGCATCGACGTGCTCATCCGCGCCTGGTCCGACGTGTCGGCCCGGCATCCGGACGCCCGGCTGGTCATCGTCGGAACCGGGACCGCCGAGGCCGAATTGCGGTCGCTCGCCGCCGACCAGCCGTCGATCCGATTCACCGGGTCGGTCTCCGACGCGGAGCTCACCGACCTGTACACCCGATCCGACCTGACAGTGGTCCCCTCCCTCGCGCTGGAAGGCTTCGGCCTCATCGCCCTGGAATCCCTCGCCGCCGGTCGCCCGCCGATCGTGTCCGATTGTGGCGGATTGCCCGATTCTGTCCGGGGTTTGGACGCCACGCTTCTCGTCCCCCCGGGCAATGCCGAGGCCCTCGCGGCCCGCATCGCCGCGGCCCTGGACGGCTCCCGGCCCGCCGCGAAACAGTGCCGCGCCCACGCGGAGACATTCTCCTGGGCCGTCGCGGCCCGGCGGCACCGGGATCTCTACGCGGAACTCGTCGGCTGATGGCACCGCTGAAGGCCGTATTCCTCGCGCACACCGCCGCCCCCTCCGGAGCCGAACTCGCGACACTGCGTCTGCTCTCGGCCATGCCCGCCGGGCGGACCGCCGTGCTCTACACCGAGGACGGCCCGATGCTGCGCCAGATGGCCGCGCGCGGGATCGAAACCCGCGTCGTCACCAATAGTTTCGACTCCCGCGCCATGACCATCGACAAGGCCGGAATCCGCAGCCTGCTCGCAGGCGCGACCGGCCTACTGCGTCTCGGCTGGACACTGGGCGCGACCGTCCGCGACCTGGACGCCACCGTCCTGGTGGCGGGCAGCACCAAAGCAATGCTCATGGGCGCGGTCGCCGCCCGCCGAGCCCGGGTCCCGCTGGTCTGGCATGTGCACGACCGGGTTTCGCGCGACTACTTCGGCCGCGCGCTCGCCCTCGTCATCCGAGTGATGGGCTGGGTGGTGGCCCGCGGCGTGATCGCCAACAGCCGCGGCACCCTGGCCTCGCTGTACACCTGGCGGCGAGCGGCCGTCGTCGCCTATCCGGGCGTCGAGTTTCCACCCGACAACGAGACCGCGGCAGAAGAATCCGTGCTCTCCCGCGAACCACGACCCCAGGAACAACGCCCCGCCGGCGAGACCATCATCGCCGTCGTCGGCCGCCTCGCCCCCTGGAAGGGCCAGGATCTGTTCCTGCGCGCCCTGGCCGATGTGAAAACCCTCCCCCGCGAGGTCTTCCTGGTCGGCGGCACCTTCTTCGACGAGGAGCCCTACCGCGCCGAACTCGAGGTGCACGCCACCGCCCTCGACCTCCCGGTCACCTTCACCGGCCACGTGGACGACCCGGAATCCTATCTGCGCCACGCCGATATCCTCGTGCACTGTTCGGTGCTGCCCGAGCCCTTCGGCCAGGTGGTGGTGGAGGGCATGCGGGCGGGCTGCGCGGTCATCGCGACCCGCCCGGGCGGACCGGAGGAGATCGTGGAGCCGGGGGTGAACGGCCTGCTGGTGACGGCCGGCGATCGCGCCGGGCTCACCCGCGCCCTGGACACTTTGATCGCCGATCGAGAACTGCGTGTCAAGCTCGCCGATGCCGCGCGGGTGCGGTCCCGCGATTTCGACGTGGCCGAGTCGGGCCGGATCGTGACCGACTTCCTGACCGGTCTACCCGGAAAGCGGTGGCGGCGTGGATGATCCGACCGATCCGCTGCCGGCCTATGACCCGCCCACCGAGCGGATGGAGGCCCTCGGCACGCTGGGCCGGTTGCGGCAGCGCCGCCACATGCGGCACGGGATTCCGGAGGTCGACCAGCAGCCCTCCGCCTTCGAGCACGACGCCCGCAGCGATTCCGGTCCGGCCGGTCCGCGGCCGGGCCGCGCCGGACCGAACGGCCACGCGAACGGCCGTGGCACGGTGTCGTTCGACGAGACCCGGGCCGCCCGCTATGCCGCGCCCTCCCGCGGTCCGGTACTCCCCACCTTCTACGGCGATCCGGTCGAGCCGCCCACCGTGCGACTCCCGGTCACCCGCCCGGCGCGCGATGCCACCGGCGCCTACCGACAGGCCGCTCCAGACGGCGAATCCCACACCGCCACAGATCATTCCGAGGCCAACGGTAAGCATCGCAAGGAATCGTCCTCCGGCCTGGGCAGTATCGGCAGTATCATCCGCGATATCGGACTGGTGACGTTCGGCAAGTACGGCCAGTACGTCATCACCCTGGTCACCGTCCCGCTGCTGGCCCGCATGCTGGGCCCGCACGGCACCGGCCTGCTGGCCATCGGCATGTCGTCCTACTTCATCGGCTCGCTGCTCGTGGATCTGGGCGTCACCTCGTTCCTGGCCGCCAAAGTGCCCGAGGACGATCCGGGCCACCTGGAGGTGAACCGCCTGCGCGGCACCTACCTCGCCATTCGCGCAACCACCCTGTGCCTCATCGGCGTAGCGCTGCTGGCCAGCCTCGCGATCGGGGTGTCCCCCAAACTGCACATGGTGCTCCTGGGCCTGTTCGCCGGTGGCTTCTGGTCGATCTCGGAGGACTGGCTGCTCATCGGCCAGGGCAGATTCGGCAGCTCCACCATGTATCAGGGCGTGGGCCGCATCGGATATCTCGGCCTGCTCGTCGGACTGCTACCCCGATTCCCCAGCGCCTCCATGGCCGTGCTGTGCCTGCTGGTCTCCTCCATCGCCACGGTCGCGCTGACCTGGTGGGACTCCTTCCGCAAGTTCGGCCCGCCCGCCCGGCCCTACGGCGTGCGGGTCGTCCTGCGCATGGCCGCGCCGATTTTCACCTCCCGGTTGCTGGTCACCGGCTACGGCCAGGGCTCGGCGGCGGTGTACGGCGCGGTGCTGGAGGCGGCCTCGCTGGGCCTGTATTCCGCGGGCGACCGGCTGGTCCGCGCGATCCAGTCCACCCTGGACCCGATCGGCTTCGCCCTGCTCCCCCGCATGGCCCGCCGCAGCGCCCATGATCAGTTCTGGCGCAATCAGATCCAGATGCTGATCGGCTGTGTGACCCTGGCCTGCCTGGCCGTGGTGAGTGTCTGGGTGATGACCCCGATCCTCATCCACCTCATCTATACCCACGATTTCGACGGCGCGATCCCCATGCTGCGCGTCGAGATTCTCATCCTGCCCGCCACCACCATCACCTCGTACGTGACCACCGCCGTGCTGCCGGTCAAGCAGGACACCATCGGCGTGCTGATCGGCGCGATCATCGGCACCTGCGTCGCCGCGGTGGCGCTGGCGGTCGCCGCCCGGACCGGATCGGTCTGGACCCTGGTCTACGGCACCGTTTCCGCGGAAATCAGTGTCGCGCTGTGGTACATCATCCGAGTGCGGTGGCTCATGGTCCGGGAACAGGCCGGCCGCGGCGGGCCGGTCGAACCTGCCACCGCGCTGTTGACCGAGGGGGATTTGGCGTGAAAGTACTTTTCGTCGGGGATGACTGGGTGGGCAGTAACGCACGCTCACTCGCCGACGGATTCCAGCAGGCCGGGCACGAGGTGGTGGTGGTCGACACAACCCCGGTCACGCTGCCCGCACGGCTGTCGCCACCGTGGGTGTACTCGAAGATCGCCCATCGGCGCGCGCCCTGGGACGTCGAGGCACTGCATCGCGAGATCGATAGTGCTGCTATCGAATTCGCGCCCGACGTGCTGCTCGCCTTCAAATCGGTGCACCTGGACCAGCAGCGGCTACTGAGCGCCCCGGCTGGTCTGCATGTGCACTACAGCCCGGATGACGTGTCCAATCCGTACAACACCAGCCCGGAATACTTGGCACACGAAGCCGAATGGGACCTCATCGTCACCACCAAGTCGCACAACGTTCCTGAGCTGGCGGCGCGCGGCGCCCGGCACGTGAAATTCGTCCGCAGCGCGTACGATCCGGCCCTGCACCACCTCACCGCCCGCCGCACCGTCCGCAACTATCTGGTCGGTTTCATCGGTGCGGTGCGCCCCGACCGTCAAGACCTCTTGATCTCGCTGGCCCGGGAACACCACGGGGACATGTTGTTACGCGGCCCCGGCTGGCGGCGCGTGCGCGCGCTGTGGCAGACCGGCGCCGATGTCGGCGGCGCGGTCTACGGCGAGAACTTCTCCACGGCGGTAGCCGCGGTCACCGCGAACCTGGTGCTGCTCAATTCGGACAATCGCGACACCCACACCTGCCGCACCTTCGAAGTCCCGGCCGCCGGTGGCCTTTTCGTCGGCGAACGCACCGACGAACACGCCGAACTGCTCCAGGACGAGGCCGAGTGCTACCTGTTCTCCGGCCCGACCGAGCTGCGCGAGATCCTGCGCCGCTGCACCAAGTACCCCGATCAGGTCGCCAAGGTCGCCGAGGCCGGTCATCGCCGCATCTTGAACGGCGACCATCGGTATGTGGACCGCGCCCGCGAGATCATCGACGCACTGGCATGAGCAGCCGCGCGCGCACCAGGTCGCACAGTCTAGCCGCGCGAAACGCTGCCCACGCCCGAAACGGCGCAACGGATTCGCCACGCCGACGGCGAAAAGAAAGGCCACGCAAACGGGTAACGCCCCGGCCCGCGGCGCGAACATACGGGTGATGGGAGAGTGATGGCCTCCGCACAATTCGCTGTATTCCTCGTCGCCGCCGCGCTGGTGACGATCGTCGTGGCCGCGATGTTCCTGCCCGGTGTGGCCCGGGTGTTCCTCATCGCGCAGACCGCGCACTGGTCGCTGTCGTATATTGCGCGGCCGGTGGTGCTGCTGTGGGTGCAGCCCGTCCCCAGTTACGGCGACAATGTGCCCGATCCGCGGCTCTACGAGTACGGCTACGACGGCGGCATCGCCGCGGTGCTGCAACCGGTCATCTTCGGACTCTGGGTCTACGCCGCGCTTATCGTCGGCTACGTGCTGTGGGTGCGACTGCGCCCCGGCGACACCACGCCGCGCGTAGCGCCTTTCGCGGGCGAGCCCATCTTCACCCAGACCCTGTTCCTGCTCTACGGCGTCGGCACCCTGGGCCGGCTGGCGGCCTATGCCACGGGCACCACCGGCAAGGCGGGCGAACTGGAGAGCCCGAACCCGCTCATCAACCTGGTCACCATTCTCGCCACGCTCGGCGCGGTCGGCCTGATCGTGTTCTACCGCAACGAGTCCGGCCGCACTACCGCGCTGGTGGTCGGCGCGCTCACCTGCGGCGAACTGGTGTGGACCGCCACCGTGCAATCCAAGACCCCGATCATGGGCGCGGCGCTGGCCATCGCCGTGCGCTTCGCCATGACCGGCTGGACGCGCGTCAAGGTGATCGGCGTGCTGAGCATCACCGGCCTCGCCATCGGCGGGTTCGGCTGGCTGCAGTCGCTCAAGACCGATGCCGCCGCCAAAGCCGAGGCGGCACAGGTGGATGCACAGTATCCGACGGTGGTGCACCCGTTCCTGAGCATGCTGCGCCGATTCGACCTGCTCGAGGCGGCAACCGACTCCTGGTTCGCCGGGCCGAGTTCTTGGCTGACGCCGAGTCAGGTGGCGCAGCACACCGTGCAGAGCCTGATTCCCACCCAGCTACTGGGCGCGGAGAAGTTCCGGTCCGGCGCGGCCTGGGCCGAGCAGGTGCGCGGGCGCTCGGTGGACATGTCGACCGTGGAGGTGTCCCTCGCCGAGGGCAATATCAACGAGGGCTATGTGCTGGGCGGCTATATCGGCGTCGCGGTGGGGGTCACGATCACGTTCGTGCTGCTGATGATCTGGATCCGCGCCCTCTACAGCAGGTACCTGGCCATGGCGATCCTGGGCCTGTCGGTGATCGAGGTCCCGGTCCTGTTCGAGCGCGGCATCCTCGGCACCGTCGAGATGCTCGGCAAATATCTGCAGGCCGTGGTGCTGGCATGGCTGGCGTATCAGGTTGTTGGTGAATTCCGAAGACGGATGGAACAGCTGCAGGGGGCACCGATTCCATCCGGGAAAACGAGGACAGCGCAATGGGTTTGATCGACTACTGGCGGCTGCTGCGGCGGCGCTGGCCGATAATCGTTGTCGCGGTGGTGATCTGTACGGGGGCGGCGTACGGATACGCGAGCACCCTGCCGACCGAATACACGGCGTCCAGTTCGGTGTACGTGTCCATGGCCACCGGGACGTCGGTCAACGACTCCTATCAGGGCGGACTGGCCGCACAGCAGCGCGTGCGCTCGTACGTGGATCTGGCCTCCAGCGTCACCGTCGCCACCTACGTGCACGATCAGCTGGGCCTGAAGAGTTCGGTGAACGACCTGCGCGGCCGGATCACCGCGGTCTCGCCGCCGGCCACCACGATCATCATCATCACGGTGAAGGACTCCACCGCGGCCGGGGCACGCACCCTGGCCGACGAAGTGGTCTCCCAGTTCCGGGCGCTGGTCTCCCGGCTCGAGGTCACCCAGAGCGACGCCGCGCCCGCCGCCCGCGCGGAGGTCATCGACAAGGCCCAGACGCCCAGCCAGCCCAGCGGACCGCAGAAGAAGCGCTACTACATCCTCGGCGTGCTGGCCGGACTGATGGTCGGCCTGGGCGCGGCGATCGTGCGCGACAAACTCGACAAGCGGGTGCGCACCTCCACCGAGCTGGAAGCCTTTCTGCCCGTGCCGATTCTGGGCATCGTCGACGACGGGCGGCCCGGCGCGGCGGGTGAGCTGCGCCGGCTGCGTACCCGGCTCACCGAGGATCCCGAGCTGGTCAGCCTGCTGCTGACCTCGCTGTCGCCGCACTCCGAACCGGATGTGGCGATCGGGCTGGCCCGCACCTTCGCCGATACCGGCGCGCGGGTGGTACTGGTGGACGCCGACACCACCGGGCACGGCTCGTCCCGGCGCAGTCCGGTGGCCGGAGCTGCGGGACTCTCGGAGTTGTTGCGCAACAACGCGACTCCCGCGGGCACCGTGATGGCCTGGCCGGAGGTGGGGATCAGCGTGCTGCCGCTGGGCGGCATGGATTTCCGCACCCCCGACCTGCTGGACTCCGAGCGGTTCAGCGACATCATGTCCAAGCTGCGCAGCGAATTCGACCACATCGTGGTGGAGGCCGCACCCGTCACCGCGGCGGCCGACGCCATCGCGCTGGCGCGGCGCGTCGACGCCGCCATCGGCGTCATCGAGCTCGGGCAGACCACCTCCAATCAGGTGCGCGGGGCGCTGGCCACCTTCGGCCACGACAACAAGCGAATGATCGGCACAGTCGTCTTCTCGCGGCCGCACCGCAGCGTCGGCGAGCTCGTCAAGCATCCGCTCGATCTGGTGAAACGGTGATCGAGGAGGACGGGGGGACAACGGACAACCGGCCGGAGGCCGCCGTGCGCCGCCGGCGGCTGCTGGCCGCCGGACTGGGGGCGGCCGCCATCCTGCCGGTCGCGGCGGCGTGCGCGAAAACCGATTCCGGCGCAACGGAATTCCGTTCGCCGCATGTCACCGATCAGCCGTCGGCCCGGAATGTGAAGGACTTCGGCGCGGTCGGGGACGGGAAGGCCGACGACACCGACGCCTTCGCCAAGGCCGCCGCGGTCAGCGACAAGCCGCTGGTGCTCTACATCCCGGCCGGGCAGTACACACTGAGGAAGTTCCCGGCGCTCGCCGACTATGCAACCGTGCTGGGCGACGGGGCCGATGTCACCACCATCAACTACGAGGGCGATGACACCTTCATCGCACTGCAGCGCAAGCAGCGGGTTCGCTTCTCCCGCCTGGGTTTCTACTTCTCCGGCCCCAAGGCCACCGCGGTCCGGCTGTCGGAGTGCTTCCGCTGCACCTTCGATTCGGTGGTGCTGCGCGGCAACCATCTCAGCGACAACGCGCCACGATTCCAGGACCAGCGGGGGCTGGTGCTGGATCAGAACACCGGCGGCACGACCGTCATCAATTCCGATATCAACAATTTCGGGTACGGGATCGTCACCTCGTGCATCCAGAACTATGTGACGTCCTCGAAACTCACCAACAATCACATCGGGGTGCTCGGCACCGGCGGCGACCACAATGCCGGATTGGCTTTGGCCAATGTGGAATTCGTGTCCGACAACGATCCCAAGACCACCGACAAGCACCTGGTGGTGGACGGCCCCGCGAACGACTGGTGGCTGACCAACGTGTGGTTCGAAGGGGCCGATACCGCGCTGTCCATCGGCGGACCGGCCGGCGGGCCCGCCCAGTTCGGTCTGGTCAACTGCAAGGTGGCCGCGCGCAAGGTGTGCCTGGACCTGATCCACTGCCGCCAGCCGTACCTGGCCAATGTGCAGTTCGACCCCGATCTGGACGCGCCGCCCATCGAGGTGCGGGTGGATCCCAAGGGCGTGTCGGAGGGCACGGCCGTCAACCTCATCTCCGGGTCCTTCGAGGACGTGGATCCCAGATCGTTCCCGGACGGCTGGCACGTCATCGGGCGCGGAGCCATCCACGGCGCACGCTTCGCCGGGACCACGGTGGCGCAGGCGAGTCAGCCCGATGGCGACATTTTCCAGGTCCAGGACCGGGACGGGACCGTATTGTCGGCCGTATTGAACAGTGGGGCATATCTTTCCGATCGCAGCGAAGGCGGCATCGTGTTGAAGGATTCGGCGGGCACGTACTGGCGGCTGTCGGTGGGCACGGACGGCGCGGTCAAGACCTCGTCGCTGGGCAAGCAGCGACCGCACTCGTGAGCGGCGCACCGGCTCGACTTCGACTGGGCCCGGCGCGGCTGCACGGCAGCACCCTGCTGCTGCGGCTGCCGCGCTTCGCCGACTACCAGGAGTGGCGACGGCTGCGGCTGCGCGATCGCGCCTTCCTGGAACCGTTCTGGCACACCTCGCCGTTGGACTGGGACACCCGGCACAGCGAGAAGGCCTGGGTGCGTGAGTGTCTGGAGGCGGCGACCAATGCCCGCACGGGGCGGCGGATCGCCACCGTCATCGAGATCGACGGCCGCTTCGCGGGGCAGGTGGAGATCGGCAATATCGATCCGCAGGCCCGGCAGGGCGAGATGGGAATCTGGATCGACGCGCGGACGGGGCGGCACGGATTCGGCGGGATCGCGGCGGGATTGATCCTCGACTTCAGCTTCGAGGTGCTGGGGCTGGAGCGCATCAATGCGCCCATCTCGCCGGGGAACGCGGCGGCCACCAGCGGCGCGGTGCAGATCGGGTTCGTGCGCGAGGGGCGCATGCGGCTGCACTTCGATGTGGGCGGGGCGCGGGCCGATCACGATCTGTGGTCGATGACGCGGGCCGAGATCCCGCCCAAGGGATTCACCGAGATGTGGACCGAGCGCACCCTCGAGCATCGGACCGCGCCGCCGGACGAACCGGTCGGCGCACCCGAGGCGAACGGAATACCCGATACCGCAACCATTTTCGGGGTCCTGGCCCGCTATCGCGCGGGCCAGCTGTGGCGGGCCGCCCGGCAGGCACTGCCCACCCGGCCCGTCACGCTCCGGCTGACCGGGTACGACCGGGTGACGCTGCGCAGCCCGCGGCCCTCGGACGGCCCGGCCCGCGCGATCGCCCGGCGTAACGGCGCACCCCCGGCGACCGACGGAACCGATAGCACCGGTCCGTCCTGGTGGCGCGAATTCGCCCGCAGCACAGCGGGAGTGCGCTCCCCCGCCGGTCTGCTGCTCGTCCTCGACGCCGCGGGCGCCTACGCCGGGGAGGCCCGGCTGTTCGACCTCGACATGTTCGATCGCAATGCCCGGATGCACATCTGGGCCGATCCCGCCCACGCCGACGACGGAGTCCGCCTGGCGGCAACCCGGGCCCTGCTGGCACACGCCTTCGACCGGCTCGGACTGTTCCGCGTATACACGGCCGTCGCGGCCGGGGATACCGCATCAGTTGCGGTCGCCGCCTCGGCGGGACTGCACAAGGAGGGAACCATGCGCAGCTACACCGGACTCGACGGGCACCGCGGCGACCACGAACTGTGGGCCATCACAGCCGGGGGTGCCGATCATGCGTGACTACCGGCGCAGTGCCGCCCTGCAGGCGCGCCTGCACGATCTGGTCCCGGGCGGGGCGCACACCTACGCGCGCGGCGCGGACCAGTATCCGGAGGCCATGGCCCCGATCCTGGTGCGCGGCAAGGGCGCCCGGGTGTGGGACGCGGACGGCAACGAGTACGTCGAGTACGGCATGGGGCTGCGCTCGGTGACCCTCGGCCACGGGTTCGCGCCGGTGGTCGAGGCGGTCGCGCACACCATCGCCGACGGGGTCAACTTCTCCAGGCCGACCGAGCTGGAACTGTTGGCGGCCCAGGACTTCCTCAGCCTGGTGCCGGGCGCGGACATGGTGAAGTTCGCCAAGAACGGCTCCGACACCACCACGGCCGCGGTGCGGCTGGCGCGCGCGGTGACCGGGCGGGAGGCGGTAGCGATCTGCGTGCAGCCGTTCTTCTCGGTCGACGACTGGTTCATCGGCACCACCGAGATGAACGCGGGGATACCGGCGGTTCCGACGGTGCGATTCCAGTACAACGACCTGGCGTCGCTGGAAAAGGCCCTACGCGGCACCGCGATCGCGTGCGTGATCCTCGAACAGGCCACGGCCCTGGCCGAGCCCGCGCCGGGCTTCCTGGAAGGCGTACGCGCGCTGTGCGACCGGTACGGCGCGCTGCTCATCTTCGACGAGAACATCACCGGGTTCCGCTGGTCCGCCGGTGGGGCGCAGCGGATCTACGGCGTGACGCCCGATCTGTCGTGCTGGGGCAAGGCCATGGCCAACGGGTTCCCGCTCTCGGCGCTGGCCGGCAAACGCGAGTACATGGAGCTGGGCGGGCTGCGCACCGACGAGGACCGGGTATTCCTGCTGTCGACCACCCACGGGCCGGAAACCGCGTCCCTGGCCGCCTTCCGGGCCGTCGTGCAGACCTACCGGGACACCGATCCGGTGGCGCGCATGGAGGAATCCGGCCGCCGCCTCGCCGCGGGCGTCAACGCCATCGCCGCGGACCTCGGTATCGGTGATCATCTCGAGGTGGCGGGCCGGCCGTCGTGCCTGGTGTTCCTCACCCGGGACCCGGAAGGCGTTCTCTCCCAGCCGTATCGGACGCTGTTCCTGCAGGAGCTGCTGGACCGGGGCGTGCTGGGGCAGTCGTTCGTGAACTCGGCCGCGCACACCGACGCCGATATCGACCACACCATCGACGCCTGCCAGTCGGCGGCCAAGACCTACCGCAAGGCCCTCGAACAGGGCACGGTGGACGGCCTGCTCACCGGACGGCCGGTGGCTCCGGCGCTGCGGCGCACGGCGGCACCGCGTCGTCTCGCGCCGTAACCCAGTCTCGCGCAGTAATCCAGTCTCACGCAGTAACCCAGGAGCTGTGATGTCCGCACCCCGGATCGCCCTCGTCCACGAGCGATTCACCGAATACGGCGGCTCCGAGGCCGTGGTCGCCGAGTTCATGAAAACCTGGCCCGGCGCACCCGTTTTCGCGCCCATCGCCGACGCGGAGTGCACGCGCGCACTCTTGACGGCGGCAGGCCCCTCGATCCAAACGGGCTCGGCGGCGACCGGACTCGTGTACGACACCTGGCTGTCGCGCGCCTACTCGGCGAGTGGGCGGCGGTCGCATGCGCCGCTGCTGCCCTTCGTGCCGGGGACGTTGCGCAATCTTCCGCTCGACGGCGAGTACGACGCGGTGGTGGTGAGCCATCACGCCTTCGCGACCCAGGCGGTCTTCGCCACCACCGCACCGGTGATCGCCTATGTGCACAGCCCGGCCCGGTGGGCTTGGGACAGCGCGTTCCGGGCGCGTGAGGCCGGAGGACGGGCGGGGCAGGCCATTCTGATGGCCTTGGGTGCGCTGGCACGGCGCAACGAACTGCGGGCCGCACCGCGGCTCGCCCACGTGGTGGCGAACTCGCAGGCGGTGGCCGATCGGGTGCGGGACTGGTGGGGATTGCCCGCGTCGGTGGTGAATCCGCCTGTGCGCGTGGACCGTTTCTCCCCCGACCCGCGCATCGGCCGGGAGGATTTCTTCCTCTTCGCGGGCCGGCTGGTGCCCTACAAGCGACCCGATCTCGCCATTCGCGCCGCCCGCGAGGCCGGGGTGCGCCTGGTGATCCTCGGCGACGGCCGCTATCGCCGTCAGCTGGAGGCGCTGGCGGGCCCGGAGACCACCTTCCTGGGCGCGGCCTCCGACGACGTGCTGCAGGACATGTACCGCCGCTGCCGGGCCCTGCTCATGCCCGGCGTGGAGGACTTCGGCATCGTCCCGGTGGAAGCCATGGCCTGTGGCGCGCCGGTGCTCGCGGTCG
The DNA here is from genome assembly GCF_040645495.1 of Nocardia sp. NPDC046763. NCBI lineage: Bacteria > Bacillati > Actinomycetota > Actinomycetes > Mycobacteriales > Nocardiaceae > Nocardia > Nocardia sp. NPDC046763. The sequence continues at coordinate 8,033 of NZ_JBEYYI010000003.1, read as the reverse complement.
GTGAGGGCGGGGCCCTCGACACCGTCGTGCCCGGCATCTCCGGCGAACACATTCCGACCGGTTCCGATGATTCGGTGGTGGCCGGATTCGCGCGGGTGATGCGCGATTTCGACCCGACCGCCTATCACCCCGAAACCGTCCGCAAGCATGCCATCACCTTCTCCCCCGAGGCATTCCGCAGCCGAATCGCGGACATTGTGTCGCGCAATTCCCGCTGACCGACTATTCATTGAATCCGAACGGATTCGAGGACAGCGGAACAGGGTGAGGCAGTGGGTGGTGTCGGAGCGGTATCCGGCGCGCTGGTGACCGGTGGGGCAGGGGATGTCGGGCGCGCGGTGGCGCGGCGACTGGTGGACGCCGGGCGGCCCGTATGGGTCGCGGATGTCGACGCCGAGGGTGCGCATGCGTGTGCGGCGGAGCTGGGGGCGAAAGCCACTGCGCTGGAACTGGATCTGACGAGCGCGGAGAGCATCGAAGCGGCCGTCCTGACGGTCGGCGGGCGGGTCTCGGCGGTCGTGCACTGTGCCGGGGTCGCCGTCGTGGGACCGTTCCTGGACAGCGGGACCCTCGCCTGGGACCTCATGTTCCAGGTGAATCTACGCGGGCCCATGCGCCTGACCCAGCTGCTGCTGCCCGGCATGCTCGACACCGAGGCCGCCCGGATCGTGTTCGTCTCCTCCGACGGCGCGCGTGCCGGCGCCTCCGGTGAAACCGTCTACGCCGCATCCAAATCCGGCCTGTTCGGTTTCGCCAAGTCCCTCGCCCGGGAGGTCGCCCGCGACGGCGTCACCGTCAACGTGGTCTGCCCCGGACCGCTGGAGGGCCGCATGGTCGCCCACACCATGGCCGATCACCCCGAAACCCTCACCGCCCTCGAAAAATCCATCCCCCTCAAACGCCTGGGCCGACCGGACGAAGTAGCCTCCCTCATCGCATGGCTGGCGAGCCCGGAAGCCAGCTACGTCACCGGCCAGCTGATCAGCGTCAGCGGCGGCATCACCATGCAGTAGGAGTTGCCCACATGCCCTCTCTCCCCCTCGTCGACGCCCACATGCACCTGTGGGACACCGGTGCGCATGCCTGGTATCCGGGCCTCGCGAGATTCGCCGACGCCGGACGACCCGACATCGCGCAGAACTTTCTACCGGCCGATTTCGATCGGGGGCTGGGAGGGATCGAGGTGGCCGGGCTGGTGCACGTGTCGGCCACCACCGCGCCGCATGCCTATCTGGACGAAACCCGGTGGGTGGATGGCATTGCCGCGGCGGGTTCGCGGCCGTTCGCGATCGTCGGGGCGGTCGATCCAGCACTGCCGCCGACCGAGCTGATCGCGCATCTCGACCAGCAGGCCCGGACCGAACGATTCCGTGGGGTACGGGTTTTCGAAGGACTGTCGCCGAATACGCCTGCGGCGGATGCCCTCGCGAGCTGGCTGCAGGAGCACGACGCGGTCTTCGATCTGGTGACCGAGCCCGGCGAGATTCTCGACTGGATCGACTTCCTGGCCGGGTACCCGGAGCTGCGGGTGGTGCTCGAACATCTGGGGTTCCCGCAGGGGAATTCCTCCGAGGCTCGCTCCGCCTGGCACAATGCGATCTCCTTGGCGGCCAAGGAGACTCAGTGGCTGTGCAAGCTGTCGGGATTCGGGCTCATCTGCCGGGATCTGGCGTGGCCCTCGCTCGAGTACTGGCTGGAATCGAGTGTGGCGCTGTGGGGGTGGCGGCGGCTGATGTTCGCCTCGAACATGCCGGTGGATTCGCTGGCCGGGACCTACAGCGAGCTGGTCTCGGCGATCGACCACATCGTCACCGCCGACGCCACCGATCAGGAAGCGGAGTTCTTCTACCGGGCCAACGCGCTCGACACCTATCGCCTGAAATAGGCGGCCCGGCTGGCGGTTCGGCAGCGATCGGGGCAGCCCGAAGCGTGGGAGCACGGCGGCATCGACATGAATACGTCGTCGGTCAGCAGGGCCACCAGCACGTCCAGATCTCTACGCCGGCTATGAATTGGTCCGCACACCGGTCGAACACGACCTGGCCGACGAACTCCGCCTCGCCGTCTTCCCCGTCGTCCTCGGCGACGGCAAACGCCTCTTCGATCGGACCACCGCTGCAAAACCGTTGCGTTTCACCGAGACTCGGCAGATCGGCGACGGCCTGGTGTACTACGCCTACGAAATTCTTCCGTGCCGCCTGAGCCCACGGCCGGATGGCCCAGCCGCGCGCCCGGCGGCTCGGCCATCCGAGTGGGTGCCACGGGCGACGACCGGGAGCCGCCGCCCGTGCCCGTTACGTCCTGTACCGGAACAGAATTCGCCCACGAGTGAGGTCGTAGGGGCTCAGTTCCACGAGGACGCGGTCGGCCGGGAGGATCTTGATGTAGTTCTTCCGGATCTTCCCGCTGATGTGCGCGAGGACCTGATGTCCGTTGGGCAGTTCCACCGTGAAGGTGGCATTGCGCAGGCACTCGACGACGGTGCCCTCGATTTCGATTCCTTTGCCGGTCTTGGTCATCGCAGCACCAGTTCCAGGTTGCTGTTCACGCGTCGGGCGCCGATGCCGTCGAACAGTGCCGTGGCCGCCGTGTTGGATTCGTTCACCTCGGCCGAGGCGGTGGCGATGCCGCGGTGGTGCAGCGCGGACAGGGCGTGGGCCAGCATGGCCCGGGCGATGCCGCGGCGCTGTTGGTCGGCCCGGACCGCGATCAGTCCGATCCGCGGTAGCCGGGTCACCTGCACCACGCGGACCAGGCCCACGTAGCGGTCGGCCTGGGCCGCCGCCACGTATTTCGACCGGTCCACGATGGTGTCACCGTCGTACCCGCCCAGGATCTCGGCCGGCATCTCCTGCCAGCCGACCGCCGCCTGCACCTCGTCGCGGATCACCCGGTCCACGGCGCGCAACGGTTCCTCCGCCGCGCGCCCGGCCGGCACGATCGTGATGTCCGGTGGTGGGAGGACGGCATGCAGCCCGGTGTCGGCGGGATCGGTGGGGATCAGGCACTCCCATTCCCGGCGCCGGGTCGTGAAACCGGCTCGCGCCCACCGGGACAGCAGGTCGGCGTCGTTCTCGTCGACCACGGTGTGCAGTGGTCTGCGCAGGGTGGGGAGCATCGCGGCAGCGAGTTGATCGAACACCGTGTCGTGCCAGGCGTCGATGCTGACGAACAGCCGTCCATCGGGTCGTGTCGAAATATCGCCGCACCCGACCACCAGGTCGTTCTCCATGGCTTGCCATCGGGTCAGCGCGACCCGGTTGATCACGGCGGAATCGCCCGCACGCGAAGAGATATCCGAAGTATTCATCGTCGTCACCTTTCGGGATTGCCTTGTCAGGCAGGCGCTCCCGGCGACAACTACAGCGTTCGCCAATCCGTGACGACGAGAGGGAGCCCCCACATCGGTACTGTGTTCATGGGTCTCACCTCCTCGCGTGATGTCACGGTAGGCAGCAGGCTAGCAGACCGAACCGCGGTCCACGCAACGTATTTTCCGCCACCTCCCGATGAAGAAGCAGAAAAAATGGCCGTCTCAGCGACGGGACCGCATGGTCAGGACGCCCACGACCCAGCCGATGGCGAAGGTGACCAGTAGCACCAGCCACATCGGCGAACGGATGGTCATCAGCAGGAATTCGATGTCCACCCGGTGCCGGTTCTCGGCGATGAAGATCACGGCCAGCACGGTGAGGATGATCGCGATCCACTGCTTCATCGAGATCTTCGACAGCGGTGAGGGTTTGGATGTCTCGGTCACCGGATCCTCCTGTCGAGGCTGAGGGCAGATCGGAGTCCTGTCGGACCGCGTCGTCAGACGCTAACCGCCCTGATCGGCCGCCTGCCTCAACCGTGCCGCGATTCGTCCGATTCGTTATCCGCCGGGCATCGGCGCAACGGAGGCCGCGCGACGGGGCCGGTTACCTTCTCGCCGCGGCCCGCGTCATACAGGGTGGCGACCGACATCGACCGGGGTCGCCGGACCGAGGAATGGAGGACAGGGTGCTGTCGAACATCTTGTACGTCACCGTCTATGTGACCGATCAGGACCGGGCGCTGCGGTTCTATACCGAAGGGCTCGGGCTGGAGAAGCAGGTGGACCATGCCGGGCCCGACGGGCGGTTCCTGACCGTCAAGGCGTCCGGGAGTCCCGTGGAGATCATCCTGTGGCAGCTTCCGGAGGCGGCCGGACAGCCGGCCGGAGGCCTGGAGGTGGTCGCACCCGGGCCGCTCATTCTCGAATCGGACAACTTGTGGAAGGACTTCGAGGTGTTGCAGGACAGGGGCGTGACGTTCATCGATCCGGAACCGGTGGACTATCCGTTCGGCGTGCGGATCGAGGCGGTGGACCCGGACGGGAACCGGATCTCGCTTCGACAGCAGCGGCGGGGACGGTAGCCATGGCCGAATCCGGCTCGACGGACCCGGTGACCGCGACCTTCGAGGCACAGCGCGATCGGCTGCGGGCGGTCGCGTACCGCGTCCTGGGCTCGCATGCCGATGCCGAGGACGTGGTCCAGGAGGCCTGGATGCGGCTGGCCCGCCAGGACGCCGCCGCCATCGACAACCTCGCGGGCTGGCTCACCACGGTCGTCGGCCGGATCAGCCTGGACCTGCTGCGGTCGCGCCAGGCCCGGCAGGAGTCGTCCTACGACGGCCTGCCCGAGTTCGTCGTCACCGCCGACCACGGCGCCACCGAACCGGAAGAGTATGTCGCCCTGGCCGATTCGGTGGGCCTGGCGCTGCTGGTCGTCCTGGACTCGCTCGGCCCCAGTGAGCGCCTGGCCTTCGTGCTCCACGACATGTTCGCGGTGCCGTTCGCCGATATCGGCCGGATCCTCGGCAAATCCGCCGACGCCACCAAGATGATCGCCAGCCGCGCCCGCCGGAAGGTGCAGGGCGCCGGGGAGCACCCCGCCGCCCCCGGGCGCGAACAGCGGGCCGTGGCCGAAGCGTTTCGCCGGGCCGCGGTGGGCGGCGACTTCGAGGCGCTCCTCCGCGTCCTCGACCCCGAGGTGCGGCTCACCGTCCACACCCCCGGCGGTGTGTTCGTCACCCTCGGCGCCACCGAGGTAGCCACGCGCGCACGCAGTTTCTCCGGCGCGGTCACCCGCCACCAGCCGGTCCTCGTCGACAATCTGCCGGGCTACATATCCTGGCGCGAGGACGGCACCCCGCTATCCGTCATGTCCCTCGCCGTCGCCGGCCACCGCATCACCGCCATCACCCTGCTCGCCGACCCCCGCCGTCTCGCCGCTGTGCACCTACCCGGTTCGGACTGAATCACCGACCGGCCACGTCGGCCAATTCGACGCTGCCGCAGCTGTCATCGAGGATCTGGGCGAAGAGGCACGGGAGGCACGGGAGGCACGGGTGACCACCGGCTTCCCGGTAGGCGGTGGGGTGGCCCCACACCGCATCGCCGCGATACGGGATCATGCGGAAAGAGGTCTCGAAGTCCCGGCCCGAATCTGCCTCGGCCACAATCGCTTCCGCGAAGGCTCGCACGTCACCGGGATCGACATAGCCGCGGATAATGATCCACAGTTCGACCAGGAACAGTCCACCCCGCGTCCGGTCATGGTCCTCGCGAGATACGAATTCCTGCACGGCCACACGCTGGAGCGCCGAACACGCTGCCGCCCAGTCACTTTCGCGCTGGTCAGCGGACCTAGAACGGGAGGCGACAATCGACTTGACGAATTGTGTTCCGCGGTGTCATTATTGAAATGGGAAGACACCGGAATTTCGGTGTCGATTTCTTTGCGCCTCTCGACATCTGTTGACCGCAGGTGTAATTTGAGATTTCGCGCCTGGGCGGGTGCTGTCCGACTCTCGAAATGTGAAATGACCGTGGAAGGTCGTGCTGTCTGCGTGCGGCTTCATCCACCCGTTGTTGTCGAGCCATGTTCGGGCGGCCGGCGCCGGTGCGCGTGAATTACGGCCACAGGACAAGCAGATACCGCGACCGACCGCCTGCGCGGGCGGCGCGAGGTGCTGGAAGGACGCATTTTGACAGTCTCGAATCAGACCGAGCGGGTTTCGTTCGCCACGGTGACCGAACCGCTGGCAGTTCCGGATCTCCTGCGGGTGCAGACCGATTCGTTCGGCTGGCTGACCGGCGCGGCCGATTGGCGCGCACGGGTGGCCGCGCACGGCAGCGCGCGTGCCAGCGGGCTGGAGGAGGTTCTCGACGAGATCAGCCCCATCGAGGACTTCGCGGGAACCATGTCGCTGACCCTGTCCGAACCCCGCTTCGAGGACGTCAAGACCTCGATCGAGGAGTGCAAGGACCGGGATCTGACCTATGCGGCACCACTTTTCGTGACGGCGGAGTTCATCAACCACAACACCGGAGAGATCAAATCCCAGACGGTATTCCTGGGCGATTTCCCGATGATGACCGGCACTGGCACCTTCGTCATCAATGGCACCGAACGTGTGGTCATCTCGCAGCTGATCCGCTCTCCCGGCGTCTATTTCGACGAGAGCATCGACAAATCCACCGAGAAGACACTGTATTCCGCGCGCGTCATCCCCTCCCGTGGCGCGTGGTTGGAGTTCGACGTGGACAAGCGCGACACCGTCGGCGTCCGGATCGATCGCAAGCGCCGGCAGCCGGTGACGGTCCTGCTCAAGGCGCTCGGCTGGACCAGCGAGCAGATCGCCGAGCGCTTCGGACACTCCGGCATCATGCTGACCTCGCTGGAGAAGGACAACACGCCCGGCACCGACGAGGCGTTGCTGGACATCCACCGCAAGCTGCGCCCCGGCGAGCCGCCGACCAAGGAGTCCGCGCAGCTGCTGCTGGAGAATCTGTTCTTCAAGGAGAAGCGCTACGACCTGGCCCGCGTCGGCCGCTACAAGGTGAACAAGAAACTCGGCATCCACACGACCGAGGCGGTCGGCTCCCCGGTACTCACCGAGGAGGACCTCGTCACGATCATCGACTACCTGCTGCGCCTGCACGCGGGCGAGAAGGTGATGACCGCGCCCGGTGGCATCGAGGTCCCGGTCGAGGTCGACGATATCGACCACTTCGGCAATCGCCGGGTCCGCACCGTCGGCGAACTCATCCAGAACCAGCTGCGGCTGGGCCTGTCACGCATGGAACGCGTGGTGCGCGAACGCATGACGACCCAGGACATCGAGGCCGTGACCCCGCAGTCGCTGCTGAACATCCGGCCGGTCGTGGCGGCGCTGCGGGAGTTCTTCGGCACCTCCCAGTTCTCGCAGTTCATGGATCACCGCAATCCGCTGGCGAGCCTCACCCACAAGCGGCGGCTCTCGGCGCTCGGACCCGGCGGGCTCAATCGGGAACGGGCCAGCCTCGAGGTCCGCGATGTGCACTACAGCCACTACGGCCGGATGTGCCCGATCGAGACGCCGGAGGGGCCGAATATCGGCCTGATGGGGTATCTGGCGGTGTACGCGCGGGTCAATCCGTTCGGGTTCATCGAGACTCCGTACCGGCGGGTGACCGACGGCCGGGTGACCGACGAGATCGACTATCTGTCCGCCGACGAAGAGGACCTGCACGTGGTGGCGCAGGCCAACGAACCGCTGGATGCGGCGGGGCGCTTCGTGTCCGATCGAATCGCGGTGCGGCGCAAGAACTCCGAAGTAGAACTGGTTCATGCCGCCGCCGTCGACTACATGGACGTGTCGCCGCGCCAGATGGTGTCGGTGGCCACCGCCATGATCCCGTTCCTCGAGCACGACGACGCCAACCGGGCGCTCATGGGCGCGAACATGCAGAAGCAGTCGGTGCCGCTGATCCGCTCGGAGGCGCCACTGGTGGGCACAGGCATGGAAATGCGGGTGGCGATCGATTCCGGCGATGTCGTGCTGAACGAGAAACCCGGTGTGGTGGAGGAGGTTTCGGCCGACTTCATCACCGTCATGCACGACGATGGCACCCGCCGTTCGTACCGCCTGCGTAAGTTCGAGCGTTCGAACCAGGGCACCTGCGCCAACCAGCGTCCGATCGTGGACGAGGGGATGCGGGTGGAGGCCGGGCATGTGCTCGCCGA